>NZ_JBDNGN010000129.1:0-60337 GCF_041689225.1 Hyphomonas sp. | reverse complement strand
CGTCTCTGGCGCTCCATCAAATACGAAGAGATTTACCTACGTGCCTATGCCAGCGTGCCGGACGCACGGGCCGGGATCAGCCGATACATCACCTTCTACAATACCAAAAGGCCACACTCATCGCTTGACCGGCAAACGCCAGATCAGGCTTACTTCAGCCCGTCGCTGCTAATCCCGGTTGCGGCATAACCCAAAGGGCAGAAATCCACTTAGCAAGTGACCGGAATCTGTTCAGACAAACCGAACCACCTCTGCCGCCCCATGACCCGGGCTGAAATCGCCTCCCTGCTTGCCTGCGTCCCGATCTGGATGCGGCCCTGGGTGTGGATTCAGCTCATGCTCCTGCGCCGCGCGCAGCGGCGCCATGGCCGCGAACTGCTCGTCGAACTCTGCCATGTTACCGGTCGCATCCGCGTGCTGCGTCTGGGCGATGCTCCGCGTGCCCCCGGCATTTACCATTGCGAGGCCCCGGCCAGGCTCGCCTGGCAGCGCGCCTGCGACATTGCGCACGCCGCGCGGGTCGCCGCTTTGCCCGCCCTTCCCCGCGATTCCACTTTTCCGGCCTTTGGCAAACCATCCTGCCCGGATTCCGTCGCGCCCGGCTGGCCCGACACGTCCTGGGCGGGCGTCCACGCAAAATCTTTCCCCTTGCCGCCGCACCCTCAACAAGGGCTGTGGCCGCTCGTGCTGGTGCGCGCGGGATCGTGATTTGGACCCGGTCTTGACGACCGCCGCGTCAAAGCGCCTATGTGTTCGCAACTGCAAGAAAATATTCTCTGGAAGGAACCCGAATGTCTGAACAAGATCCCGTCGTCATCGTCGGTATGGCCCGCACCCCGATGGGCGGCCTGCTCGGCGATCTCGCCAGCCTCAGCGCTAACGAGCTCGGCGCCATCGCCGTCAAGGCGGCTGTTGCCGAAGCGAAGCTGAAGCCCGGCGAAGCGAACGAAATCATCATGGGCAACTGCCTTCCCGCAGGCCAGGGCCAGGCCCCTGCCCGCCAGGCTGGCTTCAAGGCCGGTGAAGACAAGGGCCTCGAGGCCACCACGATCAACAAGATGTGCGGGTCCGGCATGCAGGCCACCGTCATGGGCCGCAACGCCATCATGGCGGGCGACGCCACCATCGTCATCGTCGGCGGCATGGAATCCATGACCAATGCGCCCCACCTGCTGAACGTCCGCAAGGGCCACAAGTATGGCGCGATGACGTCGGAAGACCATATGGCCCTCGACGGCCTGTCGGACGCCTATTCGAAAGGCCCGATGGGTCTCTTCGCTGACAAGATTGCCGGCGAATACCAATTCACGCGCGAGCAGCAGGACGCCTACGCGCTCGAAACGCTGACCCGCGCCCAGAACGCCACCAAGAATGGCAAGTTCAAGCGCGAGATTGCGCCGGTCACCATCAAGGGCCGCAAGGGCGACACGATTGTCGACAGTGACGAACTGCCCCGCACCGCCATGCCCGACAAGATCCCGACCCTGCGTCCGGCCTTCTCGAAAGACGGCACGGTCACGGCCGCCAACGCCTCGGGTATTTCCGACGGCGCGGCTGCCATGGTGCTGATGCGCCTGTCGGAAGCCAAGAAACGCGGCCTGACGCCGATCGCCAAGATCGTCGCCTCGTCCAGCCACGCACACGAGCCGGAATATTTCACCACCGCGCCTGTGCCTGCCATGAAAAAGACCCTCGAAAAAGCCGGCTGGAGCATCGGCGATGTCGACCTCTGGGAAGTCAACGAAGCCTTCGCGGTCGTCCCGATGATCGCCATGAAGGAACTCGGCATCAGCCATGACAAGCTGAACGTCAACGGCGGCGCCTGCGCCATGGGCCACCCGATCGGTGCGTCCGGCGCCCGCATAATCATCACCCTGCTGGCTGCCATGGAAGACCGCGGCGTCAAGAAGGGCATGGCGTCACTCTGCATCGGCGGCGGCGAAGGCATCGCCATGGCCGTGGAACGCTTCTAGGCCCATCCGGCTTCTTGCCAATTGGAAGCCCGGGCCGTGCAACCGCACTGTCCGGGCTTTTGCGTTTGAGACGGAGAAAACCCATGCCCCTACCGAACCGCGTTGACCCCTTCGGCGAGATTCACGCCGTGCCGGATCGCGGCCTGTTCATGGGTAATCGCGGCGGCTGTATCCACACACCGGACCAGACGCTGAAACCCCGCCACTGGACCAGCCAGCGCTGGATCATCTGTGTGCTGGACTTCAAGGGCCGCAAACGCCCGCTGATGCAGCCGGGCCTCTATACCGAACTCTTCTTCCTCGACGAGGCCACCGCCCTCGCCGGTGGCCACCGGCCCTGCTACGAATGCCGCCGCCCCGACGCCCTCGCCTTCCGTGCGGCACTGGACAAGGCGGGCCGTGTGTCCGCCAGGGAACCCGTCAGTCATGTCGACGCCCTCATCGCGGGCGAGATCCAGTCTGTCATGAAGGGTGACTGTGACCGCGAAACGGTGGACCCCGCCGCCCTGCCCGATGCGGCCTTCTTTACCTTGGGTGGCGAGGCGTTCCTCAAATGGGGGAACACGGCCCGCGCCTGGTCCTTCGGCGGTTATGGCGCCCCCGCGCCGCTCCCCGCCCGCGCCCAGCGCCTCACCCCGCGCGCCACCTGCGCCGCCCTGGCTGCGGGCTACCGGCCAACGCTCCACGCCTCGGCGAACTGACCGGCAGGTTCAGGAGGACTTCAACCGGTCACTGACAAGGCCCAGCGGCAACGCCGTCGTCCGCTTCGACACGCGCACCACGATGCGCGACTGCACGTCCGACACCAGCGCCGAGCCCAGCAGCTTGTCGCGCAGGAAATTGTCATAGGCATGCATGTCGGTTGTCACCACATGGATCATATAGTCGACCGCACCGGTGACCGTCATGCACTCGATCACTTCCGACCAGTTCTGCACGATAGCTTCGAACGCTTCGAGATTTGCCCGGCTCGGCAGCGCCAGTTTCACGCTCGCCATCACCTCGAAATTCAGGCCGAGGGCAAAATTATCCAGCAGTGTGACGCGACCGGTGATGAAGCCCGCCTCTTCCATGCGCTTGATCCGGCGCCAGCACGGCGACGAAGACAGGCCGACACGGTCGGCAATATCCGCAACCGAAAGGCTCGCGTCGCGTTGGATGATGTCGAGGATGCGGGCATCAATCGTATCAATTTCTTGGGCCAATTTTCTTCAAGACTCCCTGTTTCGAGGCATATTATACCCCGAACTACACGGAATGGCGCAAGAAAGGCAAGCTATTTCGCTAGAATTGCCCAATAATCTACCAAACTGGCATTCAGGATGGCACAGCAATGAAACACCGTGAAGTGACGCTGGACGACAAATACGAGCTTGTCGAGGGAAATGCCTTCATGACGGGCATCCAGGCACTCGTGCGCCTGCCGCTTGACCGCAAGCGCCTCGACCGCGCGTCAGGCGTCAATACGGCCGGCTTCATCTCCGGTTATCGCGGATCGCCGCTGGGCGGATATGACCAGCAATTGCGGGCGGTCCAGCCGCTGCTCGACTTGCACGACATCCAGTTCTGGGAAGGCCTCAACGAAGACCTCGGCGCCACTGCCGTCTGGGGCAGCCAGCAACTCGGCCTGTTCCCCGGCGCGCGCTTCGATGGCCTTTTCGGCATCTGGTACGGCAAGGCGCCCGGCGTCGACCGTACCGGCGACGTCTTCAAGCACGCCAATGCCGCCGGCACGTCAGCGCTTGGCGGCGTCCTCGCGATTATCGGCGACGACCATAATTGCAAATCCTCGACTCTGCCCTCGCAGTCGGAATTCGCCATGGCGGACGCCGAAATCCCGGTGCTCAATCCGGCCTCGATCCAGGACGTGCTCGACTATGGCATCCACGGCTGGAACATGAGCCGCTATAGCGGGGCATGGACCGGCCTCGTCGCCCTTGCCGACACGATGGATTCCGGCGCCGTGGTAAATATCGATCTCGACCGTTTCAGCTTTGTCGCGCCGTCCTTCCACCTGCCGGAGGCCGGCGTCCACATGCGCCGGGGCGACACGCCGCTCGACAAGGAAGCGCGCCTGCGCCACTTCAAGCTGCCCGCCGCGCAGGCCTATGTCCGCGCCAACCGGCTTGACCATGTCATCCTGCCATCGCCCAAGCCGCGCATCGGCGTCATCGTCACCGGACAGGCCGCACGCGACGTGTTCGAAGCGCTCGCCGCCATCGGCCTGACCTCCGAAGACGCCGGCCGTCTCGGCCTCGCCATTTTCAAGGTCGCCATGCCCTGGCCGCTGGAACCGGAAGGCGTGCGCGAATTCTGCGCCGGCCTCGAACGCGTCGTCGTCATCGAGCACAAGCGCCCGCTGATCGAGGAACAGCTGAAAGCCGCACTCTATGACCTGCCGGATTCGAAGCGCCCGGTTATCGAAGGCAAGCGCACGGCAGAGGGCAAGCCGCTCCTCTCGGACGTTGCGTCGATCACCATTCCCGAAATGGCCACCGCCCTGATGAAAATCATTCCGGCCGGCTGGGACACCGCCCGCGCCAACGCCTATTTCGACCGCGTCGGCCGCGCCGGTGAAGCGGCGCGCACGAATGCGTCACCCACGATCCGCAGCCCGCACTTCTGCTCCGGCTGCCCGCACAATACATCGACTACCGTGCCCGAAGGCTCCCGCGCGTTGGCCGGTATCGGCTGCCATTACATGGCGAACTTCATGCCCGACCGGAAAACCGACATGACCAGCCAGATGGGCGGCGAGGGCATTGCCTGGGTCGGTCAGCACTGGGCCACCGATGAAGACCATGTCTTCGTCAATCTCGGCGATGGCACCTATTCTCACTCGGGCAGCCTCGCGATCCGCGCCGCCGTCACGTCCGGCGCGAAGATGACCTACAAGATCCTCTACAATGACGCGGTCGCCATGACCGGCGGCCAGCACGTCGAATCCGGCCAGACACCAGCCCAGATCGCACAGCAGGTCGAAGCCGAAGGCGTCCAGACCATCGTCATCGTGACCGAAGACCCGACCCGCTATGCCGGTGTGAAGAACCTGCCGCGCCGCGTGAAAATCTATGACCGTGAAGACCTCGAAGACGTGCAGGTCATGCTGCGCGGCACGCCGGGTGTCTCGGTCATGATCTATGACCAGATGTGCGCCACAGAGAAACGCCGCCGGTCCAAGCGCGGCATCATCGCGCCCGACCGCGTGCGCGTCATCATCAACCAGGAAGTCTGCGAAGGCTGCGGCGACTGTTCGGTGAAATCGAACTGTCTGTCGGTCGAGCCGGTAGAAACCGAGCTCGGCCGCAAGCGCCGCATCAACCAGTCGACCTGCAATACTGACCTCTCCTGCCTCACTGGCTTCTGCCCCAGCTTCGTCACCGTGAAAGACGGCGAGCCGGCTTGGACCGGCGAAGTGCGCCGCGAATTCGATGCGTCCGGTCTGCCCCTGCCTCAGACACCCAGCCTGGCCGAACCGTGGAACGTGCTGTTCACCGGCGTTGGCGGCACCGGCGTCACAACCGTCGCAGCCGTCCTCGCCATGGCTGCGCACGTGGACGGCAATGCCGCCTCATCGCTCGACATGACCGGCCTTGCCCAGAAGGGCGGCCCTGTCCTCTCGCACATCCGCTTCGCCCGCAAACCGGAAGCCATCTCGACCGGCCGCGTGCCCCCAGCCAGCGCCGACCTCGTCATCGCCTGCGACCTTGTCGTCGCGGCGGGCGGCGACGCCCTGCTCCTCATGGAGCCTGGACGCACAGCGGCCTATGCGAATTCGGACGTCACCCCGACCAGCGAGTTCATCCGCAACCGGTCGAAGCGTTTCGAGAGCGATCTTCTGGCCGCCCGCGTGAAGCGCCAGGCACGTGACTTCGGCGCCTTCGATGCCGAAGCGCTTGCCGTCGGATACCTCCATGACGCGATCTACACGAACATGATCATGGTCGGCTATTCCTGGCAGAAAGGCGCCGTGCCTGTTTCGTTGCGGGGCCTCTATCGTGCGATCCGCCTCAACGGCACCAAGGTCGACGACAATATGGCCGCGTTCAATATCGGCCGCATCGCCGCTGCCGCACCTGAGCGCCTCGTCGCCCAGCACGATCCGCGCGGCCACCTGGAACCGAAGACGCTGGACGAGCTGATCGACGATCGCGCCACGCGCCTGATCGCCTACCAGAACGAATTCTATGCCCAACAGTATCGTGACGCCGTAACCCGCGTGCGCACGGCGGAAGAAGCCGCAGGCCTGGGAGACAAACTGTCCCGCGCGGCCGCGACCTATGCCTTCAAGCTAATGGCCTACAAGGACGAGTACGAAGTCGCCCGTCTCTACACAAATGGTGACTTTGCCAAACAGCTCGCCAGCCAGTTCAAGGGCGGCAAGCTGCGCTTCTGGATGGCCCCGCCCCTGATCTCGAAGAGGGACAGCCACGGCCACTTGAAGAAAAAGCATTTCGGCGGCTGGATGATGCTCGGGTTCAAAATCCTGACACGGCTCAAGGGCCTGCGCGAGACCCCGTTCGACCTGTTCGGTCGCACCGAGGAACGCAAGATGGAACGCGCCCTGCGCGACACCTATCTGGAGACGCTGGAGACGCTTGCGGCGGACCTGACAGCCACGAACCACACCCTCGCCATGGCCATCGCGGAAATCCCGGATGACATCCGGGGCTACGGTCACGTCAAGGATGCCGCCGTCGCCCTCGCGAGCGAGACCGAAGCCGCCCTCTGGAAAGGCTGGCCCATGGGCAACATGCCGCAAGTGAAGACGACCCTGATCGCGGCGGAGTAAGGCGAAGGCCTAATCCGCCGTGGTGACCTCTACGTCGACGATGCGGCCCTTTTTCTCTATTTTCTTGAGCTCTCGCTCGAGATACTTGACCTTGACGGTCTTGCGCACGTGCTTGGTGCGACCCGTGCGCGTCTTTAGCGTGACGTCGAGCTTTGCCATTTCGTCCGGCCCATCCAGCACGTCGCCGGTTGTCCGCACAGCCATGCCGCCGACATAGACCACGCTCTTGCCCGCCACTTTCGTGGCACCGACAGCGAGGCCAACCGGGACCGTGACGATTTTCGTTGCACCGCAGGCGGGCGTTGCCAGCAGGAGCGGTGCAAGCAAAAGGGCCTGGTAGGTCTTCATGGGCAGGTTCGCTTTCCGGTTCGATGGAAGCCTAGAGGACCCATGTCCCGTTTCACAGTTAAAGCCCCGTTAGCGCGCAAGGGCCTCATCAATCAGGCGCGCCGTATTCCCGACGCCATAAAGCGCTGCAAAGCTGCCGAAGCGTGGTCCCTGTTCCTGCCCGAGCAGGACTTCATAGAGCGCCTTGAACCAGTCGCGCAGGTTCTCGAAACCATGGTCCTTGCCGACCGCGAAAGTCAGCGTCTGCAGGTTCTCGGGCGTTGGCTCTTCATCGAAGGCTTTCAGCCGGGTAGAGAGATCCGCCATCGCCGCGCGCTCCTGCTCGCTCGGCGCGCGGAACACTTTCGCGGGCAGAACGAAGTCGCGGTAATAGCGCATCGCATAATCAGCGAGGCTGTCGAGCAGCGGATGGGTCTCAGCCGAAGCTTCCGGCGCGTAGCGCGAGATGAAGCCCCAGAGCTGGCTCTTGTCCTCGGGATTGGCCACCGCCACGAGGTTCAGCAGCAGTGCAAAGCTGACAGGCACATCCGCCTTCGGGGGATTGCCCGAATGGATGTGCCAGACCGGGTTTTCAAGCTGGCGCGCAGGCTCTTCGTCGGGATATTTCTCAAGGAAGGTCAGGTATTCGTCGACCGTTTTCGGAATGACATCGAAATAGAGCTTCTTCGCCACGCGCGGCTTCTGGAACTGAAATAGCGACAGGCTCTCGTCCGGCGCATAGGCGAGCCATTCTTCGACCGAGATGCCATTGCCCTTGGACTTGGAAATCTTCTCGCCCTTGTCGTCCAGGAACAGCTCGTAGACATATTGTTCCGGCGGGCGGTGACCGAGGATTTTGGCGATCCTGGAATAGATCGGCGCATTGGCCTGATGGTCCTTGCCGAACATTTCGAAGTCGACGCCGAGCGCAGCCCAGCGCATGCCGAAATCCGGCTTCCACTGCATCTTCACGTGCCCACCGGTGACCGGCAAAGTCACGTCGCTGCCGTCTTCGTCCTCGAAGGTCACTTCCCCCTTCGCAGCGTCGACATGTTTCATCGGCACATAGAGGACTCGGCCGGTGCTCGGCGAGATCGGCAGGAAGGGCGAATAGGTCGCCTGACGTTCAGCGCCCAGCGTCGGCAGCATCACGGCCATGATCTCGTCGAACTTCTCGGCGGCGCGGCGCAACATGGGATCGAACCGGCCGGACTTGTAGCATTCCGTCGCCGAGACGAATTCATACTGGAACCCGAACTGGTCGAGGAAGGCGCACAGTCGCGCATTCATATGCGCGCCATAGGAGTCATGCGTCCCGAACGGGTCCGGCACCGAGGTCAGCGGCTGCTGCAGGTATGCTTCGAGGCTCTCCGGATTCGGCACGGTCGGCGGCACCTTGCGCATGCCGTCCATGTCGTCGGAAATACAGATCAGGCGCGTCGGAATCTTCCCGCCCGTCAGCACTTCGAACGCATGTCGCACCATGATCGTGCGCACCACTTCCCCGAACGTGCCGATATGCGGCAAACCCGACGGACCATAGCCGGTTTCAAATACGACAGGATCATCGAGCTTGCGCTCACCCGCCTTGACCTGCTGGTCGACCCGCTTCTTCAGCGCGCGCGCCAATTCAAACGGCCAAGCCTTGGCAGAATGGGCAAGTGTCGAAAGGTCAGTCATGGCATGCAAGTCCGGTTGGGAAATCCAGCGCACAGCCTGTAGTCACAGGCCCGGCAGGGGTCAACTCGCAGGCAGGCGGAGATACCCGAACACGGCGTAACAAACACGCACCTTGATGACCTCCAGATTCGTCTCGCCGTGAAGGCAGGCCTTGTCGGTAATACCCTGGACCAAAGCGAGTATATCTTGCGTTGCCGCTTCCGGTTCGAAGGGTGTCTCCAGCTTCCGCGAGGCCATCAATTCATGAACAACATTGAAAATGCCGGCGCGGACATCCTGCAGGTCTTCATGGAGCGCAAGCCGCCCCTCCTCCTGGTCGAGCACGCGGGAGAGTTCGGGCCGGTCGGTATGGTGAGCGACCGATACCTCGACCAGTTCCGCGATAGCCACATCGACAGGCGCATTTTTTACGCGCGCGGCCGTCTCCTGCATCCGGGAAAGAAAGCGCTGGGAATCAGCCAGAACGAGCGCGGCCGTCACCGCCTCCTTGTTCGGGAAGTACTGATAGAGCGAGCCGACGCTCACGCCGGCGGTCTCAGCGATCCGGTTGGTCGTGTATCCGGCCAGGCCGTCCGTCTCGAGAATGCGAGCAGCCGCCTCGAGAATGGCCTCGACGGTCTGGGCCGACCGGACCTGAGTCGGCGGTTTTCTCGGGATGATCGACGCAGCGCGGGCCATGACACCAATGCGAGTAGCAAAACATGAGTAATAACTCGTATTTTATGCAGAGACCAGAGCCAGAGGAGATACAGCCATGCCATTCGACAGCACACATCCACGCGATGGCCTGAACGATCCGGAAATCGCCGACACACTTTCGCGCCTGCACAGGGACGCGCGCCGGGACAGATGGGTCTTTGCCCGCGCCCTCCCCTCAATTGCGCTGGGCTACTTGCGCGGACGCAGTGTATTCGAGTCCGCCGAGCCCTTCCTGTCGGATGCCTACATCCCGGTGTCACCCGAACTCGGCCGCCTCATGTACCAGGTCGCCCGCGCCGCGAAGGCCCGCAATATCGTCGAGTTCGGCTCCTCGTTCGGGATCTCGGCAATCTATCTTGCCGCCGCCGCACGCGAAAACGGCGGACGGTTCACCGGCACTGAAATGCTGCCGCACAAATTCCGGATTGCGGAATCAAACCTCGTGTCCGCCGGCCTGAAGCGCTGGGCGGATATTAGGGAAGGCGACGCGCTGGAAAGCCTGGAACCGCTCGACGGCCCGGTCGACTTCGTCTTCCTCGATGGGTGGAAGGAGATGTATATCCCGATCCTGCACCTGCTGGAGCCAAAGCTGGCTGATGGCGCAATCATCTTTGCCGACAATATCCATTCGTTCCGCAAGACGCTGAAACCCTTCGTCGATTATGTCTGCGACCCCCGTAATAGCTATGAAACGACCGTTGTTCCAATTGGCAGCGGCCTGTCGATTTCAACATGGAGAGAACAAAGTAAAGAAAAGCCGGACTGTCGCTATTGACAATCATTCGCAGCTTGATGCAAATGGTTCTCATGATCATTTGCATTTGCAACCGCATCAATTGTTCCAGCGTCCGCGCCGCGGTCGATGCCGGTGCGCGCAGCCCAAGGGCCGTGCAGGCCCATCATGGCTGCAAGTTCAATTGCGGGAAATGCAGCTGTTCGATCGGCAAGATCATCTCCCAGGAAATGGACCTCAAGGCGCCATCACCGGCCCTCCTCGCCGCCGAATAAGCGTTCTGTTTGAGACTGCGTTTCAGCACGCGGTGAGACTGTGTCTCACTTGCAGATGAACTTGTTTTTATTCGAGAATTTATTGCTTTCGCCGGGCGATTCACCTATTCCGGGAGCAGACCCATTCACTTGCGCAGGAGAGCCCCATGAAAGGCGACACCAAAGTCATCGAATTCCTGAATCTCTGTCTCCGGAACGAACTGACAGCGATCAACCAGTACTTCCTGCACGCGCGCATGCTCAAGGATTGGGGCGTCAGCAAGCTCGCCGAGCATGAGCACAAGGAATCGATCGAGGAAATGCATCACGCCGACTGGCTGATTGAGCGCATCCTCTTCCTGGGCGGCCTGCCGAATCTGCAGGACCTCGGAAAACTCAATATCGGCGAGAGCGTTCACGAAATCCTCGAGTGCGACATGAAGATGGAAATGACGGCCATCCCGCTGCTGCGCGATGCCATGGAGCATTCAGAAAAGGTCCGCGACTATGGCAGCCGCGACCTGTTCGGCAGGATCCTCACCAATGAGGAAGAGCATGTCGATTATCTCGAAACCCAGTTCGACCTGATCGAACGCATCGGGATCGAACGCTACACAATGCTGCAATCGGAAGCCAATGGCGGCTAAGGAACGACGTCAGAGGCTCAGGGGGCGGAAAGACGCAGCCTGGGCCATGGCCCATTCATCGGCGAGCTCCGTGTCCTCCGGCGCATCCAGCAGCGCGTTCTTCTCAAGCAGGTCGTAAGCCCGGTGAGCTGGAAGCGTGATATCTTCTGTCACCCGGTGCATGCTGTGGCGCGGCGTCAGCTCGGCCGGATGTTCGCACCCGGCGGCGCCGACCACTTCCATCAGCGCCTTCACCGTATTGCCATGGAAATTGTAGACCCGCTCCGCTTTGTCGGCGACCACGAGTCCGCGTTGGCGGCCCTCGTCCGTGGTCGCGATACCTGTCGGGCAGGTATTGTTGTGACAGTTGAGCGACTGGATACCGCCCAGCGAAAACATGAAGCCCCGTGCCGTGTTCACCCAGTCGGCGCCCAGCGCCATGGATGATGCAATGGCGAACGCGCTGATCTGCTTGCCGGAACAGGCCAGCCGGACATGATCCTTCAATCCTGAGCCGATCAGCGCATTGCGCGTCAGCACCAGGCCCTGACGCAGCGGTGCGCCGATATGGTCCAGGAATTCCGCCGACGCGGCACCGGTCCCGCCATCGACGACCATGAAGTCTGTCCGGATGCCGGTCTCCAGCATCGCCTTGCACAGAGCGAGAATCTCCCAGCGATTGCCGACGCAGAACTTGATGCCGACAGGCTTGCCGCCGGAGAGGTCTCTAAGATGCGCCACGAATTCTATCATCTCGATCGGTGTGGAGAAGGCAGAATGCCCGGTCGGCGAGAAGCAGGTCTCGCCAATCGGAATGCCACGCGTGGCGGCGATCTCGGCCGTCACCTTCGCACCCGGCAGCACACAGCCATGGCCCCGCTTGGCGCCCTGGCTCAGCTTGATCTCGATCATCTTGATCTGCGGATCCTTGGCGACGTCGGCAAATCGCGCCGCATCAAACGTGCCGTCTTGCGCGCGGCACCCGAAATAGCCCGAGCCGATCTCCCAGACGACATCGGCGCCGCCGGCACGGTGATATGGCGAAACGCCCCCCTCTCCGGTGTCGTGGTAGAAGTCGCCCATCTTCGCCCCCGTCGATAGCGCCTCGATCGCATGCGCCCCCAGAGACCCGAAACTCATCGCCGAGATGTTGAACACGCTGACCGAGTATGGCTGCGTCGTTCCGGGCGCGCCGACACTGACACGCGGACAATCGCCTTCCGTGTTTTTGGCCGCGAAGGAATGCGCGAGCCATTCATAAGGCGGCTTGTCGATGTCGAGCAGGCTGCCGAAGGGTTCGACAGACGACACATTCTTTGCACGCCGATAGACCAGCGCACGCTGCTCATGATTGAATGGCCGTCCCTCCGTGTCGATCTCGACAATCTAGAACCGGAAGAAGGGACGCAATTCTTCCGCCATCCACCTGATATGCGCAAGGATCGGAAAGTTGCGCCACGAAGTGTGGCGGCGCTGAAAAAAATCGTAGAGCCCAAGCAGGACAAGAACGCCAAGTATTTCGGCCCCCGCGCGCAACCACCGAACCGACTCCAGACCCAACAGGCACAAGACGAACAGTGCGGAGATTGCGAGAAACGGAACAAAGCGCAGCATGTTGAAATCCCTGTAGTTTTTCCATATGTCCAGACTTGGGCCATGCATTGCGCATCGTCAACAAAGCGCATGCAAGCAGCCCAACGCGCGTCGCGCACGATGCCGTGAATCGCAATGTGCGATCTAAATATTACTCTGCTTACGGATCTTTTTGAAAGAGACAGATGCAGCGCTTGCGCCTAAAGGGGGTTGGCAGGCTGTGGAAAAAAAGGTCAGTGTGCCTGCGCGTGTCGAAATAATTCGAGATATTAGCTGCGTAAAATAAAAACCGCCCGCTTCCGGGCCCATTGAGGAGACAATCCCATGGCAAAAGCAACCAAGCCAAAAACCAAGAAACCTGCTGCCGCCAAGAAGGCTGCACCTGCACCAAAAATCGCTGCACCCGCCAAGGCGCCAACAGCGAAAGAAGTGCTGATGGAAAAATACATCGCCGACCTGAAAGAAAAAGTCGGTGAAGCACGTCCTGACATGGCGCTGCTCGAAGCTGCCGTGAAAGCGTCTGGCCCAACCATCTACAAATCCGACACGGCGACTGTCGCCACTTCCGACAAGGAAGAACTCGCGCGCGTACGCAAGGGCTTCGTCGCCAAGAAGCTCGGCGTCACGGACGAAGCCAAGGCAGACGCTGCGATTGCCGCCGCCATTGCCGCTTATGGCAAGTCGGTTCGCGCCAAGCACCGTCCGGTGATGTACTACCTCATCGCCAAGGCCCTGAAAAAGGGTTCAGTCCTCAAGGGCTAGTCCTTCAATCCGCTTACGGATTAAAAAAAGCCGGGCTCAGCATCGCTGGCCCGGCTTTTTCATGCTTGGTTCCTGAAAAGGATCAGAAGCCCTGGAGGCGTGCGTAGCGGTCGCGGTGCCAGCTGGCACTACCATACAGCGCTTCCTGCACGCGAGCGCGTTTCATGTAGAGGCCCGGATCAGCCACATCCGTCATGCCGATACCGCCATGCATCTGGACGCACTCATTCGACACGAGATGCACGAGTTCGCTGGCCTTTGCCTTGGCAAGGCTCGCAAGTTCGGCGACGTCGCCCTTGCCGGAATCGACCGCCGCCAGCGCCGCAGCGACGCAAGACCGGGTCATCTCGATCTCAGTGAACATTTTCGCTGCGCGGTGCTGCATCGACTGGAACGAGCCGATCAGCTGGCCGAACTGTTTGCGGCTTTGCAGGTATTCAAGCGTCATCTCGAACGCAGCCACGGACGATCCGAGCATTTCTGCCGCCATGCCGATGGCGGCGCGGTCGAGCACAGGCTCGAGCACATCGGCGCCTTCGTCGACAGGGCCAAGCACCGCCCCTGCCCCGACCATGACGTCGTCAAAGGTGACATGCGCCGCGCCGTGGGAGTCGACCGTCTTCAGTTCCTGGACGGTGACACCCTTAGCGTTGGCGGGCACAAGGAACAGCGTAATGCCATGCCGGTCACCAGCCTCGCCAAACGTGCGCGCGACGACGATGAACATCTCCGCGTCATGGCCGCCGGGCACAAAGCGCTTCATGCCGTTCAGTGTGTAACCCTGGCCATTGCTCTCGGCTTCGGTCGCTACATTCAGGGGTGAGAAGTGCGCGGACTCATCAAGCGCAAGCGCGAACGTCGTCTCGCCCGTAGCGATCTTTGGCAACCATTCGGCCTGCATGGCTTTGCTGCCGCCGAGCTGGATGGCGGACGCAGCGATCAGGGCCGTCTGCAGCAGCGGCGTCGCGGCGAGCGTGCGCCCCTGCGCCTCAAGAATCTGGCCGAGGCCGACAAGGCCGAAATGTTCGCCGCCCGGTTCGTCGGCAATGATCACGCCGAAGAACCCGAGTTCGGCGAGCTTCTTGCGCGTGCCCGCATCACGGCCATTGGCGCCCTTGTCGCGCAGGGCACGCAAATGGGTCACCGGCAATTCATCGCGCACGAACGCGAGGGCCGTGTCGCGCAGCATTTCCTGGTCTTCAGTGAGTACGAAAGTCATGACTATTGATGGTCCTTCAGGCCGAGTACGCGCTTGGCGACGACATTGAGGTTGATTTCGCTTGTACCGCCTTCGATCGAGTTGCCTTTCGAACGCAGCCAGCCGCGCGTCGCCTTCATGGCATTCTCATCAAAGCCCTCCCCTTCCCAACCGAGCGCTTCAGAACCCAGCGCTTCGATCAGGAGTTCGTGGCGGTCCTGGTTCATCTTGGCCGCGCCATATTTCAGGATGGAAGCGGTATGGCCCACCTGCTGGCCGGCTTTCGCCTGCTCAGTCTGGCGCTGGACTGTCAGGTTGAACGCCTTGGCGTACATCTTGTGGTCAGCGATGCGTCCGCGCAGGTCGCCATCGGCGATCCGGCCTTCGCTGTCAGTGCCGACATGCATCTTGGCGTATTCTTCCGGGCCGAGAATGCCGGATCCGCCCGTGCCGCCAAAGCCGCCGGCCGAGATCGATGAGCGCTCGAATTGCAGCAGGCGTTTGGCAATTTCCCAACCACCATTCACGCGTCCGACCAATTGCTCTTTCGGCACTTTGACGTCCGTGAAGAAGGTTTCGCAGAATGGCGACGATCCGGAGATCAGCAGGATCGGACGCGCTTCAACGCCCGAGCTTGCCATGTCGAACAGGATGAAGCTGATGCCCTCATGCTTGGACGAGGTGTCGGTCCGCACGAGGCAGAAAATCCAGTCGGCCTGGTCAGCGTAGGAGGTCCAGACTTTCTGGCCATTGATCAGGTAATGGTCGCCCTTGTCTTCGCAGCGCGTCTGCAGGCCGGCGAGGTCAGAACCCGCGCCCGGTTCGGAATAGCCCTGGCACCAGCGCGTCTTGCCTTTGACGATATCCGGCAGGAAGCGCTTCTTCTGTTCCTCATTGCCGAACTCGAGCAGGGCCGGGCCAAACATCCAGAGACCGAAAGAGAAGAGTGCGGGCCGCGCCCGGATGCGGCGCAGTTCTTCCTGCAGCACGCGGTTCTGGTCCTTGGTCAGGCCACCGCCGCCAAAGGCCGCGGGCCATTCGGGTGCGGTCCAGCCCTTCTCGCCCATACGGTCGAGCCAAATCTTCGATTCCGGATTGACGAAAGTGCCGCGCTTGCCGCCCCAGACGATTTCGTCGTCCGTCATCGGTGTGCGCATGGAGGGCGGGCAATTCGCCTCCAGCCAGTCACGCGTTTCGGCGCGAAACGCGTCCAGGTCTTCGGTGACGTCATAGGCCATGGGAACGGCTCCTCAATTGTCAGGCATTGTGTCTGACGCGACCCTAAATCTCCGCGGCAGCCACGCCAAGCCTGACGCTGGGTAAAACATTTTTCGGAGCGTTCAGCAGGACGGCGCGCCGTGCGGAGTCTTGGCCCAGAAGTGCGGCGCATGACACAAACCGTACAGGGCACGTGCCATGGCGACGGACTGCAGCGGCCAGTAGAGTGGCGTCGTCAGCGCAACGATCAAGGGTCGCTTGCCCCAGCACCCCGGCGCAGCGACACCTGTCGCCACACCGGCCAGGTATGAAACCGCCACAACGCCCGTCCCGAGCGGACCGAGCGATAGGTCCGGCGCGCACAGGCATAGCAGGCACCAGAGGGCCCATGGGCCATGCACGATTGCCGACAGGATCGCCGCGCCGAGGGTCAATTGCATCGACACGAACCCGGCGAGCCCCATCTCCCGCAGCGATGTGGCCAGCGTGCGCATCAGCACGAGCCATGTTTGCAGGAGCCCTTTCAGCCAGCGCGAGCGCTGCGCCAGCCACACGCTCATCTGCTCTGGCGGCGCCTCCAGGGTCGGCGGCGCAATCATGCCGACCCGCGCGCCGCGACGGGCCAGACGCAAGCCGAGGTCGGCATCTTCGGTCACGTTCCACGCGTCCCATCCACCCGCCTCGATCAGCCTCGCCCGGTTGAAATGATTACTCGTGCCGCCCAGCGCGATGGGAAGGCCAAGACGAGCGAGCGCAGGCAGGATGCGCCCGAACTGGTTAGCATATTCCAGCGCCCATTGCGCCGACAGCCAGCCGCCCCCTTCCGGCATCCCGACGAGGGGCGCCTGGACGCAGGCAAGACGTGAGGTCCCCCCCCCCCGACGCACAAACGCAGCCACGGCTTCTCGCAATTGCCTTGGGTCGGGGCGGTCTTCGGCATCATACACAACGACATAGGCGCCCCGGGCGCGCGCCAGCCCATAGTTGAGCGCGCGCGGCTTGGTGCGCGGCAGGCCCGATGAGCTCTGTTCCATCCGGCCAGTCCTGATCAAGCAGCGCAGCACGTGTTGCCTCGTCGCCGGTTTCAATCAGCAATTTGAGATCGATCCGGTCGGGCGGATAGTCGAGGGCGAGGATCGCCCGCGATAGCTGCGCCGCGCTGGCGGCTTCGTCCTTCAGGGCAACGAGAATTGTATAGATCGGCAGGAGCAGGTCGGTACCGAGCGCTTCCGGCAGCCTGCGTGCCTGCAGGCAGCCGAGCATCACAAGTCCGGTTCGGAACAGGAGAATTGCGCCGAACAAGGCCAGCCCCATACACATGACCATCTGGATGGTGATATCCGGCGCGATGAGAAGCGGCACGCCGACCATGACCGACAGGCGACGCGTCATGCCTGTCTGCTTGCCCTGCAGCACCGTCATGGCGGATTGTCTGGGCAAGTCCCGGCCCCGAACCCGAGCGCGGCGTTTTCCGCCAAGGCAGGGTCAGGCTCCGGCAGGGACAATATCCCTCGCCGGATTTGCCTTTCCCGTTCAAGAGAAAAGACCTGTGGATAAGTCGGGGCCACAAATCACAAATTGAATTCGTTTCGCTCACGAAACTATTTATGGCGAGATTCCTTTCCCTCACGCCCGGATGCAGAAATAGCTTGAGCGTTTGCTGGAATGTTCTATGTTTGTTCCATGATTGATCTGCATGTTGTCTGGTTCAAGCGGGACCTCAGGGTCCACGATCACGCGCCCCTCCTTGCGGCTGTGGCGAGCGGCGCACCGGTTTTGCCACTCTATATCTTCGAGCCGGGCTTCTGGGCCCTGCCGGAACATTCCCGGCGCCAGTTCGACTTCCTCATGGAGAGTCTCCAGAGTCTGGATGAAGCGCTCAAGGCGCGCGGCTCTGCCCTCTGCCTGCGGGTCGGCGAGGCGACGCAGGTTCTTGCCGAACTCCACAAGCGACATGGCATCGCCGCGATCCACGCGCACGAGGAAACCGGCCCGCAATGGACTTTTGACCGCGACCGGGCCGTGCAGCGCTGGGCCGTCAAGGCCGGCATAGCCCTGCGCGAGCAACCACAGAACGGCGTCATCCGGCGGCTGAACGGCGGCGAGGGCTGGGAACGGCGCTGGGAATCCGTGATGCTGGCCCCGCGCGTCAAGGCACCTGACTTGCTGCAGCCGTCGAACGTATCCACCAGCGAATGGCCCATAGCAGAAGATTTCCGCCTCCCTGCCGATTCCTGCCCCAAGCGGCAGCCGGGCGGACGCGCAGAAGGCGTCGAACTCCTGCGATCCTTCATTGCCGCACGCGGGCGGCGCTACCGAACGGCGATGTCGAGCCCGCAATCGGCCGAAGGCGCCTGTTCGCGCCTGTCGCCCCATTTCGCCTCCGGCACCGTGTCGATCCGCGAGGCCTGCCAGGCCGCTGCGCGGGCACGGACTGACCTGGCACTTGATGGTGACTCCACCTTCGCCGCGTCTCTCGACAGTTTCCTCTCCCGCCTGCAATGGCATTGCCGTTTCATCCAGAAACTCGACGACCAGACATCGATCGACAGTCGCAACCTGCTCGCCACGCCCGATGGCCTGCGCGATATCGTGACCGATGGTGATCCGCGACTCGAAGCGTGGATCAATGGCCGGACCGGGTTTCCCTTCCTTGATGCTTGCATGCGGTCGCTGAATCAGACCGGCTGGCTGAACCATCGCATGCGCGCAATGGTGATGGCCTTCGCCGCGCAGCACCTCTGGATGGACTGGCGCCAACCGGCGTCGCGCCTGGCGGCCCTGTTCACCGATTTCGAAGCCGGGATCCATTACCCTCAGGCCCAATCGCATTCCGGCGCAGCCGGGTCCGGTATCCCGCGCATCTACAATCCGGTGAAACAGTCGCTCGACCACGACCGCGACGGCGACTTCATTCGTCGCTGGGTGCCGGAACTGGCCGCGCTGCCGGCGGCACATATCCATGCCCCCTGGGACGCGCCCAAGGCCGAACTGGCAAAAGCCGGCATCGTGCTGGGCCAGACCTATCCGATGCGGATCGTCGATCACATGGCTGCAGCCCGCGAAGCGCGTGACCGGCTTTATGCCAGCAAGGCCTCCCCCGCCAGGTCGGATGGCACGACCCATAGGCGGTCAGAGACCCAACGCGCGGCAACGACATCGCCGCGGCAGAGCAAGGCACGCCCCGGGACCGCTCCGCGTCAGCTCGCATTTGACCTTCAAATGCCCGAAACAGCCGAATCGGCGCGCTCTCCTGCGATTTAAGCCATCGCGCGCCCGGATTTTTCCAACACGAAGCGGAGTTAACGGGCCTTGCAACGTCATTTCATGCCACCATATCGAATAACAATGAGGCCTAAGGCCCGAATTTATCTCAATTTTATTATTTTTCGATAAATTATTATTGCTTTTCGATAAAGTCTATCTTATCTTGATCATGTCGACGGCGGAATGGTTCGCCAAAGACATTCAGACCAAGCAAGAAGGACTAGAAGAAAATGACCCCCCGCGCCCGTCTCAACGACGTCGAAACACCTGCCCCCGCCGCCGCGATGGCTCATGCCATCCTGACCGGTTCGGCAACGGCCCGGTCCACACCGGCCAATGATGTCAGCCTTGGGGGTCGGCCCGGCTTGCTCGTTCGCCGTCGTCGCCGCCTCGCCCGCCGCGAAACCCACTAGCACCCCGGCGCTGCCCCGCATGCCCCCTGGGCTTGCGGCGCCGGGTTCCCCCAAAATAGAGCAAATAAGGATCTACAGATGAAACGCCCCCTGATCACCGCCGCCCTGGTTGCCGCCCTCCTCGCCACACCGGCTTTTGCCGCAAGCGACAAGTTCGAGATGGCCGTCACATTTGATCGCGCCGCAGCCGAAAGCCCTGAAGGGGCCCGCGTCGAGTACGAGAAAATCAACGAAGAAGTTGTCGAACGCTGCGCAGCAGAACACGCCGACATCCCTGTCAGACGCGAATTCGCCACGACGCTCTGCACAAACCGGACGATGAATACCGTCGTCAAGTCGATCGACAGCCCCGAACTCACCAAGGTTCACGCCGCCAAAAAGGCTAGCTGAACACGCGCAGGAGCTGCGCTCTCGGGCGAACGTCGCCTCTCCCCTGAACTCGCTCGCCTGCGGCTCCTAACGCCATCCTGTCCCCTCCAAGGCAGGGTGGCGTCTACGTTTACCGGTCAGACTGGATCGGCTTCCCGGAAATCGCGCGCCCGCATCACATCGGCCAGCTGGAAATGAACCGGCAGGAACGCGCCGTCCTCGTCTGCTTCGAACAGGGCGGCACACGCCGTCGGAAACTTCTCGTTCAGCCGTTCCGAACTCCGGTGATCGCGACTTCCGCCATCCCGCAGCAGGCTCAACGCGAAATCGTGCAGGCCGGGATTGTGCCCGATGACCATGAGCGTCGAGGCGCCATCGTTCTGCCGAACCGCTTCGGCGATGCCGCGCATTCCGGAAAGGTAGAGCGCCTCCATCGGACGCACGCGTTCGCCTTCCACCACTTTGGCGACTTCCGAACATGTCTCGCGCGCCCGGCGCGCGGTCGACACGAGAATGCGTTCAGGGCTCCAGCCCAGCGCAACGATCTCCTCGGCTACCCGGCGGGCGTCGACATGACCCTGTTCGGTCAAGGCTCGCGCGAAATCGTCGATACCTTCGACCCAGGCCTCGGTCTTGGCATGACGCATCAGGATCAGACGTTTCATGGGCGCTTTTTGCTCGCTCTGCCGGGACCATTAGAAAAACTTATCTACACCTTGAGGTGTTTCGCATTGGTTCTGCTGTCCTTAGGCACCATTTCCGCTCCACAAATCAAGTGACAGGAGTTTGAATTATGAGCCTTCTTATTGGCGATGTTGCCCCCGACTTTGAAGCCGACACGACGGAAGGCCGGATCAAATTTCACGAATGGGCCGGCAAGGACTGGGTCGTCTTCTTCTCCCACCCGGCCGATTTTACCCCGGTCTGCACGACCGAGCTCGGCTACACAGCCAGGCTGAAGGATGAATTCGCCAAGCGAGGCGCCAAGGCGCTGGTCGTATCGGTCGACAGTGTGGAAGATCACAAGCGCTGGATCAAGGATATCGAAGAGACCCAGAATGCAAGCGTCCAGTTCCCGATCATCGCCGATACCGAGCGAAAGGTCGCCACGCTCTACAACATGATCCACCCGAACGCCGACGCGAAGCTCACCGTTCGGGCGGTCTACGTCATCGATCCGAACAAGAAGATCCGCGCCTCAATCGTCTACCCGCCCAGCACCGGACGCAATTTCGACGAGGTGCTTCGCCTGATCGACAGCCTGCAGCTGACCGACAATCACAAAGTGGCGACGCCTGTGAACTGGCGCGACGGTGAGGACGTGATCATCGTGCCCTCGCTGACCGATCCGAAAGAAATCGAGCGCCTCTTCCCGAAAGGCTACAAGGCCGTGAAGCCCTACCTCCGCTACACAGCCCAGCCCGGCAGCTAGACCGCCACCTCTCCCCCGAACGCAGCGGTTTCCAGGACGTCCTGGAAACTGATCGAAACCCCGTCGCGACCCGATCCATCCTGGACGGGCTCGTGGCGGGAACTTTTTGCTGACTGGAATGCACGTTGGCCATTCGCTTGACGGCAACGCCTCTCTCCCCGCTAGTCGGCGGAAAACCGGGAGGATCATATGGGCAAGCTAACACGGCGCGTCCTGCTTGGTGCCGGGGCGGCCGCCCTCGCCGGCGCCGCCTACGGCGTTCACACTTTGCGCAAGCGGCCCGGGCCAGCTCCGCTTGGATTTGAGCTCACGGCGCAAGAGCGCGCGCGCGGCGTGGCCTTCCTGAAAGCCAACCCGGCGGTGGATGCCCATGCCCATCCGGGCCAGACTTTCGTGCGCGGCGCCAGTGGCCTGCCGCCCCTGCTGCAAGTCTATTCCGCCAAGGGCAGCTTCGAGCCGCGCACGGTAAGCGACATGGTGGAAGGCGGCCTTGGCGCGTCCAGCTTCGCGGCTGTTGCGGATTTCAACGTCCTCGACCTGTCGAAGGAAAAGAGCCTAGTCGTGCGCCGTCCCTTTGAGGAAGGCGAAGCCTGGGCGAGCTACAAAATCCAGATGGCCAATCTCAAACGCCTCGCTCGCGACGGTATTGTCACCGCCATGTCATCCCCCGGCGAGATGGAGGCCGTGCGGGCCTCCGGCAAGCCGGGTGCCATCTGGACGGTCGAAGGTGCTGATTTCCTCGGCGGATCAAGCGACCGGCTGCAGGAGGTCCATGCAGACGGCGTGCGATCGATCACCCTGATGCATTACCGCGCCAACGAGATCAGCGAGCCAATGACCGCAGCGGGCCATGACAGTGCCCTATCGGCGGCCGGCGAGGCCATCGTGCGCGAAATGAACCGGCTCGGCATGTTGATCGACCTCGCTCATATGCCGGAAAGCGCCGCCCGGCGCGTGCTGGAGATCACCGACAAGCCGGTCATGTTCTCGCACACGCATATCAACAGTACGGAGCTTCAACATCCCCGTTTCATTTCCGCAGATATCGCCCGAGAAGTGGCCGCGTCCGGCGGCTTGATCGGCGCCTGGCCGAGCGGCATCGGCATCAGCACGCTGGCCGGTTATGCCGACCGGATATTCCAACTGATCGACGCTGTCGGTATCGACCATGTCTGCATGGGCACCGACATGGACGGCAATTACAAACCCGTCTTCGACGACTACCGCCGCTTGCCGGACCTGGCCGGCCTGTTGCTGAAACGCGGTCTCGGCGAACCGGAGACGGCGCAATTCCTCGGAGGCAGCCTGCTGCGTGTCTGGGGGCAAAGTATGACCGTGTGATTGGCTAAACGCGCCCCGCGTGCCTATGTGCGCAAGCTCATGCTGGCGCTCGCTGCCCGCAGTTTTGAAGAAAGGCCCACACCATGCCTGCACCCGTTCCGACCTATGACACAAGCGCCCCGGTCCTCGTGACAGGTGCGACCGGCTATGTCGCCGGCTGGCTGGTGAGCCGCCTGCTGGACGAGGGCTTCACGGTCCACGCGGCAGTCCGCGACCCGTCGAATGCAAAAAAGACCGGGCCGCTCCAGGCGCTGGCAGACGCAAAGCCCGGCACGATCAAATTCTTCAAAGCCGACCTGCTTGATCCCGGCAGCTACACTGAAGCGATGCAGGGCTGCGCCGTAGTCTTCCACACCGCCTCCCCTTTCACCGTCACCGTCGCGGACGCCCAACGCGATCTCGTCGATCCGGCGCTGAACGGCACGCGCAACGTGCTCGAATCAGCCAATGAAGTCGAAAGTGTCCGGCGTGTCGTGGTCACCAGTTCCTGTGCGGCAATCTATGGCGTGATCGAAGACGTCGCCAAGGCGTCAGGCGGTATCCTGACGGAAAATGACTGGAACACATCCTCGTCCCTAACGGTCACACCTTACAATTATTCCAAGACGCTGGCCGAGCGCGCCGCCTGGGAGATGGCCGGTGCGCAGAACCGCTGGAAGTTCGTCGTCATCAACCCCGCGCTCGTGCTGGGCCCCGGCATCAGCCCGGACCAGACCTCCGAGTCCTTCAATTACATGAAGGCCTTTGGCAACGGCGCCCTGAAGGATGGCGCGCCGCCGCGCGAGATCGGCATGGTCGACGTGCGCGATGTCGCAGAGGCGCATATGCGCGCAGGCTTCGTGCCTGAAGCCGACGGTCGCCACATCACTTTCGCGGAAGCCCAAGGTTTCATTTATATCGCTGACGTGCTGCGGGAAAAATTCGGCGACGCGTGGCCATTTCCTGTCGTCGAGGCCCCATCAGCCGGACCGAAACTCCCCTGGCGCGCCGACAATTCCAAGTCGCAGCGGGAGCTGGGCCTTGTCTACCACCCCGTCAGTCAGGCGATCACCGACATGTTCGAACAGCTGGTTGAAGCCGGCGCCATCCCGCGTCCGTGAAACACCCTCTTGAGTCCAGCCGAGGGACGAGGCAAAGAGCATTCCCATGACAGACACACTCCCCGACCGCCTGAGCATCAATCCGAAAAGCCCATACTATGACGAGGCCCTGCTGCTGCGCGGCATCGGCGTCCGTTTCAAGGGCACCGAGAAAACCAATGTCGAGGAGTATTGCATCTCCGAAGGCTGGATCCGCGTCTCCGCCGGCAAGGCCGTCGACCGCAAGGGCAACCCGCTCACAATGCTGCTCAAGGGCCCGGTCGAAGTCTGGATCAAGGACGAGGAAGCCGGCGAAGCCTGACGTCAGGCCGCGCCTTTCGGCGTGATCGTCCAGTCGAGCCCGTCCGCCGTCTCTGTGACCGCCACATCCATGAACGCGCGGCACGAGTGCACTGCGCCGCGCCATAGCTCGGTCCAGCAGGTGAGCAGGTTGCTGCGTTCCTCGCCGTCAAGGCCCCGCACAATCGTGAGGCCATGGTGATGCAGCACCGCCTGCCCTCCCCCATGATCACCTTCTGACACGACCGCGTCGCCCATGCCCGCGAACATCCCGGTAAGGAAGCGCGCCGCCTCCGCCGGGCCGCCATCGACGCCGCCAACGGCCTCGGCGATGTGCCTGTATTGCTGCAGGCCGGTCAGCCGGGCGGCCAGTTTCGCTAGTTCAAGCGCCCGCTTCTGCCCCAGCACGTTCACCAGCTCCCGCACGCCATTGCGAATATATTCCACGGCATAGTTTCGGTTCGCCTTGGCGAGGCGGGCCGTGTTCCAATCACCTGCCGGCGGCGCTGGCTGCTGCGCCGGATCATAAGGCGGCGGGGCTTCGTCGGGCGCAAATTGCAGCCGCTCGTCTTCGCTCAGGTCGTGATCGTATTCGCGGAAATAGCCGCAGAGGCCGAACTGGCCGGTCATGTCTTCCGAGACGCAGACAAAGCCGAGACGTGGATTTTCGAGCGAGACACCGTTCTGGGCGCACCAGCCCCTGAGGAAGCCCTGGCTCGCCTCGACGGGCACGCCGCAGATCGCAGGGCCGTCATACATCCAGCGCGGGTAGCGAAAGCGCACCCAGGCCTTCGTGTCGGACTCTTCCATATATTCGACCGTCACTCCGCCCATTCTGTTCGACAGGACATGATAGCGCGCGCAGGCGACGGCGTCCGGCAGGTCATCCAGGCCCAGCTTGCGGAAACTGGAGAGAAATTTCTCCTCGTGCTGGCGCCGGCATACGCGGAACATCCAGTCGCCGGGCCCTCACGGGTGGCGACCATCAGCTCGAGCCCGAGCAGGTACTGGTGATGCAGGTCCGCCTGTGCCGCGATGGCCTTGAGGTTCTCGGTAGGCGCCGTATCTGGCATCGTTCGGCGGCCTCCCGCTAGCTAGAGCGCGAGTTCCATCTTGCCGTTCACGAGCCGTGTATAATCATCGACGAGCGAATGGCTGATCTCGGCCGGCTTGTAAATGTGCGCGCCGATTTCCGCGACCGGCGTGATCTCGGCGGCGCTGCCCGTGATGAAGCATTCCGAGAAGGTCGCAAGCTCGTCCGGCATGATGGCGCGCTCGATGACTTCAATCTGGCGGGCCTTGGCGAGCTTCATCGCGGTCTGGCGTGTCAGGCCGTTCAGGAAACAGTCCGGCGTCGGCGTGTGCAGCGCGTTGTCCCGCACGAAGAAGATGTTCGCGCCCGTCGCTTCGGCCACCCGGCCGCGATAGTCAAGCATCAGCGCATCGGCATAGCCGGCCTTCTCAGCGGCATGCTTGGACAGCGTGCAGATCATGTAGAGGCCGGCGGCCTTGGCATGGCAGGGCGCAGTGTCCGGAGCCGGACGGCGCCACTCGGCATGCGTCATCCGGATACCCTTCATCTTGTCAGCAAAATAGTCGCCCCACGACCACACTGCGACAGCGAGGTGGATCGTGTTGTTCTGGGCCGAAACGCCCATCATTTCGGATCCGCGCCAGGCAATCGCCCGGATATATGCACTCTCGATGCCCGACTTTGCGAGCGCTTCGCGCTTGGCCGCTTCCAGCTGCTCAACGGTGAAGGGTATCTCGAACCCCATGATGCGCGCGGAATTGTGCAGGCGCTTCGAATGGTCAAGCGATCGGAAAATCTTGCCGCCATAGGCGCGCTCGCCCTCGAACACAGCGGAGGCATAATGCAGCGCGTGCGTCAGGAGATGCACCTTCGTATCCCGCCACGGGACGAATTCGCCATCCATCCAGATGTACCCGTCACGGTCGTCATAGGGGATACTTGCCATGGATTTCAGCGCTCCTCGCTTGCACTTTTTATGTATTCGCGTTCATTTCAGACTATGGCCCCTGACGTCAACCTGAACCGACCCTTCGATCCGCGCCTTTTCCTGATGGATCAGGAGCTCGATCGAGGCGTCGGCCTCCTGATGGCGGGAGGGCGCGAGCTCATGTCTGCAGCAGAAACCGCCCGCAGGAAAGCGGGATTGAGCAAGCCAGAGATGCAAATTCTCATATCGATCCGCTACGAACCGGGCCGGACGGTCAGCGAAATGCGCGATTCGCTCGGCATGACGGTGCCAACCTTTGCCCGCCTCATCGGTACATTGGACGCACGCGGCCTGATCGCGCGCGAACGCGAAGAGCGCGACGGACGGCGCCGCACCCTGGTCCTCTCGGATGCCGGCGTGACACTGACAACGCCGATCGCCATCGTGCTGCGCGAACGCCTGCGCCTCGCCTTCCGGACCGCCGGGCCAGACGCCGTGGCAGGCACGCGCCTCGCGCTCGAAGCACTGGCCAAGTGAGGCGGCGATGACAGACCCTGCCCATATCCTGGTCGTCGATGACGACGACCGTATCCGCGACTTGCTGAAACGCTTCCTGTCGCGCGAGGGTCACCGGGTCACAACCGCCAGCGACGCTGCCGCCGCGCGGCGGCTGCTGGCAACGATGACATTCGATCTCACCATTCTCGACGTCATGATGCCCGGCGAGGATGGCCTGTCTCTGCTCGCCGCCATCCGCGAGGGGCGTCAGAAACACACGCCGGTCATGCTGCTCACTGCGCGCGGCGAAGCCAGCGACCGGATTGCAGGACTGAAAACCGGCGCCGACGACTATTTGCCCAAACCGTTCGAACCGGAAGAACTGGCCCTACGCTGCGCCGCCATCCTGCGCCGGTCGCACAAGGATGTGCCGCCAGAGGACGTCGAGATGTCCGGGCTCGTCTTCAACGCCGCCCGCGGCGAATTGCGCGAAGGCGAAAAGCGCATTCGCCTGACCGATGCCGAACTGCAGCTACTGACCGTTCTGGCCGCCAATGCCGGTGAACCGGTTGACCGCGAAGACCTCGCCGCACTTACGTCCGCCGGCATGGAACGGTCGGTCGATGTCCAGGTGACGCGCCTGCGCCGGAAGATCGAACCCAATCCGCGCGAGCCGATCCACATCCAGACCGTGCGGGGCGTCGGCTACCGCCTGATGCCGGACTGAGACGCGCATGGCCCGCCTGAGAGATATTACGCCACGCGGGCTTTACGCCCGCAGCCTGCTCATGGTGGTGGCGCCGGTCGTGCTCATCCTCGCCCTGATGACCTGGTATTATTACGACAGCCACCTCGCCGAGGTGAACCGCAAGCTGGCCCAGTCAATTGCCCGCGATGCCGCGCTGATCCAGTCCTATTGTGATGAGCGGCCCGAATCGCCGATCACCCGCGAGCGTCTTGAGGGCGATCTCGACATGCAATTCAGCTGCGACCATGTCGATCCGGAATCAGGCGGGCCGCATCTGGTGCACCGGTTCGCCTACGGCCAGACGCTCAAGGAAGAACTGGCGACCCGGCTTGGCGTCCCCGTGGATGTCAGCGTTGATCCGTCCTCGATGCTGCATTTCCGCTTTCCGTCAGGCAGCGACACGGTCGAAATCCTGATCGAGCGGAAACGCGCGCTGACGGTGAACTCGCACTTCTTCATCGTCTGGGTGATCGCCTCTTCCCTCCTGATGCTCGCGCTCGCCGTCGCCTTCCTCAACCAGCAGGTCCGTTCCATCCTGCGCCTGTCGGAAGCAGCGCGCGCATTCGGTCGTGGCCGGGAGGTTCTCAACTTCCGGCCCTCAGGTGCGACTGAAGTGCGAGACGCAGCCCGCGCGCTGCTGGACATGAAAAGCCGCCTCACTGCCTTCGCCGAACAGCGCACGGCCATGCTGGCCGGCGTGAGCCACGACCTGCGCACCCCGCTGACCCGCCTGAAACTCTCCCTCGCCATGATGGACCAGACCGAAGAACTCGGCGCGGCCCAGTCAGACCTCGACGACATGGCGATGATGCTGGACGAATACCTGACATTTGCCCGCGGCGAAGAAGGCGACGATCCCCTGCCGCTGGACCTTGCCCGCCTGGTCCGGGACGCCGCCGCCGGATTCGGTGAGCACGTGGCCGTAACTGGCCCGGGCGCCATTGACGTAACGGGGCGTCCGCTGGCCCTGAAGCGGGCCGTGAACAATCTGATTTCCAATGCCGTGAAGTATGGAACAGAGGTCCGTGTGACCCTTGTCGACGGTCCACATGCCGCCGAAGTCCATGTCGACGACAATGGTCCAGGCATCCCGCCGGCGCGCCGGGAAGAGGCGTTCCGTCCGTTTTCCCGGCTCGACGAAGCGCGGACGCAAAACGCCTCCGGCACCGGACTGGGACTGACACTTGCGCGCGACACAGCAAGAGCGCACGGAGGCGATCTGCGACTGTCAGACAGTGCGCTGGGCGGCCTGCGTGCCAGTCTCCGCCTCCCCCACTGACTGGACCTTCTCCAGGCGCGCCTCATAATACCTGAACTCGATCCGTCCGGAGCCCCTATGACGAATTCTGCCGCCAAACTGATCGTTCGCAACGCCACCCCGGCCGATGTCGGGGCGATCATAGACCTGTCAGAACGGATCTACGGCCCCGGCATGGGCTATACCCGAGACAACCTTCTCGGCCATATCAACCGGTTTCCGGAAGGCCAGTTCATTGCCGAGTATGAGGGCAAGGCCGTGGGCCACTGCGCAACCTTCATGATCAGTTCTGAGGTCGCTTTCGCCCCGCACACATGGGACGAGATCACCGGCGGCGGATTTGCCGCGCGTCACGATCCCGAAGGCGATGTGCTCTATGGCATGGATGTCGGTGTCGACCCGGGCTTCCGGCGTCTCCGGATCGGGCAGCGCTTCTACCGCGTCCGCCAGGAACTCTGCCAGTATCTCGAACTCAAGGGCATCGTGTTCGGCGGACGCATGCCCGGATATGCCCGCCGTGCCAAGGAATACCCGAACCCGGCCGACTATATCGAAGCCGTCGTGGGCTCGAAACTGAAGGACCAGGTCATTTCATTCCAGCTGCGCCAGGGGTTCGAGCCCATCGGTGTGCTGAAGAACTACCTGCCGGGCGACGCGCCCTCGATGAACCATGCCACGCACATGTTCTGGAAGAACCCGTTGGCACAGGAAGAGATCAAGGCGAAGCCGAGCCTCGGTGGAACGAACCTTCCGGAAAGCGTACGCATCACGACCGTGCAATTCCAGATGCGCAAGATCCAGTCGATCGACGAGTTCGAGACGCAGGTCGAATATTTCGTCGATATCGCATCGGACTACCGGTCGGACTTTGTCGTGTTCCCGGAACTGTTCACGCTGCAACTCCTTTCGCTCGAGCACAAACCGCTCGCACCGATCGAGGCAATCGAGAAGATTTCCGAATATACATCCCGCTATGTCGCGTTCATGGAAAAGCTTGCCATTTCCTACAATATCAACATCATCGGCGGGTCGCATCCAAGCCGGATGGACAATGGCGACATATTCAACATCTCCTACATCTTCCTGCGCGACGGCTCGGTCCACACGCAGCAGAAGCTCCACCCGACGCCTTCAGAGCGGCGCTGGTGGAACATTCGTGGTGGGTCGGGCAACACGGTCATCCAGACCGATTGCGGACCGATCGGCGTGATGATCTGCTATGACAGCGAATTCCCCGAACAGGCGCGCCACCTGGTCGATCAGGGGGCGCTGATCCTGTTCGTGCCGTTCTGCACCGACGAGCGCCGCGGCTATCTTCGCGTGCGATATTGCTGCCAGGCGCGCGCTGTCGAGAACCAGTGCTATGTCGTCATGTCGGGCGTGGTGGGCAATCTTCCCAATGTCGAGAACATGGACATCCACTATGCCGAAAGCTGCATCCTGACGCCGTCAGACTTCCCCTTCTCGCGCGACGGCGTAGCAGCAGACACGCCAGCCAACACCGAAACAGTTGCGCTGGCCGACCTGTCCTTGTCGGACCTGCTGACAGCCCGCCAGTCGGGTGCGGTCCAGAATCTCAAGGATCGGCGCTTCGATCTCTATCAGGTGGCGTGGAAAAAAGGCGGGTAACTCTGCGGAATGTTCGCCCCCGATTTTACGATCCCTACACACATTCACGCTAGTCATGTAACGGGACGACATTTGGGCGGGACAAATGACCGACACGACATCGATTACGCCAGCGGAAGCTTGGCGCGCGCTCGACCAATTGCAGGCCGGATTCGTTGTGTTCACGCCAGACGGCGGCTTGCTTTTCGCGAACAAAATGACCCGCGCGCACTGGCCGATCCTCTATTCCAGCATGGATGACGGCACCCGCCTTCATGACGCTGTCGGACAACAGATTCGTCACCTTTTCCCACGCCTCAACGAGGCCACGTTCCAGGTGCGCCAGTCTCTGGTCATGGACGCCATCCAGAAGTGCCGCGACCTCGACATGGTTACCGCCACGGGCCGCCACGTCGTCGCCAGCTATTCGCGCCTCGAGAACGGTTTTGTCATCGGTGTCGCACATGACGTCACAGATATTGTGAAACGCGAAGTTTCACTCAAGGACGCGCGCCGGGCAGCGCTGACGGCCAGCGAGGCAAAATCGGAATTCCTGGCTACGATGAGCCACGAGATTCGCACACCGCTGAATGGCATCATCGGCATGTCGGAGGCGCTTCAGCACAGGGAGCTTCATCACGCGGATCGCGAAATGGTCGATACGATCGTCGAAAGTTCGCATTCGCTTTTGGTCTTGCTCAACGATATTCTCGACCTGTCCCGGATTGAAGCGGGTCGGCTGGACATCTCGCCCGTCGTAGCGAACGTCCGTGATCGCATCTCGTGCATCAAGCGCACTTTCGCTCCAGTCGTACGCAAGAAGGGCCTTACCCTTGAGGTCGCATTTGACCCCAAGCTGCCCGAATTCCTGTCGCTGGACACGAAGCGCGTGCGCCAGTGCATCGACAACCTCGTGTTCAATGCCGTCAAATTCACGTCAACGGGCGGTGTCACCATCGCCGTTTTGGCCGGCGAGATGTCGCGTGATGGCCGTGTCGGCGTCACCGTTCATGTCTGCGACACAGGCATCGGTGTACCCGACGAGCAGCGTGCAAAACTGTTCCAGAACTTCGAGCAGGGCTCCGAAACGACGAGTCGCAAGTTTGGCGGATCGGGGCTTGGGCTCGCTATCTCCCGCCGGCTGGCCAGGCTGATGGGCGGGGATATCACCTGCACGAGCAATCCGGGCGAAGGGTCCGTGTTCTCATTTTCATTCGAAGCACGCCTCGCCGAGGCACCTCCGGAAACCTCCCCGGCACCAAAATCGTCCCACGGCCGGATCGCCCCCAGCCTGCGAGGACTTCGGGCACTCATTGTCGATGACAATGAGATCAATCGCCGCGTGGCCCGCGCTGCGCTGGAGCCACGCGGCCTGACAGTGATCGACGGTTCCAGCGGCGAGGAAGCATTGGCTATCCTGGCAAACGAAACAGTCGATTTCGTACTTCTGGATGTGCATATGCCCGGCATGGACGGGCCTGAAACACTCAAACATATTCGCGAAAGCCATGAATCATGGTCCATCATACCTGTCATTGCGCTCACGGCCGACGCGATGACCGGCGACCGCGAACGCTATCTCGATATGGGCATGGATGATTATCTCTCCAAGCCGATACTTGAGCGCGAATTGCTCACTGTCCTGTCGCGAGTCCGGAGCAAACTACGCACCCGTTCGACCCTGCGCGTGCCGACAATCGGCCAAATTTCCCAGGATACGACCGTCGGCGTGAACCTGCAAAAACTCTTCCTGGTCGCGTCCAATACCTGACGGATCAGCCAAGCTTGGCAGCAAACGCATCCATGAAGCGGGCAAGCTCCACGTCCTTGGCTGAAACGCCGTCAACGTCATGCGTGGTGAGCGTCACCTCGACCTTGTTGTAGACATTGAACCATTCAGGATGGTGGTCCATCGCTTCCGCCTTTAGGGCGGCCGCCGACATGAATGCCCAAGCGGTCTTGAAATCGGAAAACTTGAACGTCTTCTTGATCGTGTCGCGTTCGCCCGGCCCGGCCGTCCAGCCTTTGACCTGCTGAAGCGCGCTGTCTGCGCCGATCTTGCTTGCCATCAGTCTAGTCCTCTCCATCAAGCCCGAGCACAAAATATACCCAGCGCCCATCCTCGGCGATCGCCGTGCGCATGCCGGGATATCCCTTCCCTGCACGTATCAGGTCAATACCGTCTTCACCAATCAGTTCTTTGAGCCGTTTGCGATCCTGGAACGACATCTTCTCGGGAATGAGGTCGGTCGCATCGCGCGCCGCAAGGTCTGGCCAAATATACCAGCGCTCACCATCGACCGTCCTGACGCCTGCTGGCTGGGCCAGCAGTTCGCGCAGCTTCAGGTTCGGGTCGAGGCCGGTACGGCGAAGCAGGTCCCAGAAATCCCTGTGCGGTTGCCCGCCGAAATTCGAGATGAAGCCATCGCTTTTGGCTGCCGTGCGCGCCAGCCCGCCTAACGAACCCGCTTTGGCATATTTCAACAAGGCATCGCGCGTTTCCGAGACGTCTTCAGTGATCTCGACAGGTTCAGGCGCGACCGGCGGCTGCGTCAGGCTTTCGTCGGGAATGGCCGGAATCGGCTCTTCGCCGCCCCGACCGCAGGCGGCGAGGCTCAGGGCCATCGCCGCGAGGAGGGCGCTACGCCAGCGCATAACCGGTCACAGCCTCAAGGTCTGCGAGCAATTGGTCCTCACCAAGCACCTTGATCGTTGTCATGCCCATCTGGCGCGCAGGCTTGAGGTTGATGCCGAGATCGTCGAGATAGATACACTCTTCCGGCGCGACATCCAGCGCCTCGCACATCAGCGCATAAATGCGCGGGTCCGGCTTGCGAATGCCCAGTTTCGAACTTTCGATGACATGGTCGAACATGGCGAAGACCTTTTCCAGCTGGGCCGCCTTCTCGCTGTCATTCGTCATCGAGGCGCCTTTGCCAATCGGCGCATTGTTGGTGATACAGCCGACCTTGCCCTTCGCCTTGCAGGCGTCCAGCGCAGCGACGACGCGCGGGCGCAGCGAACCGGACAGGAGGGACAACACGTCGCGGCCCGGCACTTCATGCCCCAGGGCCTGCGATTCAGAGCGGAACATGCCGTCAAATCCTGCAGCATCGACTTCGCTACGCTCAAGCAGGGCCCAGGCGTTTTCCAGTGGATTCACGGCATTGACCGAGCGGATGAAGTCCTTTGGCAGGCCCTTCTCTTCCTCGTAGCGGGTGAAGGCGTCGAAGGGTGAGGAGGTGAAAACGCCCCCGAAATCCCAGATAACTGCTTTGAATGTCTTTTCCATGCGGCAGCTTTAGCCTTCCTCAATTCGAGTTTCAAACCTTGAACATTGCTTGGCCGTATCTAGGGTGCCCGTCAATCACATGGAAAACGCGGAGGATTTGCGATCATGGGCGTGCTTGACGGAAAAACAGTACTCATCACAGGCGGCGGAAACGGTATCGGGCGCGAAACAGCGCTGCTGGCGGCGCGCGAAGGCGCCCAGGTCGTGGTCAACGACCTGGGCGGCAGCCTGACAGGCGGTGACGAGGGCGATGCAGGCCCGGCCGAAAAGGTCGCCGCCGAAATCCGCGCCGCTGGCGGCGAGGCCGTTTCGAACTCCGAAAGCGTAACCGACATGCGCGCTGTCAAAGGCATGGTCGAACAGGCCAAGGACACGTTCGGATCCCTCGACGCGATCATCAACCCGGCCGGCATCCTGCGCGACGGCATGTTCCACAAGATGAGCGAAGAAGACTGGGACAGCGTTATCGACGTGCACCTGCGCGGCAGTTTCAACGTCACCCGCGCCGCCATTGAGCTGTTCCGCGAGAAGGAAAACGGCGCCTTCGTGCTGTTTACGTCCACTTCCGGCATTATCGGCAATATCGGCCAGGCCAATTACGCCGCCGCCAAAATGGGCATTGCGGGCCTCTCCCGCATCATCGCCATGGAAGGCGAGCGCAAGAATGTCCGCTCCAATGTCATTGCCCCGTTCGCCTGGACGCGCATGATCGCCTCGATCCCGGTCAAGGACGAAGCCGGCGCTGAGCGTGTCGAGCGGATCAAGAATTCCATGCGCGCAGATCAGGTCGCCCAGCTGGCCGTCGCGCTATGCGCCGACAAGGCCAAGCATGTCAGCGGCCAGATTTTCATCGTGCGCGGCAATGAAGTGATCCTTTGCGACCAGCCCCGGCCGGTCAAATCGGTCGCCCGCATGGAAGGCTGGACACCCGACAGCCTGATCGACAACGCCTTCCCCGCCATGCAGGGCAGCTTCACCGATTTGGGCGCATCAGCAAGCGTGTTTCCTTACGACCCGGTCTAGGCCCGGACCGGTCGCGGCCCGCTCTATTGCGGCGGGTCGTCGACTGCAGGCTCCGGTTCCAGTCCCAGATCGTTCCGGGGGCGCAGGTCGACAGGGCCTGTTGCCTCTGGTTCGGGCTCCGGCTCTGACGGGGACGCAGGCGCGATCTCGTCCGCGACAAACGGCTCAGGTTCCTCAATAGCCACCGGTGCGGGCTGGGCGAAAGACTCGTCCGCCGCATCCAGCACCTCGTTCAGCGGATCGTCGCTGGCAATCGGCGTATCGCCGCCGGTCGCGTCCGGCAGCGGTTCCGGCGCAGGCGGCAGGTCCGGCACGGCTTCCGGCGGTGGTGGCGCAGGCTCACCCTTCACAGGCGGCAGCGGCGCAGGGCGCTTGTCGCCAAACACGCAAGCATCAAGGCCTTGGTGGCGCACCACACGCATCCGCGCCTGCAGCGACCCGGCCCGCTTGGTGACATAAGGTCCCGGCGGATCGATGCGCCACTTGTTCGGGCTGGGCAGTACGGCGGCAAGCAGGGCGGCTTCCCGCTCTGTCAGTTTCGACGCCGGTTTGCCGAACCGCGCCTGCGCCGCGGCCTCGGCCCCAAAGATGCCGTCGCCCCATTCCGCAACATTGAGATAGACTTCCATCACGCGGCGCTTGCCCCAGACATGATCGATGAAGGTCGCCATCCACATGTCGCCGACCTTGCGGGGCGCGCCACCGCCATTCCAGAAGAACACGTTCTTGGCCGTCTGCTGCGTGATCGTCGAAGCCCCGCGCGCCCGTTTGCCACGCTGGTATTCGTCAATCGCCTTCTCGATCGCTTCCGGGTCGATGCCATGATGCTCGCAATAACGCGCATCCTCTGCGGCAATCACAGCCGTGACCAGGAAGGGTGAAATATCTTCCAGCGGGGTCATGGTGCGGCGCAGGTGCTCGCCACCGGCCGCGCGCTGGACCATCAGGATCGTACCCGGAACCGGCAGGAAGATCAGCATCGCGGCATAGATGTGCAGGCCGACGAACAGCCCCGCAAGGAACCGCACCAGCCGGACGAACCACACCCTTACCGGCCCCTTGCCGCTCACTTGCCGCCCTGCGCGATTGGTCATGCCGTCTGGTCCCATTCCGCCATAACGCCCGGATCGCTCTCGCGATCCCGCCGCGCGGCCTTCTCGGCCTGAAATCTGTCAGGATCAAGACGCACCAGCGCCCAGATGGCCGCCCCGCGCACCTCTGGCGCCGCGTCTTCCAGCAGCGCAAGCAAAGACGCGACAAGACCCGCGTCGCCCGAATTGCCAATCGCGACACACACATTGCGGACGAACCGGTTCCGGCCGCTCCGCTTGACCGGAGACCCCGAAAACACGTCCCGGAACGTGGCATCGTCCAGCGCGGCAAGCTCATCCAGCCCCGGCGCCTTCAATTCCGCCCGCGCATGCAGCGCCGCTTCGGACGCCGCCTCGGCAAACTTGTTCCAAGGGCACACGGCGAGGCAGTCGTCACAGCCATAGATCCGGTTGCCTATCGCGGCACGGAACTCGCGCGGGATCGGCCCGGCATGTTCAATCGTGAGATAGGAGATACAGCGGCGCGCATCGAGCTGGTAAGGCGCCGGGAAAGCCTGTGTCGGGCAGATATCGAGACACGCCCTGCACGAGCCGCAATGGTCGGCCTCGGCCGCATCCGGCACCAGCACCGCATCTGTCAGCATCACACCGAGGAAGAACCAGGAGCCCAGCTCGCGGCTGACAAGGTTTGTATGCTTGCCCTGCCAGCCCATGCCAGCCTTCGCGGCCAACGGCTTTTCCATCAGCGGCGCGGTATCGACGAAGACTTTCACCTCCGCGCCGGTCTCCGCAACAAAGGCGCGCGCAAGCTGCTTCAGGCGCGACTTGAGAAGGTCGTGATAGTCCTTCCCCCGCGCATAGACGGAGATATTGCCAAGACTGCGTTCGCCGAGCATGTCCATCGGATCCAGGCCCGGGCCATAGTTCAGGGCAACGACCACCGCTGATTTCGCGCCCGCCCACATCGATGTCGGCGCCTTGCGACGCTCAAGTGTCGTCTCCATCCAGTCCATCTGGCCATGACGGCCTTCAGCCACGAACGCCTCAAGCCGCTCCCCCGCCGCCCAGGCCTCGTCCGCACGCGCAATGCGCACACTGTCAAACCCAATCGTGCGCCCGGTATGTTTGAGGAAGGCTTCAGGTGAACCGGCCACGGGATCAGAAGTCGAGGTCGGCATAATGCGCCACGGGCCGCGTGCCCTCTATCCGGTCACTGAGTAGCGGACGGAAACTGGGGCGCGATTTGATCCTTGCATACCAGGTCTTCAGGTCCGGCACCGCATCCCACTCGACATCGCCGAAATAGTCATAGGCCGACAGGTGCGCTGCCGCCGACAGGTCGGCCAGGGACAATGTGCGCCCTGCCAGATAGCCGTTGAGCTCAACCATGCCATTGAGGAAGGTGAGCCGTCCGCGCAGCGCGTGCGCCCCGCGCCGCAGCTTTTCGGAATCCGGCTGGCGGTCGCGCCGCACCCATTGCATGACGCGTTCGGTCAGCAGCTTGTCGGTGACTTCCTCGCAACCGGCCTCGACCCAGGCCCAGAGGCGGCGCGCTTCGGCCCGCTCATTCGGGTCTTCCGGCAACAGGGCCGGTGTCGGCTTCAGCTCTTCCATCTGCTCGCAGATGGCGCGCGTGCCACACGCGAACGTCTTACCCTCGGGTCCCGTTTCCACCAGTGCCGGAGCAACAGCGCCATGCGCGAGCGCAGACACATCCGGATGCGGCGCCCATGGGGTCGACTCGAACAAATCGAAAGCTTCGCCTTTCTCAGCGAGGACGAGACGCACCAGCCGTCCGGCGGGATCGAGGGGCCAATGATAGAGCCGTTTCATGATGGCGTTCACTCATAGCAGGCTTACTGCGCCTGTTAAGCAAAGCCTTGCTGGCTGCCGTCACTTGCGCTTCGGCCCTGTGTATAACTCGCCAGCCCTTACCGTCCCATGAATTGTCGGACCGCGTCGGCCGACAGCGTGAACTTGGCGAACGACCAGTCCTTACCCTTCGTCAGGGTGCCAAGCGTGGCAACCAATTGCCGGCGCGTCTCGGCGCGTTCGGCAAGCCAGGCATCGACGCCCCCCCCGGCGAGCGCTTCCTGCGCAGCGGCCGCCTGGATGCGCACCATTTCGCTGACCAGCCGGCGTCCCGCGATCCGGTCCCAGTAGCCGGCCTTGGCGAGCCCCTCACGGGCCGAGGCTCTGAGCCGGTCCAGGCGCAGCGCGTCGCCGATTGCATAGAAGGCGGCGCCCGCATCGGGCACGCCGACACTAGCCGCCCTGGCCAGGTCGATCACGACCAGCCCCTGCGAGAAGTGGCTCATTGCGGCGGTCCACCGTGCCAGCGCGTCGGGTGCACCGCGCTTGACGAAGGCGCGCGCCGCACGCTCGATCCGCGCCGCCGGGAACGGCGCATGGACCGAACCCAGAGCGGTCTTGAATTCATTCAGTGGTGCATGTGTTTGAGCGACCGCCTCACCGACTGTCACGCCGGGCAAGTTGCGCACATACCAGGCCGCGGCTTCGTTCATCGCCCGCATGGCCTGGATCCGCATGTCGGTCTGGACATCCGCGCCGACCTTGGTGTCGAGCGCGTCGACTTCGCGGCGGAACGCATCAAAATCGAGCACGGCGCGTGACGCCTCAAGGCCGCGAACGATTGCGGCATTGTCAGCGCCGGTCATCTCACGCAGGCGCAACAGCGGCACAGGCCCGGCCATGTCGAGTGACCGGTTGGCGATCACGGTCGCGATTATTTCCCGCTTCAGGCGGTGATTGCGGATCGCATCCTCATACGTGTCGATCGGCTTGGTGAAGTAGGATTTTAGGACGCTTTCGAAATACGGATCGTCCGGAATGTCGGATGCAACGACATCGTCGATCAGCACGATCTTCGACCAGGCCAGCAGCACCGCCAGCTCCGGACGGGTCAGCCAGGCGCCGGCCTCCTGCCGCAAACGCATGCGCGCCGTGCTGGGCAGCCCCTCCAGCGACCGGTTGAGCACGCCGCGCTCTTCCAGATAGATCATCAGGCGTTCAAGGGCGTCATGATCGCCAGCGGCACTCGATTCCGCCAGCGTCAGCGCGCCGGTCTGGTCATAGTTGTGGCGCAGAACATGCGCCGCGACATCGTCGGTCATCTCGGCCAGGAGCGCATTGCGGTCCTTCGCCTTCAGCGCGCCGGTCCGGATGGCCTCGGCGGCTAGAATCTTGATGTTGACCTCGTGGTCGGAACTGTCGACGCCGGCGGAATTGTCGATGGCATCGTTATTGATATGCCCTTTGCCCTGCGCGAACTCGATCCGCCCGGCTTGTGTCAGCCCGAGATTGGCGCCTTCGCCAATCACCTTGGCCCGGAGGTCGCGTCCATTGACGCGGATTGCATCGCTTGACCGGTCGCCCACTTCGGCATGGGTTTCGGTACTCGCCTTCACATAGGTCCCGATACCGCCAAACCAGAGCAGGTCCGCTTCAGCCTTGAGCAGGGCGTGGATCAATTCGTCTGGCGTCACCGCATCTTTCGCCAGGCCTGTCACGGCCTTGGCCTCGTCGCTCAGCGTGATCGATTTGGCCGACCGTTCGAAGATGCCGCCGCCGGTCGAGATCAGCTTCGTATCATAGTCCGCCCAGGACGAGCCCTGAAGGTCGAACAGGCGTTGTCGCTCGGCCAGGTTCTTCTTCGAATTGCCGGGATTCGGGTCGAGGAAGATGTGCATGTGATTGAAAGCCGCGACCAAGCGGATCTCCGGTGACAGCAACATGCCATTGCCAAAGACATCGCCGCTCATGTCGCCAACGCCGATCACGGTGAAGGGTTCGGTCTGGATATCCTTGCCCATTTCGCGGAAGTGACGCTTGACCGCCTCCCACGCGCCGCGCGCCGTGATCCCCATTTTCTTGTGGTCATAGCCAACCGAACCGCCCGACGCGAACGCATCGCCCAACCAGAAGCCGTGCGCCTCGCTGATCGCGTTCGCCGTATCGGAGAACGTCGCCGTGCCCTTGTCGGCAGCGACTACGAGATACGGGTCTTCCCCGTCCCAGATCACCGTATGATCCGGATGGACGACCTCAGCGCCGTCAAGATTGTCGGTCAGGCCGAGCAATGCCGTGATGAACTGCTTGTAGGCGTCGCGCCCGCTTTCGAACCAGGCGTTGCGATTTGACCGGTCGGCCAGTTGCTTGGGGAAAAATCCGCCCTTTGATCCAACAGGAACGATCACCGCATTCTTGACCTGCTGGGCTTTTACAAGGCCCAGCACTTCGGTGCGATAGTCTGACGGCCGGTCCGACCAGCGCAGCCCGCCACGCGCGACAGGCCCGAAGCGCAGGTGCACGCCTTCGACCTGGGGACTCGACGTGAAAATTTCGCGGTACGGTTTCGGTTCGGGCAGGTCTTCCAGTTCGCGGCTCTCCACTTTGAAACTGATGAACGCGCGGCCACGGCCCTTTTCGCCAGTCTGGTAGAAATTGGTTCGCTGAATCGCGCAGATGAGATCGGTCAGGCGACGGAGAATCTGATCTTCAGCCAGCGCTGACACATCGCGCAGAGCCGCCTCGATGGATGCCCGAATGCCTGCCACCGCATCGCGGCGGGCATCGAGACTGGCATGTGTGGCAGGATCAAACCGGGCCGCGAACAGGTCAAGCAGTAGGCGCGTGATCGTCGGATGGGCGGCAAGCGCGCGCTCCTGGACCTCTTGCGGCTGCTCAAGTCCCGATTGGCGACGATAGGCCGACAAGGCCCGCATCAGCGCCGCATCGCGCCAGCTGGCACCCGCCGAAAGGACAAGCCGGTTGAAGCCGTCATTCTCGGCCAGCCCGCTCCAGACAGCGACGAAGGCATCCTCGAACCCTTTTGCCAGTACGTCCAGGTCAACGGATTCCCCGCCCACGGATCGCATGGACAGTGAATGAACCCAATATATCTCCGGCGCGTCTGCTGCCGGTTTCTCCGATGGCCGGACCGGGTAGCCCGTTTCGAAATTCACGAACAGGCCCATATTCTCGAACACCGGCACGCAGCGTGACAGCGGAATGGCGCCTTCGCGGGCGTAGATTTTCACACGTATCTTGTCGTCATCGTCGCCGTCCGACCGGAAGGCGCGGGCGAGCACAGGCGTATTGAAATGCAGGCCTGCCATCGTGGTGACATCACGCAGCGCTTCTTCTGGCGGGAACGCCTCGCGATAGGCCGCATTGAAGGCGCCGATAAAGGCACGCGCGCCGTCCCTGTCTGCTTCGGCCAGCGGACTCGCCATCAGGGCCTGCCGGAACCCCTGGTCCCAGGTCCGGGCGAGCTCGGCGATTTCATGTTCCAGTGCGTCCGGATCAGGCTGGGGATGATTACGGTCAATCGAAATTTCGAAATGCACACGGGCCATCGGCCCGGTGTCGAAATAGGGCTGGAACTTCACCAATGTCCCCGCATAGGCGCGTGTCAGTACGTCTGCGATGCGCAGGCGCAGCGTGGTGTCATAAGCTTCACGCGGCACGAATACGATCGCCGTCACGAACCGGTCGAACTCGTCGCGACGCAGGAACAGGCGGGTGCGCGGGCGACCCACCAGATGCATAGCACCGACAATCATCGGTGCCAGTGCCCGGGAATGGGTCTGGAACAGTTCGTCGCGCGGCCAGGTTTCGAGCAGGTTGGCCACGGTTTTCTCCGTATGCCCGCCCGGCGCCGCCCCGGATGCTTCAATCACTTTCTTGACCCGTCGGCGCACGAACGGAATTGATCGCGCTGTCTCGTCGTAGGCTTCGGCAGTGAACAGGCCGAGGAAGCGCACTTCGCCGTTCACCTTGCCGTCTGAATCATATTTCTTGATGCCGATATAGTCGCATTTGACCCGGCGGTGCACGCGGCTGACCAGAGTCGATTTCGCAACGAACATCGGGAACGGCTCGGCCAGGAGATTGCTGATCTCGGGTGTGAGAACCAGTGGTTCGCTGTCGCGGGACAGCACGTTCAACTGCTCGTCGCGCAGGATGCCGAGATTGGAGCCCTCGATCATGATCGGCTCTTCCGGCAGAACCTTGCCCTTCGCGTCCGTCTCGAAATGGTATTCGCGGCAACCGAGGAAGACGAAATGATCTTCCAGCAGCCATTCGAGAAACGCGATCGTTTCGCGCTTGTCGTCTTCGGCGTGATTCTCGAGATGCGAGATGCCCTTGATCTCGGCCTCCATGCGCGCCTTCATCGGCTCAAAGTCGCTGACCACTTCGCGGGTTGAATCCTGCGTCTTGCGCACACCCTCGGCCAGCTTTTTCGCCTCGGCGTCCGTCATTAGAGGCAGATGGATCTGGATCACCGAAACACACCGGCCGTCGTCCATGTTCACGAGCGGGTGGAACAGGGCTTTGACCGCATGCCCGGCCGCTGCACATTCACCCAGCAACGAATCGACCAGGAACGGCATGTCCGGGCCGACCGCCTCAAGCACCGACCTCTGCAATGGCGCGCTTTCCCCATCCGGCGCGATCAGGACACGTGCGTCATGCACGCCGGGCGCAACGCTGCTCGCCCATGTCCACAGGTCCGTCGTCAGCTTGCGGACGTCACCCTCGGTCAGACCGGTTAGGTCTTCATTGCGGGATTCCTGATTCACCTGCGTCAGCACTTGCTGAAGCGGGTCGGCCTTGGAAAGCGATGGGGGCATGTGAAAAGGCTCGCGTGGCGACTGCGGAAACTCGGTCCGGTCTAACGTGCGCCGCGAAGGCCTTCAATGGCTTGTTACAAATGAAACTGGCAGGCCCGACCGGGCGCGGCTCTGATACAAGCGGGCCCGTCGAACGGGGACGTGTCCGACGGGCCCTACAGGCGTTCCGCAGGCTGGGTGGGGGGACGCACGCGGAGGCCTGATCTTGTATTTCGGTCCTTGCTTTCAGAAAGCAAGGGTTACCGGTGGCAAAACTACATTACAAATCATGAAGACTTCACCGATCCGTACATTCTACTTCTGCGAAGGCGCGAGGTGCCACACTTCAATCCGTTTCGCCACGATCTTTGGCAGTTGCAGCTGCAACCGTTTGCGCGCCCTTTCCCTGAGGGTTTCCATCCGACGACAGGAGGATCGCAATCCACCGCGTGCCGTCAGACTGCGCAAACAGTATCATCATCAACACAGTCAGCGGCGCCGACAGGAACATACCGGGGATTCCCCACAGCACGCCCCATATGGCGAGCGCCAGCAAAACCACGAGGGAAGACAGGTTCAGCGATTCGCCCATCATCCGCGGCTGGATGAAATTCCCGATCGAGAATTGCCAGAAACTGACAATGCCGAACACGATGGCAGCATAAATATAGATGTCCTGCGGCGCGGAGCCCGGAATCCAGGCCGGCACTTCGGGCTGAACGAGGGCAAACAGGGGCGGCACCAGCGCCGCGACAATCGACCCGACAGTCGGAATATAGTTCAGCACGAAGATGAGCGCTGCGAGGAAAAGGGCATTCTGCACGCCGAGCAACAGCAGGGAAATATAGGTCAGCGCCGTGATCAGGGCCGAGATCACGGTCTGGGTCCAGAGATAGGTCTCGATACTTTGGCGGGCCTCGTCACCGATCTGGCGGACCTGCCCGCGCTGCTCGAATTCCGGGAAGATATTGTCCAGCTTCCGGGTCCAGCCGGACTGGGCGATGAACAGGAAAGCGACATAGATGAAAATCAGGACGAGGTCGCCCGACAGGTCGCCCGTCGCATTCGCAATCGTCGCAAAGAAACGCTGGCCCTGCGCATTGAACAGGAGATGGGTCAGCGTCGGGGCATCGCTCATATTGACCAGACCATAGGCCTCCTGGATCAGCGCATTGATCTTTTGCTCGTATTCCGCCGCATCGCGCCCGAACTGTGACATGCCGTGCGCCATCAGGGCGATGAAGCCAATAAAGCCACCGAGCACGGTCAGCACGGCAATCGCCCGCGCGCCGCCACGGCGCATCGAATGCGACCAGTTGTCGATCACCGTCGCAAAACCCTCGATCACGAGGAACAGGAACACGGCCATGGCGAAGGTCGCCAGGATACCGCGTCCGACATAAAGAAACGCGACGATCACGCCGGTGGCGATGATCCAGATGCCAGTCTTGGTTGCGCGGTCCATACAGGTCCCCCTGAAGCAAATACAGGTTGGAAGCAGCCTCGCGCTGCGTCAAGATGTGCTTGCACCTGCATTTGCAAAGCACACGCCAAGCTCAGTCGGCACCTTGCCGAATCCTGTTAAATCATTAGCGTTCCGGCCGCATCAGGGGAGATTTGGCGAGCATGACGGATTCACTTTTTATCGGTGGCGCAGACGCAGACGGATCCGGCACGCCGAACACCGCTCAGGAAATGCTGCTGAAAGTGGCCAACCGTCACGGCCTCGTCGCCGGCGCGACAGGCACCGGCAAGACCGTGACCCTGCAAATCCTGGCGCAGGGCTTCTCCGATGCCGGCGTCCCGGTCTTTTGCGCCGACGTGAAGGGCGACCTCTCGGGCATCTGTGTCCCCGGCAGCGCCGACCACAAGCTGCACGAAAAGCTGGTCGCACGCGCCAGCCTGATCGGCCTCGAGGACTTCGGCTATGGCGCCGCCCCCACCATTTTCTGGGATGTCTTCGGCGAGAATGGCCACCCCATCCGCGCCACGATCTCAGAAATGGGCCCCCTCCTTCTGTCACGCCTGATGGGCCTGACAAACGCGCAGGAAGGCGTGCTCAACATCGCGTTCGAATATGCCGATGATAACGGCCTCCTGCTGCTCGACCTCAAAGACCTGCGCAAGCTGCTGGTCCACCTGTCCCAGAAAGACGTGCGCGACGAGATCAGCCAGGAATACGGCAACGTCGCCGCCGCCTCGCTCGGCGCCGTGCAGCGCAACCTCCTGATGCTCGAACGCGAAGGTGCCGAGCATTTCTTCGGCGAGCCGGCGCTGCAACTCGAAGACCTGATGCGCACGACCCAGGACGGGCGTGGCTATGTCAATGTGCTCGACGCGACTAAGCTGATCAACAGCCCGAAACTCTATTCCACCTTCCTGCTCTGGCTGCTGTCGGAACTCTTCGAACGCCTCCCGGAAGTCGGCGACCCGGACAAGCCAAAGCTCGTCTTCTTCTTCGACGAGGCCCACCTCCTGTTCAACGATGCGCCGCCCGCCCTGATGCAGAAGATCGAACAGGTCGTCCGCCTGATCCGTTCGAAAGGCGTCGGCGTCTTCTTCGTCACTCAGAATCCGCGCGACCTGCCTGACAACGTACTGGCCCAGCTCGGCAACCGGATGCAGCACGCCTTGCGCGCCTACACCCCTGCCGAACGCAAGGGCGTGCGCGCAGCCGCCCAGTCGTTCCGCGAAAACCCGGCCTTCGATACTGAGGAGGTCATCACCCAGCTCGGCACCGGCGAAGCACTGGTATCCGCGCTCAACACCAAGAGCGCGCCTTCGATCGTCCAGCGCACCATGATCCGCCCGCCGTCCTCCCGTCTCGGTCCGGCCACACCCGCCGAACGCGCAATTGTTCAGAAGGCCAGCCCCTTTGCCGGCAAGTATGAAGAGGTCATCGACCGCGAGTCCGCCTACGAGATACTGGAAGAAAAAGATGCCGAAGCTGCCGAACAGGCTGAAAAGCTGGCCGCTAAGGAAGAAAAGACCAAGGCTGCCCTCGAAAAGAAGAAATCCCGGACCAAATCCACCCGGTCCCGGCGCCAGACGCCACTCGAAGCGGCTGGAAAACAGGCCGCCCGCACGGCAACGCGCGAATTTACCCGCTACATCCTGCGCGGCATCCTGGGAGGCATGAAGCGCTAGGCGCCGCCTGCCTCAGATGAATTCCCCGTTACACGGGTGATTTCCTTTGCGTCAGGACTCGCCGGTGACGCGCGCGTCACCTATAGTCAGGTCAGAACCACAGACATCAAAGGGAGGCTCCGGCCCATGAAAGATTATCTCAAATTCTACATCAATGGTGAGTGGGTCGATCCGGTAGAGCCCCGCACGCTTGAAGTCGAAAACCCCGCCACTGAAGAGCCCTTTGCGCGCATCTCGCTCGGCTCGAAGGCTGATGTCGACAAGGCCGTTGCCGCTGCCAAGGCCGCCTTCCCTGCATTCTCGCAGACTTCAGTCGAATACCGCGCTGACCTGCTCGACAAGATCACCGCCGGCATCCAGAAGCGCCTGCCCGACCTGGCCAGCGCCATCTCCGACGAAATGGGCGCCCCGATGTGGCTCGCCAACGCTGCGCAGGTACCTGCCGGCATGGGCCATTTCGCCACCATGGCTGCCATCCTGCGCGGCTATGAATGGGAAGAGCTGAAAGGCACGACCCTGCTGCGCAAGGAAGCCATCGGTGTCTGCGGCTTCATCACGCCGTGGAACTGGCCTCTCAACCAGATCGCCTGCAAGGTCGCCCCGGCCCTCGCAGCGGGTTGCACCATGGTCCTCAAGCCTTCCGAGATCGCGCCGCTCGACGCACTGATCTTCACCGAAATCCTGCATGAAGCCGGCGTGCCGAAGGGCGTTTTCAACCTCGTCAACGGCGACGGCCCGAATGTCGGTGCCGTCCTCTCGGCGCACCCTGATGTCGACATGATGAGCTTCACCGGCTCGACCCGCGCCGGCGTGCTCGTCGCACAAGCCGCCGCGCCGACCGTCAAGCGTGTGGCCCAGGAACTCGGTGGCAAGTCGCCGAACATCGTCCTGCCAACCGCTGACCTGAAAAAGGCCGTCGCAGGCGGCGTAATGCAGATGATGACCAATACAGGCCAGTCCTGTAACGCTCCGTCGCGCATGTTCGTCCAGAAAGACCAGCAGGACGAAGCCATCGCGATTGCCAAGGCCACGGCAGAATCGGTCAAGGTCATGATGCCGGGCGAAGCGACGCCGGGCGCCATTGGCCCGATCTCGAACGGCAACCAGTTCCAGAAGGTCCAGGACCTGATCCAGGTCGGTATCGACGAAGGTGCGACGCTCGTCGCCGGTGGCACGGGTCGCCCCGAAGGCTTCAACAAGGGTTACTTCACCCGCCCGACCGTCTTCGCGAACGTCACCAACCAGATGACCATCGCCCGCGAGGAAATCTTTGGTCCTGTCCTTTGCATCCTGCCCTACGACACGCTGGATGACGCCATCGAGATGGCCAATGACACTGTCTACGGTCTCGCTGGCTATGTTCAGGGCCCGGACAAGGAAGCCCAGGCCGTGGCTCGTCAGATCCGCGCGGGTCAAATCCAGGTCAACGGCGCCAGCCCTGACTTCTCGGCACCGTTCGGCGGCTACGGCCAGTCCGGCAACGGTCGCGAATGGGGAGAGCTGGGTTTTGAGGAATTCCTCGAAACCAAGGCTGTCATCGGCTACAAGGCCGCCTGATCCGTCATACCGGAACGGGCAAGATCAAGGGCGGCCCGATGGGTCGCCCTTTTTCGTTGCCGCAATGATCTCGAAAATGTGATGGCATCCTGACCCAACACTGTAGTGAGTCTATGCAATTCAACCTAGTTTCAGGTAGGATACGGTCTGATACCGTTTAGTTTGCAGACATCCTCAGGAGGGTTGCCACATGCATATTTCAAAGATCGCCGCCGGGTTTGCAGCCTTGGCCATACTGGTCGCCTGTACCACCGCCACCCCCTATCAGGCGGCGTATGATTCAGATCGCGGCTACTCGGAACAACAGATCGAAGCGAACCGCTTCCAGGTCCATTTCGCCGGCAACAGCCTGACAGACCGCAAGACGGTGGAGACCTACATGCTCTACCGCGCGGCGGAGCTCACCAAGCAGCACGGCTTTGACCATTTCCGCGTCGTCCAGCGCGCCACGGATGCTGACAGCCGGGTCGTACCGACAACGACTGGCTACTCGCCATTCTACAGCAATTTCTATCTCGATTATCGCTACTTCGGCCCACGTGCGTCCTACTTCCACGATCCCTACCGCCGCTGGGCCTACCCACGCTCATTCTACGCGTCTCGCTTCGGCTATTATGATCCCTTCTGGGATGGCCCGCAGGAATACCGCGAGATCACCTCCTATCTCGCTTCGGCTGAAATCATCATGGGCAAAGGTCCTAAACCCGATGATCCGGCCTATTTCGACGCCAACCAGGTGATCTTCAATCTGGGGAGCCAGATTCAGCGCCCCGAATCCTGATCTACTGTCCCGTCGACCTGAAACGCCGCCTCGCAAGGGCGGCGTTTTTGCATTGGGTGCATTATTCCAAGCTTCACCTCTAGGCAAGCGGCAAGGCTTGGCCCAGATAGAAAGGCTTCCCCCCAAACCGTACCAGACAGGAAAGGCGGGCCCATGGCCGACACCGAACCCTCCGCCATTCCTCCTTCGGGCATCCTGCCGGGTGCCAAACGCCCGGTTCCCGGACGCAGAGAACTTGTCGTGATGATTGCCGGCCTGATGGCGCTAAACGCCTTCGGTATCGACATCATGTTGCCTGCGCTCAACGAGATTGCCCATGCGGTGGGCCTCACCGCGCCGGGGATGGAAAGCGACAACCGCCAGCAGATGATCATCTTCTCCTACGTGCTGGGCTTTGGCGCGCCGCAAATCATCTGGGGCCCCATCTCTGACCGGTTTGGCCGACGCGGTCCCCTCTTCGTCGCGCTCGTCGGCTATATCATCACCGCCTTTGCCTGCATCGTGATGCGCGACTTCATGGCCCTTCTGATCATGCGGTTCCTGCAAGGCGTGTTTGCCTCCGGCGGACGGCTCGTCGCCGTATCGGTCGTGCGAGACCTGTTTGCCGGCCGCCAGATGGCGCGCTTCATGTCGCTGGTGATGACGATATTCATGGTCGTGCCGATCCTCGCGCCGGGCATCGGCCAGATCGTCCTGCTCGTTGCGCCGTGGGAAGCCATCTTCGTGGTCCTCGCCGTCTTCGGCATCATCATGCTCGTTTGGACATGGTACCGCCTGCCCGAGACGCTGCCGGAAGACGCTCGGCAGCCGCTCAATCTCAGTGCTGCCGTCGGTGCCTATGGCCAAATCGTCAAGTCGCGCGTCACGTTCGGATACATGTGCGCCTCCGGCGTCATCTTCGGCGCACTGTTCTCATTCATTGCCTCGTCCGAACAGGTCTTCCGCGAAGTCTTCGGCCAGAAGGAAACCTTCGCGTTCTGGTTCGCCGGAATCGCAGGCACGCTAGCCTGCGCCAACTTCCTGAACTCGCGCATCGTCGAGAAGGTCGGCATGCGCCGGATCAGCCAGACGGCCCTGTTCGTCTTCACCATCGTCGCAGCGATCCTCGCACTGGTCACCCATTTCGTCGGCGACCACCTCTACATCTTCTTTCCCTTGTTTGCGCTCTGCTTTGGATGTTTCGGACTGATGGGATCGAACTTCAGCGCACTTGCCATGGAACCCCTCGGCAAGATCGCCGGCACGGCCTCAGCCGCCTATGGCTTCGCCACGACGACCGTCGCCAGCCTCATCGGCATGGCCATCTCCAGCCAGTATAATGGTTCCACGGTTCCGCTGACGCTGGGCTTCGTCTGCCTCGGCCTGGTATCCCTCGGGATCATCCTGATCACCGAACAGGGCAAGCTGTTCAGCTCGCGATGATCCGGCGGCGCGGCTTCGCGCCCGTCTCACGCACCTTGGCAAGCGGGCGCACCTGGCGCTCAAGATGCTCGATGATCATGCCGGCAATGTCCTTGCCGGTCGCGCCTTCGATGCCCTGAAGGCCGGGTGAAGAATTGACCTCCAGCACTTTCGGTCCGTCGGCGGTCTGCAGCAGGTCCACCCCGGCCACGCGCAGGCCCAGCACCCTGGCCGCGTCGCGCGCGACGTCGCGCTCGGCGCGTGTCAGCTTCACCGCGCTCGCCGTCCCGCCCCGGTGCAGGTTCGACCGGAACTCGCCCTTGGCCGCCTGCCGCTTCATGCCGCCGACCACCTTGTTGCCGATGACGAAACACCGCGTGTCGGCACCGGCGGCCTCGTTGACGAATTCCTGCACCAGGAAGTTCGCGTCCAGACCCCGGAACGCATCGACCAGGCTCTCGGCGGCCTTGCGCGTCTCGGCCAGCACCACGCCCTTGCCCTGCGTCGAGGAGAGCAGTTTCACGACCACCGGCGCGCCGCCGGCCAGAGAGATCAGGTCTTTTGTATCCTTCGGGCTGTGCGCAAACGCCGTGATCGGCATGCCGATCTTGGCGCGGGCCAGCAACTGGTGAGCCAGCAGCTTGTCACGTGACCGTCCGATGGCCCCTGCCCCGTTCAGGCAGAACGCGCCGGTATTGGTGAACTGGCGCAGCACCGCCATGCCATAGTCCGTGATCGACGCACCGATGCGCGGGATCACCGCGTCGAACCGCGCCAGCGCCTTGCCGTCATAATGCACTTCCGGATCCAGCGTGCCGATCTGCATGTAGCAGCGCGCTGTATCGATCATCTCCATCACATGCCCGCGCGCCTCGGCGGCCTCCACCAGGCGCTTCGAGGAATAATTATCCGGCTCGCGGGTCAACAGCGCAATCCGCAAGGGACGCTTGACCGGCGTGCGCTTGGGCAATCCGGCATAGCCGGCATAATCCAGCAAGGGCTGGCTGAACGAGGCATTCGGATTGACGATCATGTCCGGCTGGATCGCGCCACGACCGAACAGCATGCGATAGGTCATATTCTCGCGGTTGGTCAGCGTCAACTGGATCGGCCAGCGCCGCCCGCCCATCTCGGCCTCGGTCTCGATCACATAGCGTAGCTCGGTGTCGCCATTCGAACTGGTCACTTCACGCCGGTCGATCACCCGCGCCGAGCAGGTGATCTCCAGGTTCGGGTCCGCCGGGTCCGGCTGGATCAGGAAGCGCACTTGCGGCTTTGTGTTCGGCCCGAACGGCTCGATCACGCTGGCATGCAGCGCCGATGTCTTGGCGCCGGTATCCACCTTGGCCTTGATCGCAGGCAAGCCTAGGTCCGGCAGCGCCAGCCACTCCTCCCAACCGAGTTCAAACTGTCCCATGCCGGCTCCGGTCAGGCTGAATTGTAAGTGATTGCCGCCCTTAGACGCCTTGTTGCTGCGTCGCAAGAAGAAGAAAGCTGTAAGCCTAGGCCGTCGCCAGCCACGCCTTTTCGACCACTTTCACCACGTCGCCCATGATGCCGGTAATCTTGAAGTCCTTTGGCGTGTAGATGCGGGTCACGCCCATCTGGCCGAGGGCGCGCGCGTCCTCCGGCGGGATGATGCCGCCCACCACCAGCGGCACATTTTCCAGTCCCACCTTGCGCATCTCTGCAATCGTCTCGCGCACGAGATCCAGGTGGCTGCCGGACAGGATCGACAGGCCGACGACATGCGCATTGGCCTCCTTCGCCTGCGCCGCAATCTCGGCTGGCGTGAAGCGAATGCCTGCATAGACGACATCCATGCCCACTTCCCGTCCGCGCGCCGCGATCTGCTCGGCGCCGTTCGAGTGGCCATCAAGGCCCGGCTTTCCCAGCACATAGGTCAGGCGCCGGCCCAGCGCTTCCGACACGCGGTCGACATCGGCTTTCACGGCCGCGATCTCTTCATCGGGATCGCCGCTGATAACCATAGCCACGCCCGTCGGTGCACGGAATTCGCCGAACACTTCGCGCATCGCCGTGCCCCATTCACCGGTCGTCACGCCCGCCTTGGCGCAGGAAATCGAGGGCTCCATGATGTTCACATCACTTGCCGCCGCCGCCTTCAGGTCCGCCAGTGCCGCTTCGACAGCCGCATTGTCGCGCTTGGCCCGCCACGCTTTCAGCTCGCGCACTTGCGCGGCTTCTTCAGCCGGATCGACCGTCATGATGGCACCGTCGCCCGTGCCCAGTGGGCTTGCCTCGGTCGAGGTGTACTTGTTGACGCCGATAACGCTCATCGAGCCGTTCTCGATCGCCTTGATGCGATCGATATGCGCGCCGACAAGGCTTTCCTTCATATGGCCAATGGCATTCGTCGCACCGCCCAGAGCGTCGATCTCGGCCAGCGTCGCGCGGGCCTTGTCCTTCAATTCCTCGGTCTTACCGTCGATCACATGGCTGCCGTCGAATATGTCTTCGAATTCGAGCAGATCGGTTTCGTAGGCCAGGATCTGCTGCAGGCGCAGGCTCCATTGCTGGTCCCACGGGCGCGGCAGGCCCATCGCCTCGTTCCAGGCCGGCAATTGCAGCGCGCGGCAGCGGGCCCGCTTCGACAGGGTCACGGCCAGCGCCTCGATCAGGATGCGGTAGACATTGTTTTCCGGCTGGGGCTCGGTCAGGCCCAGCGAGTTGACCTGCACGCCATAGCGGAACAGCAGCGCCTTCGGGTCATTCACGCCATAACGCTCGCGGCCGATCTCTTCCCACAGGTCGACGAAGGCCCGCATCTTACAAAGTTCTGTAACGAAACGTACACCCGCATTCACGAAAAAGGAAATCCGCCCGAACACGGTTTCAAAGTCTGATTCCGGAACTTGCCCGCCCGCTTTCACGCGATCCAGCACGGCGATCGCGGTGGCCAGCGCATAGGCCAGCTCCTGTTCCGGCGTCGCGCCCGCTTCCTGCAGGTGATAGGAGCAGACATTCATGGGGTTCCATTTTGGAACTTCTGTATAGCACCAGCATACCATGTCCGAGATCAGCCGCATCGAAGGCTCGGGCGGGAACACATAGGTGCCGCGCGACAGGTATTCCTTGACGATATCGTTCTGGGTCGTGCCGCGCAGCTTGTGCCGGTCGTCGCCGCGCTCGTCGGCCAGCGCAACATACATGGCCAGCATCCAGGCCGCCGGCGCATTGATCGTCATCGACGTGTTCATCTCTTCCAGCGGCAGCTGGTCGAACAGTTTCGCCATGTCGCCCATATGCTTGACCGGCACACCAACCTTGCCGACTTCGCCGCGCGCCAGGATATGGTCGGCGTCATAGGCGGTCTGCGTCGGCAGGTCGAAGGCGATGGACAGGCCGGTCTGGCCCTTGGCCAGATTGCCCCGATACAGCTCGTTCGATTTCTGCGCCGTCGAATGGCCCGCATAGGTGCGGAAAATCCACGGCCGGTCAGGCGCGTGTTGGAACGGTTTTTGTGTGTCGGCCATGCCGGGGCTCCCCAATTGTATTGTTGCGGCGCAACATGCCGTGTGGCGTTCGCCAGCGCAAGCGTCAGACCACGCCCTTGTGCTGGCGTGTCTTCATGGCCACATCGAAAACGACCCTACACACCCCTGCCCCCACCGGATACTGCCGCCCTGACCCAGCCTTCCTCCCCCCTCCAGACAGCGCTCGGCCTGCGCCTCGCCACCCTGCTCGCCTTCCCGTTCGGCGTGGCCCTTGTGGCCCTGATGCAGCGCAGCGCCCTGATGATCATCTTGCTGGCCGCTGCCATGGTCGGCGTCAGCCTGGTTGAACGTTTTCGCCTCGCCCGGCTCACCGGATCGCCTGCGCCTGTATCGCTTGCGGGCCTGTTGCCCGGATTTGCCTTACGCCTTGGCGGCCTTGCCGGCCTGTTCATTGTCCTCCTGGGCTTCCTCGCTTTGTTCCGCGACACATCCCTGGCGCGCGGCCTTGGCCTTGAAGATGCGGCGATCTTCATCGGCATCACCGGTTTTGCCCTCGCCGCCAACGCGATCAGCGCCCGCCTCGCCACAACCGAGGTCAGCAGCGCGCTGTCGACCCTGAACGCAACGTTCCGCGAGGCCAATCCGAGCGCAGGCTCGGCAGATGGCGAGATCATCGAAGGCGAATTCTACAATCCCGAATCCGGGCCTGATTCTTCCCCTCGCCGCTGAAACGGACTTGATGTACATGCGGCCAGAATGCCGGCGGAGCGCACCCCAAATGACTGAATTTATTGGCTTTTTAGCCGCCATCCTGACCACGGTCTCGTTCGTGCCCCAGGCCGTCCAGATCTTGCGGACGCGCGACACCGGCGGTATCTCCCTCGTCATGTACGTCCTGTTCACCGCTGGCATCGCCGCCTGGCTCGCCTATGGCATCATGATTGCCAGCGTCCCGGTCGTTCTGGCAAACCTCGTCACCATCGTACTCGCCGGCACGATCCTCACCCTCAAGGCCCGCGCCGTAATGGCCGCCCGCCGTCCTGCGCGTCAGCCCATCGTCCACGGCGCCACCGTCGCCACGTCAGCGCCCATCGCCTGATAATACAGTCGCTGGACCTGACGCGTCACCGGCCCCGGCTTGCCGCTGCCAATCACCTGTCCATCTATCGCGATCACCGGCGCGATCATCGCGCCCGCAGACGTCGTGAACGCCTCCTTCGCGCCCAGCGCCTCCTCCGGCGTGAAGCCGCGTTCGACAAGGTGAAGGCCTGAGCCTTCCAGCAGGTCGAGGACACCCGCCCGCGTGATCCCCGGCAGGATGGACGGCGACAGGTCCCGCGTCACCAGCTGCCCCTCCCCATCAACAATCCAGGCATTGGCCGAGGCCGCCTCGGTCACACGTCCGTCTTCCACCAGGAAGGCCGTCTCCGCTCCCGCCTCGCGCGCCGTGCGGTAGGCCAGCGCCTGCGACAGCAGCTGCGTCGTCTTCATGTCGCGCCGTTTCCAGCGCGTATCGTCCAGGAAGACTGCCCTGATCCCGTCGCGCGCCGCGGCGCCGATCAGCGGACGGGAGTCGGCATAAAGGAACACGGTCGGCTCGAATTCCTCGGGCCCGGCAAAGTCGCGCAGGCCATAGGCCCCGGCTGTGACCTGCAAATAGATCAGGCCTTCAGTGAGGCCATTATAGTCGATCAGGTCGCGGTGAACCTTGCCCCAGCCCTCTCCCGGCAAGGGGTTCGGAATGCCAATTCCGGCCAGCGTGCGGCTGAGGCGCGACATATGACCCCCAAAATCCACGAGTTGCCCGCCATATACGGCGGTCACCTCATACGCGGCATGGGCAAACAGGAAGCCCCGGTCAAACGGCGATATCCGACCGTCTGCTGCAGGACAGAAGGCGCCGTTGAGGTAGGCCGTGGTGCATATTGTCATTTTTGTCACGCCGATCCGGTTGCGTTATTGTGCGCCGCAACAAATGCCTTGCATCCGGGCGGGCGTGAAGCCAAGGTGCCGCGACCCGGGGGCTTTGTGAAGACACGCAATAAACGTGCGCATGCTGCTGCCTGAAGTGATTTTGGAGGATTGGAATTTCAATTATGGGCAGAGAACAGAAAGACATTTACGCACTGGGCGAGATTCCACCGGAATTCCACGTGCCGAAATTCATGCACGCGTGGGCCATCCGCCGCGAGCGCCACGGTCGCCCGTCGACTGCAATGCAGCTCGAGCAGGTCCCCGTGCCAGACATCGACTCCGACGAAGTGCTCGTCCTCGTGATGGCTGCAGGCGTCAACTATAACGGTATCTGGGCCGGTCTCGGCGAGCCGGTCTCGCCGTTCGACATCCACAAGCAGGACTATCACATTGCCGGCAGTGATGCCGCCGGCATCGTCTGGGCCGTTGGCCGCAAGGTGAAGCGCGTAAAGCCCGGCGACGAAGTCGTCATCCACTGCAACCAGGATGATGGCGACGACGAAGAGTGTAATGGCGGCGACCCGATGTTCTCGCCGTCCCAGCGCATCTGGGGCTACGAGACACCTGACGGCTCCTTCGCCCAGTTCTGCCGCGTGCAGGCCCGCCAGTGCATGCCGCGCCCGAAACACCTTACCTGGGAAGAGAGCGCCTGCTACATGCTGACGCTGGCGACCGCCTATCGCATGCTGTTCGGCCATCGTCCCCACATCGTGAAGCCGGCCGACAACGTGCTCGTCTGGGGCGCGTCCGGCGGCCTTGGCAGTTTCGGGGTCCAGCTCTGCGCCGTCACCGGCGCCAATGCCATCGGCGTTGTCAGTTCCGACGACAAGAAGGATCACGTCCTCGGCCTCGGCGCCAAGGCCGTGCTCAACCGCAATGACTTCAATTGCTGGGGCCAGCTGCCCACGGTCAATGGCCCGGAATTCAACGACTATATGAAAGAATCCCGCAAGTTCGGCAAAGCCATCTGGGAACATACGGGCAAGAAGGATGTCGACATCGTGTTCGAACATCCGGGCGAGTCAACTTTCCCCGTTTCGGTCTTCGTGGTGAAGCGCGGCGGCATGGTCGTCATCTGCGCCGGCACGACCGGCTTCAACCTCACCATGGACGCCCGCTTCCTGTGGATGCGCCAGAAGCGCGTGCAGGGCAGCCACTTCGCCCACCTCAAACAGGCCAGCGCTGCCAATGACCTCGTCATCAACCGCCGTATCGATCCCGGCATGTCGGAAGTCTTCCCCTGGGACCAGATTCCGGCGGCCCATGACAAGATGCTCGATAACAAGCACCTGCCCGGCAATATGGCCGTCCTTGTCACCAGCCCGAAACCCGGCCTGCGCACCGTCGAAGATGTTCTGGAAGTGACGGGCCAGATTTAAGCCGGGCGACCGGACACGCATACAAAACACACAAAAGCCGGCTCCCTGAAGGAGCCGGCTTTTTCTTTATCAGGCCCTGTCTCAGGTCAGCCGGTCGGCGAAGGGCGTCCTGCAGCAGTGCTCGGGACTGTCCCTGCACCTCGCTTTTCTCCATCCGGCCCTCGATTGCCTTGGCCAGGTGTTCCTCGCCATCATCGACGGCTTCAAGCGCAGCTTTCTCATCGTCGCTGAACAGCGACACGAATTGCGTGAACCTGCGGTGCGGCGTGCCGAGCGTGCCACCATCCGTCTAAGGTTCGCCGCCAAGGCTGCGGACATGATGATGGAAGCGGCTGACAAGATCGGCACGCTCATTCGCCCGCTTCAGGAATTGCGCCCGCAGGGCATAGCCGTCATCGGCCAGCTCGCAGCACTTTTCATAGCCTTTCTTGCTGTCGATGAAGACCTTGGTGACGTCGTTGAGGGCGTCGATTTCTGTATGGAAGGTTTGGTTGGTCAGGTGGGGTCTCCGTTGATTGGAACGATGCCCAATAAGCGGGATACTCGCCGCCGGGTTCCGACAAAGATGATGAAATTTTGGCAAGCGCAGGGTCGGCCCGCGCTGCGCGATATTCACTCGTCGGCCCCGCGTCTCTCCCACACCCTTGTCCAACCCATATCCCGCCCGCGCTATACTGCCCTCATGACCGTCAACAGCGATCTCATCTCTCATGGCCTCCGAGAAGCCAGTCTCGCGCTGACAAATATTATCGGGCTGACCAGTATCCACCTGAAGCCGCTGACGCTGACGCTGAAACGCAGCCTGAAGCAGAAGGCGATGGCGCGGCTGAAACAGCTCGAGATGATCGTGCGGCGGTTGCTGACCCTGATGACGCTGGCGCTCACCCTGCCATCCCCACTGCCAACCCGTGCTGCCCCCGCACCGCTTCGCCCTGTCCGGAAGGGTGCAGCCTGCCGTCGATCCGGACGCACCTGTGCTGTTTCCAGGCAGCGTCTGGGCATTCGGGCCTGTGCCCGCCGCGCCCTTCCTTGCGCGTGTCAGTGCCCTCTACAAGGTGCTGGAAGCGCCGGAAGTTCACGCCAAACGCCTCGCGCGCAGTCTCGCCCGCCAGCGTAAACGCGGCGATCCGAAGCCCGTCGCCCTGCCCATGGCATCGGCCTATCGCCTCCGGCCCGAGCTTGGCGCCGTCGCCACGGCCCTGCCAGGGCTGCTCTCCGCCGCGCTGGAAAAGTGGGATAATTCAAGCTGACTCCGACAGGCTTGTCAGAAAGGTTTGCCGGGCACCGGAAGGTGTTTCCGGATGCAGGCGCTAGCCTCAGGCCGCATCCTCGACGACGCTGACAAAGCTGTCCACCGCGCCCTCCAGCGAGTCCGGAACCGGCGTACCGGACAGGATTTTCTTGGCAACGGCCTCCAGCCTGAAGGCCGCGTCCGACACATCCTTGAAGCCCAGGCTTCCGGATGTTCCGGCCACAGAATGGGCGAGCGACGCAACCGCTTGCGCCCGGGTGTCCGGCGCACTGATCCGCAGCAATGCGCCCAGCTTGCCGGGCAGCTCCAGGATATCGCGGCGACAGTCTTCCTTCAGATCGGCGATCATGGCATCCGCTTCGCTCGTCCGCTCGACCACCTCTCCACCCTTCTTGCGCAGCAGGCGCTCGATCAGGTTGTTCAGGCGCACCATATCGATGGGCTTGGAGAAATGTGCGTCTATGCCCGCCGCAAGACATTCGTACGCCTGGGTGGCCAGCGCATTCGCCGTCAGCGCAACAATCGGAAGGCGGCCTGCAGGCCCATGCATTTTCCGGATACGGCGGGTCGCGGTCAAGCCATCCATTTCAGGCATCTGCACATCCATCAGGATGATGTCATAGGGGATGCCTTCAAGCAGCGAGAGGATCGCGTCGGGCGCCGAGGCAAAGGTCGTCACCTCGTGCCCGGCCGAACGCAGCCCGATAGCGATCAGGGCCCGGTTCATCTCGATATCGTCGACGACCATGATGCGCGCCGCCGTCGGTGCCCGGCGATCTTTGACCATATCGGGCGCTTCGACACGGCCGGTACGCCTATCCGGGATATAAGGCACGGTCAGGATCGCATTCGTCCCCACCCCTTCTTCGCTGACAATCTCCAGGTTGCCGTCCAGCAGCAAGGCCAGAGACCGGCTGATCGACAGGCCCAGGCCAGAGCCCCCGAAGCGCCGGGTGATCGAGGCGTTGGCCTGGGAGAAACCGGTAAATATGTGGTCCATCTTGTCGGCAGGAATGCCCGGCCCGGTATCAGCCACGATCATGCAAAGTCGTCCGTCCGTCAGTCTCGCGTCCAGCCTGACATGGCCCGCCTCCGTAAACTTGGCCGCATTGCCGACGATATTCGTGAGTATCTGGCGCAACCGGGTTTCATCCCCCACGACCGCCGCAGCAATCTCGGGCGCAACCTGGCACGTAATCTTGACGTTCGGGTTCGGTCGCGCCGCCGCGACCAGGCTAACGACATCCTCAATCACCTCGCGAATGTCGAAGGGTCGCTTTTCAACGTCCATCCGTCCGGCATCGATCTTGGAAAAATCCAGAATGTCGTTGACAATTTCGAGCAATGTCCGGCTCGCAGACGAAATGCGCTGGACGTAGGTCAGTTGGTCATCCGTCAGCGCCGTCGTCTTGAGAATATCGGTGAAGCCCATGACACCATTCAGCGGCGTGCGAATCTCATGGCTCATATTGGACAGGAATTCCGTGCGGGCGATGACGGCAGACTCGGCCTCAAGCCGCGCTGCGGCCAGCGCTTTTTCGCGTTCATGACGTTCGCTGACATCACGATAGGTCGATACAGCCTCAACCGGGTTGCCGTCAGCATCGCGGATGACCTGAGACTTGCCCTCAAGCCAAACAATGGATCCGTCAGCAAGGCGGATCCGGAATTCGCGTTGTGCATTGACGTCAATTTCCTTGCCCGTGAACAGTTCCTGCGCAATCGACATTGCGATCGCGCGATCCTCCGGAAAAACGAAGTCGTCCGTCCGCTTGCCGATGGACTCCTCTGGCGAGGCAACGATGGACGCCGAAGGCGAAGCATAGCTGATCACACCGTCGAGGCCGAACTTGAGGACGATATCAGTCGAGTGTTCCGCCAGAAGACGATATTGTTCTTCCTTCACAGACAGGGCGGCATAAAGTTCGTGCTCCTGCGTTATATCCTTGAAAACGCCGAATATGTGTTCGACCGATCCGGAGGGGCCGACGTGGCATTTGGCTATCGATCTTACGCGGCGTTTTTCGCCGTCAGAGCGCCGCTGAATCGTTGCCTCGAAATTCCAGTCCTGACCGCTCTTCATATGCTGATCAATCAGACCCGCAACGCGTTCGCGGTCACCCTCGATATAAAAATCAAGCGCACCATCGAGCATCGGATCGAACGTCTCGGGTGTCACGCCGTGAATACGATAGACTTCCGGCGACCAGTAGACTTCACTCTTCTCGGAATTCAGGGTCCAGTGCCCGACCTGCGAGATTTCATTGGCCATTTCGGCCTGGCTGAGGAGAACCTTTTCGCGCGTCGATCGCTCGGCGATGCGGCGTCTGGACTCGCGCAGGCGCTGGTTTAGGCGATGACGTTCGCTCACGGACGCACCAAGTGACAGCGCCATGTAGGAATTCGCTGCGAGAAAAGCCTGTAGGACAAGCATATGATGGACGATCCCGTCCTCTGCCAGCATGGTCGGACCCATGTCAGCATAGGTGAACCCAATCGAGATCACCGTTACGATCAGCAGCGCAACAGCCGCCCCGCGAACGCCGTGGCGGAAAGTCAGAGGCACAAGCACCGGCGGAACGAGAAAGAGGAGCGGATAGTTCGGCTGCACAAACACACCAATTGTGACGACGACAACCAGCAACCCCTCGAACGCAGACATCCAGCCAATGTCGTTCCCGGTTTTGCGTTTCGTCAAAAGCGCCCAAAGCAACGGCGCGAAGAGGAGCAGGCCCAGGATGTCGCCAAAGAACCAGAGAGCTGAATCCTGCAAAGGCAGGGCCGCTCCGGTCAGCGCGAGACCCGCAAGCGCTATCGGCGTCGAAGTGCTGCACGCGATCAGGGATGCCGCGAACAATCTCAAAATGCCCGATTTGCGGGTGATATTCGGCGCGGAATTCCGGCTCAGTATCAGCGCGACGATGAGAACTTCAAGGCTGTTTGCCATCGTTAGGATCAGACTGCGCACCCACGGGTCGCCGATAACGACATTGGCCAGGATATAGCCGATGAACAGGCACGCAAACAGGGCTGGCCATTTGGCCTTTGGCCACCTCAGCACGACAATAAGCAGGATCGCATTGACGGGCCAGACGGCTGCGACATCACCCGTACCACGGGCTAGAGCAACGTACAGCATGAGTGAATCAAATTGATTCCCAGCCTCCTCGAACTGTGATTCACAGTTCGAGGAGGTAGCTACCATGGCAAATTTGATTTCCCCTGATCTTCGCAAGCGTATGATGCGCGGTGTTGCG
>NZ_JBDNGN010000128.1:0-66097 GCF_041689225.1 Hyphomonas sp. | reverse complement strand
GCCAAATGACTCGTAATCTTTCGCCCAGCAGCAATTGCTGCCAACGACTTCAAAGTGGCCGAGATATTTTTCGACGTTTGATATTTTAGCGCGAGATCTACCATTTTTTGCAGGCCATCCTTGCCCCAAGCTGGCAAAGCAGCGATGCAAGGTGCCTTGATCTCGAGTTCGCTATTCTCAGTCGCACATTTCGCAACGGCTTCGAGCCACTGAACGCCACCGTAGGCGATTGCAGTGTTCAGAAAGGTATACAAATCGTCCTTGTTCATCGTCACCTGCAGTTTCTCTTTTGCAATGAAAAACACCCAACGAAAACACTGCGACATTTCTGTCGTGAATGCCGGGCGCTTTCCCAGTCTATAGTTTCAGTCTGACGCCTGGACCGCCATCTTTGCTTTCTTCTGGATCGAGGAAGACAACACCCCCGGCTTCCAGGGCCCGACGCACTGCTTCCACATTGGCCTCCGTACTTGCCGAAGGTCCCCGGGCACCCTCCATCCTGCGGACGGTAGGCACAGACAACTTCGCTACCTCGGCCAGTTTCGGTTGCGTCCAGTCCAGCAGGGCGCGCGCTGCGCGAATCTGAGCGGAGGTGAGATTTGTCATTTTCTTTTTACGATCATATTTACTTAAAACGATCACGCCGTTATGATGCGTGAAACTAAACGACTCACATGTACCATAAAGGTAAACCAATGTCGCGACGCCCATTAGGCGCGGCGGATGCTGATCCACGCGCAATTTTTGCACTCTCGCGCCGGCAAATTATCGCGGGATCAGTTGCCGTCGCTATAGTTAAAGATAATGCCGCACGGATGGACCCATCTGTAGACGCTTGCAGAGCATGGCTTGAGCTTGAAGAAAAACACCAGGCTCTGATCAGGCGTTGGCAGGAACTAGACGACTACCTCATTCGAGAGCGATACTGGTGCGATCTTTCCCGGCAACGATGCGCCGCCATGCCTGAAGCGGTGGAGTTGGAGGCCATCGACCAACGCCTCGAGGCCCTATATGAGACGCGGCAAGACCTTCTCGCTACACTGCTAAATGTACCTGCAACGACACAACAAGGTCTCGCCCTGAAGCTTGCCGTCGCCGCGATCATCGTGATGCCGGATGACAACGAGCAAGCCCACAATCTGATCACGAGCGCGCTGCAGGATCTGCACACGTTAGCGTTGTGATATGCGGGCTTCGGGCAGCCAGCCCACCGCGATGAGACCAATCAGCTATGTAGGTTAAGGAGGATTTCCGGGGTGGTGTAGTCCCTTAGAAAAATCTAGTTGAAAGTGAAGGCCGCCACTCAGTTTGGCGCAAATTATGCACCCCACATCGCCATGTCGGGCGCAACAGAACAGACCGCATTGACCACACTTACTCTAACCGTTCGCGGAAAATCGGCGAACGACCGCCTCCTGTTTGGCCGTGCCTTCCATTCACGCGGGCTACCCTATAGGGGCGCAATGCATCTCTTCGAACCGGGGCAGGTCTTCGGCTTTGTGCGCTGGCGCGGGGATGGCTTTGGCACGCAAACCTGGCGTGTCGTTGTCGCCAAGGCAGGCCAACCGGGAGAGAAACTGACCCGGATTCCGGGTATCAAACCGGGCGCACATCTGCTGCTCCACGCCTTCGGCAAGACCCGCGCCAAGCGTGCGCTGCGAGCGATTGATATGCTCTCTGACGCGCACGTTCTGCACGAAATTCACCCTGCCTATTGGCGTCATGTCCACGTACAGATCGCGAACAATCTTCCGCTCGATACCTACGATCCGGACGTGTTTGCGACGCTCGACCTGGCAAGGTCTTCGTCATGAGCTTCGCAGACTTCTCAGTTCTGAACCCATTGGCAAAGTTAGTGAGGGAAGTAGCGCAAGATAAAAGCATCCGTGTCCAGAGGACACGGGATGGCAATGGGGATCAGGGGTTTTCGCGAGTCAGAGCGCTGGATGGCGTGAGTCGCATAATTGGCTGGATTGCAATGACCATGGGCGATTACGCGCGAGTCGGATTTGGCACCATTTGTACTCACATCTGCTGCTTTCCATCCCGGACCTTCAATAGGCATTGCGATTTCGTGGATAACAGGAATGGCTCCCTATGAGCGGCGATGACGACTTCCGACCCCGGCTCGGGCGGATCGGCAACCGGTCTGGTGGCACCAGGGGCAGCATGCGGGCTTTCCTGAAAGGCGCGCGGGCGAACGGACGTCTCAGGCGACGATCGTCGCCTGCATCCCCGCGCGGTTTTGCTGGCGACCGAAGGGCGATCATCCAGGCGCGATTTGTGAAGCTTGGCGGAGGCGGCATGGGGGCCCAGCGCGCGCATCTCGGCTACCTGCAAAGAGAGGGTGCCGGCAAGGGCCAGGAACGGGCCGAGTTCTATGACGCAGAGCACGAGGGCGTTGCTGGCCAGGACTGGCTCGAAAGCGCCAAGGACGACCGGCATCACTTCCGGTTCATTGTCTCGGCAGAAGACGGGCAGAGCCTCGACGATCTCAAACCCTTCATCCGGGACCTCATGGGCCAGATGGAAATCGATCTTGAAACCCGGCTCGACTGGATCGCGGTTGACCATTTCAACACTGAACATCCCCACACCCATATCGTGATGAGCGGGCGCAGCGACGATGGCCGCGACCTGGTCATTCCAAGAGAGTATTTGTCCCATGGCATGCGCGAGCGTGCAGGCGCCATCCTGACCCGCGATCTTGGCCTGCAGACGGCCCAGGAACTGGAGGCAAAACTGTCGGCCGGGATCACCGAGCGGGGGGTGACCGGGATCGACCGCGTCCTAACCCGTCAGGCAGGTGAAAATGGCCAGCTGGATCTGGGCCATGTCCGGCGCCACCGGGAACACTATCAGGCGCGTCTCAAGTTCCTTGAAACCCATGGGCTCGCAGAGCCTGTTGGCGGCACCCTCTGGCAGGTCAGGCCCGGGTTAACCGAGCAGCTCGCTACACTGGAGCGCCGGGACGTGGTAGCGACGCGCACCGCGCGGGCGGTAGAGGCCGCTGGCCTGGAGCGCGTGGCAGCCCTGCCAGACGAGCAGGAGCGAAGCCCTCGCGCCGTGATAGGAAAGCTACTAGTGATCGCCCGCAATGACGAGCTCTCAGACCGCTCGCATGCGATCATCGACGGGCTCGATGGCCGTGTGCACCACTACGAGCTTGGATCAAGCTATACTCAGGGCCTCCAGCCGGGCGATTTTGTCCGGGCCAAGCCCCGCGCAGGCGGTGCGCTTGAGATGGACCGCATCGTAGAAGACGTGGCCAAAGCGCATGGCGGGACGTACACAGCCAGCCTGCACCGCGAGCATGACCGCTCTGTCAGCCCAAAGGATCTGGGGCTCATCCGCAACCGATTGGCAGCCCTGTCCAGGCAATCACTGGTCCTGATGGAGGGCGAGGCGCGGTTTGACGGGTGCACGGACCTCGTCCTCCGCGTCGAGGAGGCTGCTTTCCGCGCGGCGAAACGCTCGCCGACAATGCTGCTCAGAATAGACACGATGGGCCTTGAGGCGCAGGTCAACGCGCGAGGCCTGACCTGGCTCGATCGTCATCTGGCTGGCGAGAACGATCAAGAGGTTGGCTATTCCGGGCTCGGGGGCGAGGCGCGCGAGCTTGCCCGTCAGCGCCGGGCGGTGCTTGTCGAGCGCGGTATCGCGCAAGCGGGTCGTAGCGGAGCACTGGAACCCCAGGCGATAGAGAGGCTGCACATCCAGTCCATGCATGACTATGGCCGCGCCTATGCCGGAGAAAGCGGCCTGGCCTATGCTCCCTATCAGCCCGGCCGGGAGGTCTCCGGCAAGGTGATGCCGGTCAGCGATGGGCAAAGCCCGGTATTTGCCCGGATCGAATATGCCAGGCAGTTCACGCTTGTCCCGTGGTCGCGCGATCTGGAAGGCTTGCGGGCGAGGCAAGTGACCCTCTCCTGGTCGCTCTCGCACGGCATCCAGATGACGCGCGGGCGCGACCTTGGGCTCAGCCGCTAAGGCCTCCAAAAACCAGAGCCTTCCTGCCTTGATGGCCGAATGGCAGACCCTGCCATTCGGCCATAGCCAGCCTCTTTGCGCGCGGGATCCAGAAATTCTCCCGAGAGGAAGTGTGGCAATGCCCGATTTCCACCCGATTGATCAGCGCTCCCCCGTCAGGCGACGTGAATTCCGGCAAGCAGCGGTGATTGGGAGCAAAGAGATGCAAACCCACGCAAATGCTACGCTTTTCTACCCGATTTCCCTCAATTTTCACCCTTGACGTATAGGCGGCTCTTTCCGCACACTGAGGGCATGTTTGTAGCGTTTTTTCCTCACAGAGTACTAGGCCGGTCATGAAACACCGCCTCATCGCCTATGTCGGAGGAGAGCTTCACTCCAAGGTCGTCGTCGCCGGTTCGAAACCCGGCCAGTCCCAATCGGCCATCATCGAAATGGCGCTGAAGGCGTATTTCTCCCTCGCGCTCGACCATGCTCGCGAGTCCGGCATGATCCGCCGCCAGGACGACATCCTGCGCGCGCTTGCCCGCATCGAACGCGACCAGCAGGCTCATATGGAAATGACCGATCTTATCGCCTGGTATGAACTCCTGTTCTCTCCGCCGATGACCGATGAGCAGATCAATGCTGCGATCGCAGACACGAAGAAACGACATGTGCAGTTCCGCAAGGCCGTGGAGAAGCGGCTCGGGTCCGGTCGAAAACTGCTCGGAGAGGCGATGGCGGAGGCGGTATTCAGCGAGGATGATTTTGTTCAGCATCCCTCCAGACAGCATGAGGCAGGGGCGGGTTGATGGGACAGGAGCTGCCTCTTTCGTCTTTCCACGAGAGCATCGCGAAAGCACATGGGCTCAGTCTTTACGGGCGCTATACCGAACAAGACGCTGCAAGCGTACTTGATTTTTCGCTTGTATCGCTACGGCGACTGCGCAGTAATGGCGGTATCTCATTCGTTCGCATGTCGCCGCGCAAGATTGCCTATTTCGGCTATCAGCTCGTCGACTTCCTGTTGCAGTCGGTGGAGGAGCCAGAATGCCCAGATATACCAACGACCGGGAATTCCAGCTCGGGGATTATTGGCTCTCGAAACGAGGTGGCAGTGAAGCCTGGTATCGGACATGGTTCGACCCCGAAAGTCGACAAACACGCCGCGCTAGCCTCGGCACAGCGGATTTTGAACAGGCAAAGAAAGTCCTGACGGACTGGTTCGTGTTGAACCACACAAAAAAGGATGAACAGCCGACCGAAGCGGTTCTTGCGGAATTGTTCGCGCGCTATTTTGAGCATTACGGTTCTGCTGTGCGCAGTCATGGAAACATCGAACGCGCCCTTCGCTACTGGCTGGAGTTCCACGGAACAGCCACGCTTTCTGAAGCCTGCGCCATGCCGCGCCAACAGGCCTTCCAAAAGCACCTCCGAGTAGACCGCAATCTCGGCTCAAACACGATCCGACAAACCCTGACTATTGGCAAAGCCGCGATCAACTGGGCCTGGAAGAGGGGCGAGATCGCTTCGGTCCCCTATATCGAGCTGGTGAAGGTCCCGACGCCGCCGCCGAAAGGGCGGCCGCTCGAAATCGACGAAATCGCCCGCATGTTGGCAGCTGCCGAGTACCATCTTCAGGTGTTTATCATCCTGATGATAGCAACGACTGGTCGGAACAAGGCGGTCCTGGACCTGACATCTGACCAGATCGATTTTGCCAATGACCTTATTCACCTCAATCCCGCGGCGCGGGAACAAACACTGAAATTCAGGCCCACGATCAAATTGCCTTCTACCCTCAAGCCATGGCTTGAAGAGCACTGCCAGGCGTCAAAAAGCGCCGCCATCGTCCAGTTCAATGGCGTCTCTGTCTCAAGCATCCGAACGGCGTGGCGCACGCTCAGAAAAACGCTAAAGTTAGACGATGCGGTACAGCCATATGGCCTGCGCCACACCATGGCGCGCTGGCTCCGAAAAAGCAGCGTCCCCGCCTGGGAAGTGGCCGCTCAATTGGGGCACAAGACACCTGATATGAGCACGACGGAAATCTACGCACCGTTTGATCCGACCTATTTGTTCAAATCCACAGCCGCCATCGATGATTTTCTGACCCGGATCGCGTGCCAGTTGCGTGCTGGATCGATTTCAGAATTTTTGATCTATCGATTAAAAGAAGAACAAAAACAAGGTGGTGGGTGGTGGTTCGGGGGAGACTTGAACTCCCGACCTCGCGATTATGAGTCGCGCGCTCTAACCAGCTGAGCTACCGAACCGTTTCGCTGATGCGAGGGCGCCTCTTACACGGGAGCGGGCCGCCTCGCAAGCATGTCTCCTGCAGCTGGTGCGAGGCATTTTGCTGCGTGCTGGCCGAACTTATCCGACCGGACTAGATTGGGTGTATGATACGCGTCGTGTTGCTGCTTTTTTCGATCCTGTTCATGATGTGGTTCCAGCCCGCTGGGGCGCAGAGTCAGGACGCGCGCGACGCCTTTGTTGCCGGCGAGTATGACGCGGCATTCGCAGGCGTAGCGGCAGATCGCGGCCCGGATGCGTGCGCATTCGGGGCCCGCACGCTGCTGGCGAAGGCGATCAGCGGCGACACCCAGCCGCCCGAAGCCCTGCTGATCGCGGCGCTTGGCGAGGTGGACCGGGCGCTCGCCGTCCAGCCCGACCATATCGAGGGCCGCCTGCAGAAAGCCATTGCCCTGTCGCTGCTCGCCCGGCCGATGAGCCTGAGAGACGCGCGTGATTCAGGTTATGGCGAGGCGGCGCGGCAACTGGCCGAATCTGTCCTGGCGGACGATCCGCAGAATGCCCATGCGCACGGGTTTCTCGCCGTCTGGCATATCGAAGTTCTCAATCGCGGCGGCTTTCCGGGCGCGATGATCATGGGGGCCAGCATGGACGCTGCCGAGACGCACTATGCGGCAGCCATGGCGGCGTCCCCCGGTGACGCGTCGCTGAACTGGCAATATGCTCGCGCGCTCGCCGCGCTCAGTGCCTGGAGATACCGGAAACAGATCACCGCCGCGCTCGATGCGGCCCTCGCGGCGCCCATCGACAGCGAACTCGAACGACTCATGCAGGCGCGGGCCCGCATGCTGTCATCCGCCATCGCAACGGAGAAGAGCCGTGATGTCGAGGCGCTGGCGCAGACGATGCTTTAGGCGTTATTCCGCCGCAACGGTTTCGGCTAGCGCTTCTTGTTCGGAGAGGAAATGCTCGGCCTGCAGCGCCGCCATGCAGCCCATGCCGGCGGCGGTGACGGCCTGGCGATAGGTCTCGTCGGTGACGTCGCCAGCCGCGAACACGCCGGGAATATCGGTCGCGGTCGAGTCCGGCGCGGTTATGAGGTAGCCGTTTGCTTTCATCGCCAGCTTACCCTTGAACAGCTCAGTGGCCGGCGCGTGGCCGATGGCGATGAAGATGCCGTGGAAGGGCCGCTCGGTGACCTCTCCGGTCTCGACATTTTTCAGGCGGGCGCCGGTGACGCCGAGCGGGTTCTCGTCGCCCAGCACGTCCTCGAGTGTCGTGTTCCAGAGGACTTCGACCTTGGGGTTCTTGAACAGGCGGTCCTGCAGGATCTTTTCGGCGCGGAAACCTTCGCGGCGGTGGATGACGGTCACCTTTGAGGCGAAGTTGGTCAGGAACAGCGCCTCTTCCACGGCGGTGTTGCCGCCGCCGACCACGAGAACCTCGCGGCCGCGATAGAAGAAACCGTCGCACGTGGCGCAGGCCGAGACGCCAAAGCCCTTGAATTTCTGCTCGGTGGGAAGGTCTAGCCATTTGGCCTGCGCGCCAGTCGAAATAACAATGGAATCAGCGGTATAGACCGTGCCGCTCTCGCCGACAGTGCGGAAGGGCCGCACGTCAAAGTCGACACTGGCGATATGGTCGTCGGCCACCTTGGCGCCCATGGCCTCGGCATGGGCCTGCATCTTGACCATCAGTTCGGGGCCCTGGATCTCGGTAAAGCCCGGATAATTCTCGACATCCGTGGTGATGGTCAGCTGGCCGCCAGGCTGGATGCCGGTCACCACCAGCACGTCGCGCATGGCCCGCGCGCCATAGATTCCAGCGGTCCAGCCGGCTGGGCCGGAGCCGATGATGAGAATTTCGGCGTGGCGTGTATTTGCGGCGGAATCGGCCATATGGGCCTCCATTCGAATGCGTGATTGTCAGTCAGCCTTGGTATGGCGACTCGCGGGCAAAAGTAAAAGGGGCGGGGTGTCTCACGTGGGCGTGAAGCGGGGCTAAAGCGGTTCTGACACCACTTCCACGGTGGCATGGCTGAGGTCGAAGGCGTCGGCGAGGCGGGCCTTCACGTCGCGCCGGACGGTTTCGGTACAGGCGCCGGGCTCGGCGGTGACTTCCAGCGTGATCAGGCGCTTTGTTTCCGTCAGCGCCCAGGCGTGCACGTGGGAGACGCCGGAAATCGCTGGAATATTCATGATCAGGTCGGCGGTTATGTCAGCCGACGAGAGGCCTTCCGGCGTGCCCTCCAGCAGGATATGGCCGGACTGCTTGGCGATGCGCACGCCTGCGACGGCAACGAGAAGCGCCACCAGAACTGAGAGGATTGGGTCAGCAGCCATCCAGCCCTTGGCCATGATGATGCCGGCTGCGGCGATGGCGGCGACCGAGCCGAGCATGTCGCCCACGACATGCCAGAGCGCGCCGCGCATGTTGAGATCGTCCTTGTTGCCGCCATGCAGGACAAGGAAGGCGACCACGTTCACGCCTAGGCCGGCCACAGCGACCACCATCAGCAGGCCGCCCATCACTTCGACGGGGTCCATCAGGCGGTGGATGGCTTCCCAGACGATCCAGATGGCCAATAGAATCAACAGGATGCCGTTGGTGAAGGCGGCGAGGATCTTCATCCGCGAGAAGCCGAACGAGCGTTGTGAATCGGCTGGGCGGTCGGCCAGTTTGTAGCCGACCCAGGCCAGCACGAGGGAGCCGCAATCTGTCAGCATGTGCGCGGCGTCGGCGAGCAGGGCGAGCGAGCCGGAGAGCAGGCCGCCTGCCACTTCGGCGAACATGAAGGCGCCGGTCAGGACGGCCGCAATGGCAACACGGCGGCGGCTGTCGGCCGAACTCATATCGGCGGCATGGGAATGGTCATGGCCGCGGCCATGCTCATCGTCTTCATCGTGGGAATGCGAGTGGGCGCTCATAAGGCTGACGTGGCGGCGTTTCGCCCGGGGGTCAATTCCTGTGTGATAGCATTGCATAAATTGGGGGGATACGTGCCTGGCGATCATGCACGAACGATTGCACGGATATCGCCCGGAGCAGGCACGGATGGCGGCGCCCTTGCACGAAACCGCCGCGCGTGGCCTGATACTCCCAAAAGAGACCTGGAGGGATTCCGACATGACATTTCCGCGCCTGCGCCAGCTGGTGATTGCTAGCGAGACGACCGACACGATCGACACGCTCAAGACCGTGTTCGCCCTCGGCGAGCCGTTTCCCGATCCGGGCGTGGCCGAGTTTGGCCTAGTCAATGGCGTGTTCGCGATTGGCGACCAGTTCCTCGAAGTCGTGGTGCCGACGGTGGAGACGGCTCCGGCGGCGCGGTTCATGACACGCGGCGGGCCGGGCGGCTATATGGCGATCTTCGAGATCGACGACATGGAACAGGCGCGGGCGCGGGCCGAGCGGCTTGGAATCCGCCGCGTCTGGGACATTGACCTTAAGGACATTTCCGCCAGCCACCTGCACCCGGCCGACATTGGGGGCGCGATCGTCTCGCTCGACCAGCCAAGACCCGCAGGCGCATGGCGCTGGGGCGGGCCGGACTGGCAGGCAAACAGCACGCCCGGCAAGCTGACCGGCGCAGTGCTGGTCAGCCCCGACCCGATGCGCCTGATGGCGCGCTGGTGCGCTGCGCTGGACGTGCCGGGCGGCGGCGCGGGCGTGAAGCTCGCCGATGACGGGCGGCTGACCTTCATCCAGGGGCAGACCGAACGCCTGATCGCCTTCGAGATGAGCCTGCCGGACATGGGCGGAATCCTGGCACGTGCACGCGAAGCCGACCTGGAGGTCGAGGACCAGAGCGTCTGGATTGCGGGGATCGAACTGAGGCTCACCGAGGCATGAGGGGCGCGGCGGTCTTTCTGGCCCTGGTCCTGGCCGGTTGCACGGTGACGGGCGAAGGCGTGGACTATCCTGAGCCGGTGGGCGAGGCCTATGCGACGCGCGAGGCGACCATGCGCGACCCGGACGACAGGTGCGGGCCGGAATTCATCCAGACCAAGCTGCCGAAAAGCTTCGTCAATGTGGTGGGCGCGGTGACCGACGGACCGTTCCGCCCGGTCTGCCAGCGTCATGATGCCTGCTACCGGCTGCAGGAGAGGACGCTGGCCGAATGCGACCGTCGGATGAAGCGCGAAATGGCGTCGATCTGCGCCAGCGGCAAGGCGACGCCGACCTATTCGCTGCCCATGGTGGGCAAGTCGCTCTGCCGGTTCCATGCCGGGCTGTATTATGACGCGATTAACAATACCTATGCGGCGGTGGCCTATGGTGGGCGGCCGGGCGGGCAGATCGTGGGGGTGAAGTCGCGCGTGATCGATGATGCGATCACGGATGACGAGTTTGAAGTCTGCGTCGATGTGCACAACAACACCTATGCGATGCAGGAATACGATGTCGAGATGCGGGGCCGGAAGGGCAAGCTGATCGACCGCGAGCCGGACACGTATGAAACCAATGTCGGCGTCGGCGAAACGAAAACAATGTGTGTGACCACGAACTATACGCGCTGGAGCCTTAAGGACCTGCCGGACGAGGTGCAGGTCTCCCTGCGCTGCGACACGCCGGAGAATTTCTCGGTGCGCCACGACATGATCGTGGTCGATATGGTGAGCGTGAAGGTGCGGTGATCTATCTCTCCCGTGCCCCCGGCGAAGGCCGGGGTCTCAAGCGGCTTGGTCCGTGCGTGATCGCATGAGATCCCGGGTCAAGCCCGGGAAGGCGGCGTGGGGAGACTACAGGAGCGTGTCGGCCAGGTCGCGCCAGTCCGGGTTTGCCTCTTCGATCAGTTCGATCTTCCAGTCGTGTTTCCAGTTCTTGATCTGGCGTTCGCGTTCAGTGGCATTCTCGCGTGTTTCGAATGTCTCGAACCAGACCAGCATGTCGCAATTGTATTGGTGGGTGAAGCCCTTGATCACCCGGTTGCGATGTTCCCACGCGCGCCGGTTGATATCGTCCGTCTGACCACAATAGAGCGTGCCGCGCGGCTTGTTCGTCACGATGTATGTGAAGAAGGCCACGTCGTTCCCCCAACTTCCGTGTCCCCGGCGAAAGCTGGGGCCTCATGCGGCGACGTCAGGACACCATGGGCTCAGATTCCGGGTCAAGCCCGGGAATACGGAATGCGGTTACACATCCACCTCGGCTTCCAGCGCGAACTCTTCGATGAACTCGCGCCGTGGCTCCACGACGTCGCCCATCAGTTTGGTGAACATGTCGTCGGCTTCGTCGGCATGGTCGACGCGGACCTGCAGCAGGGTGCGGGCGTTTGAGTCGAGCGTGGTTTCCCATAGCTGGTCGGCGTTCATTTCGCCGAGGCCCTTGTAGCGCTGGACCTTGAGGCCCTTGCGGCCCGAGTTCAGCACCGCATCGAGCAGGGAGGCCGGGCCGTTGACCGGCACGTCGCCGCCCTTTTCCTGACGCAGGATGGCGGGGTCTGTGTAGATTTCGGCAAGGCCGGCGGCGCGCTCAGCGAGGCGCACAGAGTCCTGGCTGGCGAGCAGGGCTGGCGGCAGTACGGCCAGTTCCTCGACGCCGCGCACGGTGCGCTTGAGCACGAGGCCGCCGTCTTCAAATTGGCCTTCCCACGTGTCTTCGCCCTCTTCGGCGAGACGGTTGAGGCGGGCGGCGGTGGCAGCGGCGGTTTCGTCCGGCGCATTGGCGGTCATGGCGCCGGCAAGGGCGGCGTGTTCGATCAGGTCGGCTGGCGCGCGCTGTGCGAGACGCTTGAGGCTGGCGCGGAAATTGGCGGCCTGGCGCACGCGGTCGCGCAGGTCTTCGCTGCCGATCTGCGTGCCGTCGCCGAGAATCAGCGTTTCGCCGCTGGTGCCTTCACCGATGAGGTAGGCTTCGAGTTCCGCGTCATCCTTGACGTAGCGCTCGGACCGCCCGCGCGTCACCTTGTAGAGCGGCGGCTGGGCGATGTAGAGATAACCGCGTTCGATGATCTCGGGCATCTGGCGGTAGAAGAAGGTGAGCAGCAGCGTGCGGATGTGCGCGCCGTCGACATCAGCATCGGTCATGATGATGATCTTGTGGTAGCGCAGTTTCTCGATGTTGAACTCGTCGCGGCCGATGCCGGCGCCAAGCGCCATGATCAGCGTGCCGATCTGGTCGGACGAGAGCATCTTGTCGAAGCGGGCGCGCTCGACGTTCAGGATCTTGCCGCGCAAAGGCAGGATGGCCTGATTGTCGCGCGACCGGCCCTGCTTGGCCGAGCCGCCAGCTGAGTCGCCTTCGACGATGAAGATTTCGGACTTGGCCGGGTCTTTTTCTTGGCAGTCGGCAAGCTTGCCGGGCAGGGAAGATATGTCGAGGGCGGACTTGCGGCGGGTCAGCTCGCGCGCCTTGCGCGCGGCTTCACGTGCGGCGGCAGCCTCGACGATCTTCATCATGATCTCGTGGGCTTCCTTGGGATGCTCTTCGAACCATTCCGACAGTTTCTCGCCCATCAGGGATTCGACCACGGGGCGCACTTCGGACGAGACGAGCTTGTCTTTCGTCTGCGAGCTGAACTTCGGGTCAGGCACTTTTACGCTGAGCACGCAGGTGAGGCCTTCGCGGGCGTCATCGCCGGAAATCTCGACCTTCGACTTCTTGGCGATGCCGGTCTCGTTGGCATATTTGTTAATGATCCGGGTCAGCGCGCCACGGAAGCCGGCCAGGTGGGTGCCGCCGTCGCGCTGGGGGATGTTGTTGGTGAAGCAGAGCACGTTCTCGTGGTAGCTGTCATTCCACTCGAGCGCGGCTTCGACGGTGACGCCGTCCTTCTCGCCGATGACATAGATCGGGTCTGGCAGGATCGGCGTCTTCTGGCGGTCCAGGTGCTCGACGAAGGCCTTCACGCCGCCCTCGTACATCAGGTCGATCTCGTAGACATCGGCGTCGCGCTCGTCGCGGAAAATGATGTGCACGCCGGAGTTCAGGAAGGCGAGCTCGCGCAGGCGGTGTTCGAGCGTCTTGCGGTCGTAATCGGTCATCGTGAACGTGGATGAGGAGACCATGAAGCGCACGGCGGTGCCGGTATAAGGCTTGCCCTTGTCGGTCATCGGCGAGGGGCCGCGCGTGATGAGGGGCGCCTCGACGCGTCCGCCATCAATGAAGCGGACCCAGTGTTCGTTGCCTTCGCGGTGGATAGTCAGTTCCAGCCAGTCGGACAGGGCGTTGACAACGGAAACGCCGACGCCGTGCAGGCCGCCGGAGACCTTGTAGGAGTTCTGGTCGAATTTACCGCCCGCGTGCAGCTGGGTCATGATGACTTCGGCGGCAGAGACGCCTTCGCCAGTGTGCTTACCGACGGGGATGCCGCGGCCATTGTCGGTAATCTCGGCGCTGCCATCGGCCAGCAGCGTGACGGTGACGCGGTCGGCATGGCCAGCCAGGGCTTCATCGATCGCATTGTCGACGACTTCGTAGATCATGTGGTGCAGGCCCGAACCGTCATCGGTGTCACCAATGTACATGCCGGGGCGCTTTCGGACCGCCTCGAGGCCCTTCAGGACCTTGATGCTGTCAGCGCCATATTCGGGGGATTCACCTATGATTTCTTCAGTCATTCCGGCATCCTTGTCGATTCGTCAGATTTCCCCGTATTTATAGGGGGTTTCGACCCATAAGGGAAATGAATCGCGACCTATTTTGCAGTGCAAAAAAGCCCCTGTTTTCCGCAATGAAAACAGGGGCTTGTGAGGGGTGTTTTTGCTGCATTGGAGGGCAGGCGAAACGGTCAGCCCGGCTTGGGCGTTTTCTTGAGCGGTTTTGCCGGTTTTGCGCCTTTTTCGGCGGCTGGCTTACCTTTGAAACCCGGTTTGCCGCCGGCTGCGCCGCCGCCCGGTTTGGGCTTGCCTTTAAAGGGCTTTTTGTCTTTCGGACTGTCATACTGGATGTAGTCGCCGAGCGAGGGTTCTGCCGTGGCGGGCTTTTCCCATTTCGGCTTTCCGGGATTGCCCTGGTTCTTGGCATCCGGGTTCCAGTTGCCGCCCTGAACATCCTTGGCGCGTTTCAGGTGCGGTTTGACATGCGGGGCACGCGGGCCGCGCGGGGGGCGATCGTCGCGGGCTTCACGGGCCTCGGGGGCCGGAGCGCCGTCCAGCGGGAAGGCACGAATGCCCTTCTCGAGCGAGGCACCCTCACCCAGCGTGGCGAAGAAGCGCTCGGCGGCCTCCTTGGTCAGTTCCACATGCGTGGAGGACGGGTTGATGCGGATCGCGCCGATATCCTCGCGGCTGAGGCCACCTGCCTTGCACAGCATGGGCAAAAGCCAGCGGGCTTCGGCGTTTTTCTTGCGGCCGATGTTCAGGGAGACCCAGGCGGCGTTCTCGAAGCCCTTGCGCTCGACATGCGGGCGACGCTCGCGCGGGCCGCTGTCATTGCGGTCGGTCCAGTCGTCGCGGTCCTTGCGGGTGGCAGGGGCGCGGTCGTCGACGTCGCGCAGGTCTTCCGGGGCCGAGCGGCCTTCGCGGTTCTTGCGCAGGAAGGCAGCGACGACTTGTTCGGCGCCATGCGTTTCGAGCAGCTTGGCGATCATGTCGGCTTCGCTCTCATGGATCGGTCGGCTGAGGGCCGGATCGGCGAGCAGGCGGGCGTCGTCGAGCGCGTTGATTTCCTCGGCCGTGGGCGGCTTGCCCCATGTCGCGTCGATCTTTGCGTCGCGCAGGAGGCGTTCGACCCGGCGGCGGCCCTTGGGCGCGACCAAAAGGGCGCTGACGCCCTTACGGCCAGCACGGCCTGTACGGCCCGAACGGTGAAGCAGGGTCTGCGGATCGCGCGGCAGGTCGGCATGGATGACAAGGCCGAGATTCTGCAGGTCGAGGCCGCGGGCGGCGACATCGGTGGCGATACAAACGCGGGCACGGCCATCGCGCAGGGATTGCAGGGCGTTGGTCCGCTCTTTCTGGCTGAGTTCGCCCGACAGGGCGACCACGGGGAAGCCGCGATTGCCCATGCGGCTCATCAGCTTGTTGACGGCAGCACGGGTGGTGCAGAAGACCAGCGCGCTCTCGCTGTCGGAATGGCGCACGATATTGACGATGGCGTTCTCTTCGTCGCCGGGGGCCACGAGCAGCGCCTTGTATTCGATGTCGACGTGCTGGGATTTCTCGGCCTCGGTCATGACGCGGACAGCATTGCGCTGGTAGCGGCTGGCGAGGGCGGCGATGCCCTTGGGCACAGTAGCGGAGAAGAGCAGGGTGCGGCGCGTTTCCGGCGTGCCCTGGAGAATGAGCTCCAGTTCGTCGCGGAAGCCCATGTCGAGCATTTCGTCGGCTTCATCCAGAACGACGGCGCGCATGTCTGACGTGACGAGCGATCCGCGCTTGATATGGTCCGCGAGGCGTCCCGGCGTGCCGATGACGATATGGGCGCCGCGGGCGAGCGCCTTGCGCTCCTCGCGCATGTCCATGCCGCCGACGCAGGTGGCCAAGCGCGCGCCGGTGGAGGCGTAAAGCCATTGCAGTTCGCGGGCGACCTGCTGGGCCAGTTCCCGCGTTGGGGCAACGATCAGGGCGAGCGGAGCGTCGGCATTGGCGAACTTGGACTCGGTGCCGAGCAGGTCGGCGGCCATGGCGAGGCCGAAGGCGACGGTCTTGCCGGAGCCTGTCTGGGCGGAAACGAGCAGGTCTTTGCCCGCCAGTTCCGGTGCAATCACTGCCGATTGCACTTGCGTGAGGGTCTCATAGCCGCGTGTGGCGAGCGCCTCGGCAAGGGCCGGAGGAACGAGGGGCATATCAGTCATTTAGCATTTGTCTTTCAAGGGCGTGCGCGGAGAATCCATGCGCAGCGCGCCGTCCGCGATCGGGCGGGCGCGCGGTTTGGCTGCTCATTGCACGTTTCAGGCCGCAATACCACAGCGGCCAACATTCGCCTCAGAAGGGATTGAGCGTGTAGTCGACCCGCGGGAGCAGGGTATGGCGATCAGCCTTTCAGGGCTTTGGCATGGTGGGCGATGTGATCGTCCATGAATGAGGCGATGAAGTAATAGTCGTGGCCATAGCCGTCGTGCAGGCGGTAGGTCAGGGCCTGGCCGGAATGCTCGCAGGCTTCGATAAAGATGTCGGGCTTCAGCTGGGTTTCGAGGAAGCTGTCGGCCCGGCCGGTATCGATCAACAGATGGGCATCGGTCTGGCGGTTCTGGACCAGTTCGGTGGCGTCATACTGTTCCCAGGCAATCGAGGGCGGGCCGATATAGGCGGTGAAGGCTTTCTCACCCCAGGGTACGCGGGCCGGGCTGGTGATCGGCGAGAAGGCGGAGCAGGACCGGTAGGTGAACGGGTGCTTGAAGTGGAGCGTGAGCGCGCCGTGGCCGCCCATGGAATGGCCGAAGATGCCTTGCCGGGTCATGTCGGCCTTGAAGCTTGCTTCGATGATGCCGGGCAGTTCCTTCGTGATGTACTGGTCCATGCGGAAATGGGTGTCCCATGGCGGCTCGGTGGCGGTGAGGTAGAAGCCGGCGCCCTGTCCAAGGTCATAGGCCTTATCATCCGGCACGCCGGGCCCACGCGGGCTGGTATCGGGCGCGATGATCATGATGCCGTGTTCGGCGGCGGCGCGTTGCAGGCCGGATTTCTCCATCACATTCGCCCAGGTGCAGGTCAGGCCGGAGAGATACCAGAGGACCGGTACGGGGCCGTCCTTGGCCTGCGGCGGGGTGTAGACGGCAAAGCGCATGTCGCAGCCGAGAAGGGCTGACGCATGGTCATGCAAGCTGACGAGGCCGCCAAAGCTTGTCCATTCGGAGACGGTGTTTAGGGTGATTGCGAAGCGCTCCTGATGTTGCGCGGAGCATGGCCCGAACCGGGCGGGAGGATCAAGGCATGGCGGCATACGTTCTGTACGGCTCGGAGGTCAGCCTGTTTTCGGGCAAGGCGCGGGCCTACCTGCGCTGGCGGGGAGCAGACTTCGAGGAGCGGCCGGCGACGCGCGACGTTTACCAGAACGTGATCCTGCCAAAGGTCGGCTGGCCGGTGGTGCCCGTCGTCGAAATGGCGGGCGGCGACGTGGTTCAGGATACGACGGACATCATCGAAACGGTGGAAGCGCAGATGCCGGACCGGCCGCGCGCCATTCCTGACGGGCCGGTGCAGCGGGTCGTGTCGCGCCTGCTGGACCTGTTTGCGGACGAGTGGTTGGTGATCCCGGCGATGCACTATCGCTGGAACTACAATGAGGACTGGACCTATGGCGAGTTCGGCCGGATGTCGGCGCCGGACGCGCCTCCCGCCGAGCAATATGCGATCGGCAAGAAAAATGGAGAGCGTTTCAAGAGTGCGGTGCCGATGCTGGGCGTCAACGAGGACACGATCCCCGGTGTCGAGGCGGCCTATGATGCCTTCCTGAAGGACATGACCGAACACTTGCGGCATCATGCCTATGTGCTGGGCGGGCGGGCATCGCTGGGCGATTTCGCGCTGAACGGTCCGCTCTATGCGCACCTGCTGCGCGACCCGGAGAGCGGCCGGATCATGGAAAGGCTGGCACCGAAAGTGGCAGACTATGTGCGGCGGGTTCAGTCGGGCGCGCCGGGCGATGGTGACCTTTTGCCCGAAGACGCCGTACCGACAACGCTGGAGCCGATCCTCAGTCGGCAAATGACCGAACAGATGCCGACGCTGGTGGAGACGGCGGCCCTGTTCGAAAATTGGGCGAAATCGGCGGGTGCCGGGGCGGATGTGCCGCGCGGATTCGGACTGGTCGAATTCCAGACCGGCGGTTTTGACGGCGAGTGCGCGGCGCGCAGCTTCCCGCTGTGGCGGCTGCAGGCCGTCACCGACGCAATCGACACGATGGACGATGGCGCGAAGGCGCGGCTGGCGGAGTTGCTGGACCGGGTGGGTGGCTCACCACTGATGGAGTTCAGGCTGCCCGCACGGTTGGCGCGGCGGGATTTCCGGCTGAAGCTGGACTAGCGGCAACTTTGCTTACTGCAGCGTCGCGTCCGGTTCAGCGTAAGGCGTGAACTTCAGATCGTAGCCAAAGGGCTTGTCCTTGGGCGGGGCGTCAGGGTCGGTCGCGTAGATATCGACCTTGTCCGCGATCTTGAAGCCGAGATGGTTGCTGATCGCGACGATCATATCGCCGGCTTCGTCCGGATCTTTCGCCCAGGCTTTCATTGACAGAACCGATGGGCCGGCTTCGGTCTTAAAGTCGGCGTTCGGCTCAACGACGCGGCCATCGGCCACCATCGCGTAATGGGTGAAGTCCGTGTCTGTCTGGCCGAACCGGGGCTGGAGCTTCCAGTCGGCGGAGATATTCTCGCTCATGATGTCACCGCAATGCAGTCGATTTCCAGGTGCGCGCCAACGGCGAGGCCCGAGACGCCGACTGTGGCTCGGGCTGGCTTGGGATCGGGAAGGGCGGCGGCATAGGCGGCGTTCATCTTACCATAGTCTTCCATGTCACCGAGATATACGGTGCATTTGACGAGATCGGACAGGTCGGCGTCGAATGTGTTCAAGGTGCGCTCCAGATTTGCGAAGATTTGGGTCGTCTCGGGTCCGGTGCCACCGGGCGCGATCGATCCGGTTTCCGGATCGATGCCGACTTCGCCGGCAAGATAGATCGTGTTGCCGACTATAACGGCCTTGGAGAAGGGCAGTTCCACGCCGCCAACAGTCATGCCGCCGTAGTGGGAGACGTTTGTGGCGAAATTGGTGTCGTCGACGTCGACGGAGACGCAGCCGGCGAGTGCGGCGACGGCCGTGCCAATCGTTGCATATTTGATCATGTGCGGGCGTCCTTCGATTGCGGGCGGCGTCATGCCCGGCGGAATTTGAAGATCATCTCACGCGACCTGTCTGGCTGGAACGGTGCGCCGTCCCAGTCGCCCAGCACATCCGCGCAGGCCAAGGCCGCTTTGTTCTGCGAGGTGCATGATCCGGGAGTGCGGCAGAAAACGCAACGTGCTTTCTGAGGTTAGGACCGCGTCGCCGAAATCATAGTCCCACGCGAAGGTGATCAGTCCCGCGTCGGGATCGGATGAAATGATCCGGCGGGAGCCGAGAATCTGCGTGCCGTCCGGCGATTGCAGCGTTCGCTCGCGGGCCCAGGCCCGGTCCCAGTCGATGGCGGGATTGCGGCTTTCGAATACGGCGAGGCCATCCGGTTTCAGGTGAGCGGCCATATTGGCGAGGGCCTGAGTGACCTGCGCATCCTTCAGCAGGACCTGAAAGGCGTGCCCGGTCATGATGATGAGATCGAAGCGCTTCGGCGAACGGAAGCCTTCAGCAGTCGCTTCGACCTATTCCACGGACGCGCCATGTGGTTTGGACCGTGCGACGTCCAGCATGGCTCGCGCGGGATCAGCGCCGGTCACACGGTGGCCACGTGCGGCATAGGCGGCGCAGACAAGGCCGGTGCCGCAGCCGAGGTCGAGAATATCGCGCGGGCTGTTCCCGGCGAGGGAGAGGTAGAAGTCCCGGTCTTCCGCGCCCGCATTCCCCAGATCGTAGATGCCAGCGAGGCGGGGATGGGTGTAGTAGAGGTCGACCGGGACCATTTATCTCAATCCCTGCTAGCCGCGATGCATGGCGCAGATCTTGTTGCCGTCGGTGTCGCGCAGGTAGGCGGGGTAGAGGCGCATGCCCGTGCCTTCGCGCCAGCCGGGCGGGTCTTCAATCGGCTTGCCGCCGGCGGCGATGCCGGCCGCGTGCCAGGCGTCGGCCTGTTCCGGTGAATCCGCTGCAAAGCCTATCGTGCCGCCATTGGCATGGCAGGCGGGCTGGCCGTCGATGGGCGGCGTGACGAGGAAGGTGCCGCCATTGTGAATATAGATCAGGCGCCCCTTGGGATCGACAATCGCCTCGCGGCCACCAATCGACTTGAACAGTGCGTCGTAGAGTTTTTTTGATTTTTCGAGATCGTTGGTGCCGATCATTACGTGACTGAACATTTTTTCTCCCTTTTGATTTTATAGTAACTGGCGAAGGTCACCTCGCACTTGTTGGACAGGGATTGCTACTTGTCGCTTTGAGGAAACTTTATCCCGCCTTCGGCCCAACTTCTGAAGCATTCCAGCAATTCCGATAAGTTCATGGATCCACACGCACCAAAAAACTGCATAGCTTCCCTTCGATAGTGCAACCAGTCTGTTTCAGAACGGTCCAAACTCAATGCCTGCAGATCGCGCGTCTCAAGAGACGTGCCCTCAAGATCGACGTGCACGCTCCAGCCCGGATTATCGAGACTCTCTATTTTTAAGCCGAACGAATGTTCCCAATCTCCGTCGCATTGCGATTGATACCATCTTGGCAACCAACTGAGAGGATATTCCTGCATCAGAACACGACCACACTGCGAATGCTTTCGCCTGAATGCATCAGGTCGAAGGCGTCGTTGATCTTTTCGAGGCCCATGACGTGGGTGATCATCGGGTCGATCTGGATCTTGCCATTCATGTACCAGTCGACAATTTTCGGCACGTCGGTGCGGCCCTTGGCGCCGCCGAAGGCCGTGCCGCGCCAGTTGCGACCGGTGACCAGCTGGAAAGGCCGTGTGCTGATTTCCTTGCCCGCCTCGGCCACGCCGATAATGATCGAGGTGCCCCAGCCGCGATGGCAACATTCGAGGGCCTGGCGCATGACATCGGTATTGCCGGTGCAGTCGAAGGAATAGTCCGCGCCGCCATCGGTGAGGGCGACGATCTCGGCGACGACGTCTTTCGTGTTCTTCGGATTGACGAAATGCGTCATGCCGAATTTCTCGCCCCATTCCTTTTTCGAGTCATTGATGTCGACGCCGATGATCTTGTCGGCGCCCGCCATCTTCGCGCCCTGCAGCACGTTGAGACCGATGCCGCCGAGGCCGAAGACGACGACATTGTCGCCAACCTGGACGTTGGCCGTGTTGGTCACGGCCCCGACGCCGGTGGTGACGCCGCAGCCGATATAGCAGGCCTTGTCGAAGGGCGCGTCGGTGCGGATTTTCGCAACCGCGATTTCGGGCAGGACGGTGAAGTTCGAGAAGGTCGAGCAGCCCATGTAATGGAAGATGGTCTGGCCCTTGTAGGAGAAGCGGCTGGTGCCGTTCGGCATCAGGCCCTTGCCCTGCGTCGCGCGGATGGCGGTGCAGAGATTGGTCTTGCCTGAGAGGCAGCTTTTACACTGGCGGCACTCGGGCGTGTAGAGCGGGATGACATGGTCGCCCGGCTTGACGCTGGTGACGCCTGCGCCGACCTCGCGGACAATGCCCGCGCCTTCATGGCCGAGCACGCTCGGGAACAGGCCCTCGCTGTCGAGCCCGTCGAGCGTGTAGGCGTCGGTGTGGCAGATGCCGGTGGCCATGATTTCGACGAGCACTTCACCGGCCTTCGGGCCTTCGAGGTCCAGCTCGACGATTTCGAGGGGTTTCTTGGCTTCAAAGGCAACGGCGGCGCGGGTCTTCATGGGGCATGTCTCCGGATAGGGGTCTGATCTCTACCTAGACCGCACTGGCGTCATGATCCACTCCCCGCCCGTGATTGACTTTAGTTTGATGTAGAACCAAAAGGTATGGCATCGAACTAAATAGGAAGGAAAGACGATGGCAACGCGTCGAGGGGTATTGAAACTGGTGGGGGGTGGCTGCGTAATGGCGGCTGTGGCCGCGAACGGCCCGTCGCGGTCGGCCCGGGCACCGTGGCGCGAGGCGGGCGAGGAGACGGAATTCCGCCGGCGTGCCCTGTCCTACGCGATCCTCGCGCCCAACCCCCACAATCGCCAGCCTTGGCTGGTGCGGCTCGTCGGCGACGACGCCCTGACGCTGTATTGCGACCTGGACCGCCGCCTGCCAGCGACCGACCCGTATGACCGCCAGATCGTTATCGGGCATGGCGCGTTCCTCGAGCTGCTGGCGCTGGCGGCGGCCGAAGACAGCTATGGCACGGAGATCACGCTGTTCCCGGATGGCGAGGACATGGCAACGCTGGACGCGCGGCCCGTGGCGAGCGTGCGGTTTGTGCCGGGCGGGGCAGGGCCCGACCCGCTGTTTGCGCACGTGCTGGCGCGGCGGTCGAACAAGGAAGCGTATGAGGCCCGCGATGTGGAGGCTGAGAAACTGGCGGCCATGATGCAGGCAGGCAGCGACTTCGGCGTGTCTGCCACCACCATCGGCAACACACCGATGGCAGAGACGCTGCGCGACCTGACCTGGCGGGCCCATCAGATGGAAATGAACACACCCGCGACCAATCAGGAAAGTGTCGACCTGATGCGCATCGGCGCGAAGGAAGTGGCGGCCAATCCGGACGGGATTGAACTTGAGGGGGCGTTCATCGCGGCCGGCAAGCTGATCGGGATGGTCAATCGCGAGACATTGGCCGACCAGACATCCGCAGGGTTCCAGCAGGGGCTCAACATGTTTGAAGCGCTGGCAATGTCGGCGCGGGGGTTTGCCTGGCTGACCAATGGCAATCAGACCCGCACCGACCAGATCAATGCGGGGCGCGCGTATGCGCGGATGAACCTGACAGCGACATCGCTGGGCGTCTCGATCCACCCCTGGAGCCAGTCATTGCAGGAATATCCGGAAATGGCGGACCTGTATGACGAAGTGCATGACCTGATCGGCGGCGGCCAGAGGCTTCAGATGTTGGTCAGGGTAGGGTATGCCAAACCCATCATGGCCACGCCTCGCTGGCCGATGGAAACCCACCTGATCGCGTGAAAGTCCCCGCATGAACGCATTGTCCCAAAGCCAGCAGGCGCTGTTCCTGCTGCTCAACGAAATCGGCATCATCAACCAGTTGTCGAGTGCGCGGCTGGAGCGGCTGTTGCCGCACGGGCTGACCGTTGCGCAGTTTGGCCTGCTGAACCATCTGGTGCGACTGGATGGCGACTGGTCGCCCGCCCGGCTCGCGGCGGCCTTTCAGGTGACCAAGGGCACGATGACCAGCACACTGCAGCGGCTGGAGGCCAAGGGGTTCATCTCCATGCGCGCCAATCCGGCAGACGGTCGGGCGAAGATCGTGACGCTGACGGAGGCCGGACGGCGCGCCCGCGAGGCTGCATTGGCCGCTACAGGGCCGGGACTAGCCGACCTGCAGGCAGTCCTGTCATCGGCCGACGTGGATGCGCTCATTCCAGACTTGCAAAAACTCAGGATTTGGCTCGATATGCACCGGTAAGCGAAATGCAATGATGGGTCCCCCGCTTGGGGCGTAACGGGATGGACTGATGGTCAGACTGCTGCTGTGGACGGTGGGCCTTGTCGCCGCCGTATTGTTGGTCACGTATTGGTGGGCCGGCCGGAACCTGAAGGTCCTGGATGCGGACGCCCGGGCCGAGGCGCCGGGCGCGTTTCTCGACGTGTCGGGCGGTACGCTCCACTATCTGGTGCAGGGGTCCGACGATGGCGAGATTGTCGTCATGGTGCACGGCTTCTCGACGCCGTCCTTCATTTTCGAACAGAATGCGGCGGCGCTGGTCGATGCCGGGTTCCGGGTCGTGCGCTACGACCATTTCGGGCGCGGCTGGTCTGACCGGCCCAAGGGGCCTTATGATGAAGCCTTCTACGACCGTGAATTGATGGACCTGCTTGACGGCTTCGGCCTGTCGGAGCCGGTACGTCTTGTCGGCCTGTCGATGGGCGGGCCGATCGTGATGTCGTTTGCCGGGCGCCATCCAGAACGCGTGTCGGATATTTTCCTGCTGGTGCCTGCGGGTCTGGATGTGACCGGTGGAAACAGCGGCGCCGCCAAGCTGGTGCGCGTGCCGGTGATCGGCGACTGGATCTGGCGTGTCTTCGGGCGCGGCATCTTGCTGGGCAATTCGCAACTCGATGAAAGCGCCCTTGATCCGGCCAACCGCCTGCAGGGCGATGTCGCGCGACAGCTGGACTTCCGCGGTTATGGCGAAGCCCTGTTGTCGACAATGCGGCATTTCCCGATGTCGGACCGGGCCCGCCTGTTCAGCACAGTCTCCGACAAGACGAAAATACCGGTCGTGGCCGTGTTCGGAGATGCGGACGACACCATCGCGGTTTCCAGCGCGGCAAAACTGGTGCCGCTGATCCCGCGCGCGGACGTGCGGATCATCGCGGGCGGGACGCATGGCCTGAACTACCAGCGTCACGCGGAGGTCAATCCGATGCTGGTGGAATGGGCCAGCGGCGCGACGGTCGACTAGGCCTCGACGCTGGCGGTGCCGTCTTCGACGCGGACGCATTGGGCGCGGTCGCCAAAGGCCTCGAACAGGAAGCGTTCGGTGCCGGTCAGCCATGCTTGTCCGCCGAGCGCGCAGAGCTCGTCATAGAGCGCGGCGCGGCGGTCCGGGTCGAGATGGGCGGCGGCTTCGTCGAGCAGCAGCAGGGCCGCCGGGCCATCGCCGCCTGCGCGCAAGGCGCCAGCCGAGGCGAGGATCAAGCCAATCAGGAGGGCCTTTTGCTGGCCGGTCGATGCATCGCGTGCGGGCGCGCCGGTGGGACGGTGGATGACGACCAGGTCTGAGCGGTGCGGGCCGTCGATCGTACGCCCGGCGGCGATGTCGCGGCGGCGCGTGGTGCGGAACGTCTCGGCCAGCGTCTCGAAGATCGACTTGAAATCGTCGCCGCGCAGGGCGGCCTGTTCGGCGTCGCCTTCCAGCGTGAGATCGGCCTTGGGGAAATGGCCTTCGGGCCGGGCCTCGATCGCGCCCTGCAGGGATTCCAGGACATGTGCGCGGTTGATCGCGATCTCGGCGCCGGCTTCGGCCATGCGGGCCTCAATGGCATCGGCCCAGGCCGGGTCGACATGGCCGCGTTCCAGCAGGGCGTTGCGTTCGCGCATGGCCTGTTCATAGCGGCTGGCGGCGCGGCCATGGGACGGGACATGCGCCATGACCTGGCGGTCGAGGAAGCGGCGCCGGTCCGATGCGCCGCCCCGGAAGACGCTGTCCATGGAAGGCGTCAGCCAGACGATGCGGACAAGATCGGCCAGATCGGATGCGGTGGCAGACGCCCCGTCGATGCGGACATTGCGCTTGGCACCTGAGCCGGTTTCGAGCGCGACGCCGATCTTCTGGTCATTGGCCAGCGTGGCGGCGACGGTCCAGCTGCCGGGTGCATCCTTGCGGACCATTTCCGGCAGCGTGGCGGAGCGCAGGCCGCGACCAGGGCCAAGCTGGCTGACAGCTTCGAGCAGGTTGGTCTTGCCCGCACCGTTGGCGCCAAACAGGCAGACGTGACGGCCATCGAGGTTCAGGGAAAGAGACGCGTAATTGCGGAAGTCAGTCAGCGAGAGGCGGGTGAGCGCGGTCATAAGTTTCCAGCATGCCGAGAAGTCATGTTGCGGTCAGCCCGTGGCCACCCAAGGGCGCCGTTTCGGCAACCTGCTGCATGCTGGCAATAAGGGGCCGACCTTCCTTGATGGCGGCCTGGACAGAGGGAAGCCCGAGGCTGGCCTTGTGACTGTCTGCACTGTCCCATACTTCCGCAATCCAGAGCGCGTTGGGATCGCCGGGATCATTGGCGACGATACAGCTGAGGCAGCCGGGCATATCGCGCGGGCCATTCAGCAAGATAGCCGACAGACTATCGCGATCGCCGTCTGTGGAGGTGAATTTTCCGATCAGTCCATACATTGTGTTGTTCCGCACCTCTGGTGATGCACATGCGCCGAGGCTGGCTGTTGCAATCGCGCCGATCAAAAACCGGCGGCGGTGCAGGGCCAGGATCACGGAGTTAAACTCGCAGCGGCATCAGTACGTAGCGTGCGCTGTCATCCGACGGGTCGAGCACGAGCGCGGGAGACGCCGGATCATTGAACATGAATTCGACTGTGTCGGCTTCAATCTGCCCGGCGATATCGAGCAAGTATTTGGCATTGAAGCCGATCTCCATCGCGTCGGAGCTGTATTCGGCTTCGAGCTCTTCATTGCCGGCGCCCGTCTCCGCGTGGCTGACGGCGAGCGTCAACTTGCCGTCAGACACCGACATTTTCACCGAACGCGAGCGTTCTGCCGAGACCGTCGAGACGCGGTCAACGGCGGCTTCGAAGGACTTGTTGTCGACGACCAGCTTCTTGTCATTGCCCTTGGGAATGACGCGGGCATAGTCCGGGAAGGATCCGTCGATCAGTTTCGAGGTCAGCACCGCGCGACCGGCGCGAACAACGATCTTCGTATCGGACACTTCGATATCGACATCGCCGTCGACGGCGTCGATCAGGCGGCGCGCTTCGGCCACGGCCTTGCGGGGCACGATGACGCCTTCGAGATTTTCAGAGCCCTTCGGGGCCGCAATCTCGGCGAGGGCCAGGCGGTGGCCGTCTGTGGCGACGGTGCGCAGGACGGCCTTGCCGTCTTCGTTCTTGGCGCCGTGAAGGTAGACGCCGTTGAGGTAGTAACGGGTCTCTTCGGTCGAGATGGCGAACCGTGTCTTGTCGATCAGGCGGGCAAGGTCTTTCGCATTGACCGAAAAGGCCGTCGCGCCGTCATCGCCGCTCATCGTCTGGAAGTCGGAGGCGGGCAGGGTCGGCAATTCGAAATGCGACCGGCCGGCGCGGATCGCCAGGCGCTGGTTGTCGGGCTGGGTTTCCAATTCGATTTCGGCGCCAGCTGGCAGCTTGCGGATAACGTCGAACAATGTGCCGGCAGGTGCCGTGACGGCGCCTTCGCGGCTTACCTTTGCGTCGGCGCTGTCGACAGCCTCAATATCGAGATCGGTCGCCGTGAGCTTCAGTTCGCCCTTGCTGGCCTGCAGCAATACGTTCGACAGGATTGGAATGGTGTTGCGGCGCTCGACGACGTTCTGCACATGCGAGAGAGCATTGAGGAGATCGCTACGTTCAATGGTAAGTTTCATCTGCTGGTCCGTCCATCACCGGCGCCCGGTGCGCCTGTCTTCCTGATCAAATTCACTTGGCTGGTCCGTGCCGGCCGGGCAGGTGGCCCGCGGCAGAATCAGCCCGCCCTCCAGTGGAGAGCGGGCTAAGAACCCTTAAACAATCGGGCGGAAAAGCCAAGCGCCGATCCGGCGATGCCCAAGGGCAACCTGGCGGTTCTAGTTCGCGCCGGCCGCCTGGAGTTCGAAGATTGCTTCGGTGACACGTGCGATGTCGCCTGCAAGTTCCGGATCCGTCGCGATATTCTTCGACACTTTCCGGTGGGCGTAGAGGATCGTCGTATGATCCCGCTTGCCGAAGCTGTGACCGATCTGGGGAAGCGACTTGCCGGTTTTCTCACGGCAAACATACATTGCGACCTGACGGGGATAGACAACCGCGCGGGCCTTGCATGGGCTTTCAAGATCGCTCTTGGAAATGCCAAAAACCTTCATGGTGGCGCGTTTGACGAGTTCGATCGTGGGCACTTTGACTTCTCCCTGATGGCGGCGGATCACGCGGTCGAGCATTTCCATGGTCGGCGCGCGGTCTCCGAAACCGGCTTCGGTGTAAAGGCTCCAGATTGCACCGGTGAGTTCCCGGCCCGGTCCACGAATGCCGGCATTGATGCGGGCGATCATTTCGTCGGTAAGCACGAAGTCTGGATGACCCGCTTCGATGTGAGCTGCCAGGCGCACAAGGATCTCGCGGCGCATGTCGGCATCCGGCAGGCCGACTTCGACGGCGATCGAGCCTTTCAGCTCTGCCCGCATGCGGGGGCCGAAACCGGTCACGTCGCCGGGGGCCTCATCACCCGCCAGGACCACGAGGCCACCATTACCGGTGACTTCACGGATGTTCTGGTAAAGCTCTGTCTCGGTGCCCGGCTTGCCGGCAATGCGGTGCAGGTCGTCGATCAGCAGCAGCGTCGCCGACCGCAGGCGCTTCTTTAGTCCACTCGTGTCCTTCACCTTCACGCCATCATGGTAGGCAGACATGAATTCCTCGGCCGTGAGATAGACGACGACCCGGTCCGGTTCCTGCGCCTCGACCTTGTTCTTCAAGGCCAGAAGGATGTGCGTCTTGCCGGTGCCCTGGCGGCCATAGATCAGCGTCGTCAAGGTGCCCACAGTCTGCCCGGCAGCAATCCGCTGGGCGAGTTGCACAGCGATCTCATTCGACTGACCGGTAACCAGTGTTTCGAAGGTCATGTTGGGCGCACCGCTCGCGCCGGTTGCGGTTGTCGTCTTGCCGCCATCGTCACCAGTGGCCGCAGCACCTTCCGGCTGGGGCGCCGGAGCGGCTTCTGCCCATGGATCGGAGACGAGGTCACGCACTTCGGCGCGGGCATTGCGCCAGCACTCCAGTCGGATGCCACGGCGGGCGGGATCATGGTCGCGCCATGTACGCTGGATAAGCCGCTTGTGCTCAGCCACGACGCGGTCATAGGCGAGGGGGTCGCGGGCCGCGATCACCATTTCGCCATCGACTTCTGCGATCAGGCGCAGGTCTTCGATCCAACGATCATAGTCGGTTGCGTTCAAGACGGTTGCGAGCGTCTCCCGGACCTTCTGCCAGATGGCCTGGCCTGGGAGATTGTTGACTTTTTCCGTGCCCGAAAACTCTACGCTATGCTCAGAATCAAAAAGTGTATTTCGGTCCATCGCCGAGCCCCATTTTCTTGTTATGTTTCGTCCTGACCAGCAGGCACGCAACTCTCCCTCCAGATCACTATCTGGGCCCCGTAAGTACTCCGTGCAGGGAGAGCTATTAGCTGGTATCCCCAAAGTAACTTCCTGCCGTTTTTCTGACAAGTGTATCTTTTTTTTGACAACCGGTATTGGCCAGTTGACTCTTGGGCCCTGTGACCAAAATTTCATCAAAATCAGCCGCTTATCTTGTGTATTTTTTTTGTGAGTGAGTCGTTCAGCGCAATCGTTCGCTAATGTTCTGTCAACACCATCTATGAGTAATTGGCTGTGAAATTCCGGTTTTTGTTAGCGATAAAATATTGCACCTAACAAAGCCGACCCATTCTTGCAGACCTGCCTCCCGGGAACGCGCAAAAATGCAAAAAAGAACCAAAAGAGGACCCATTCGAAGAAACCATCTCCGGGACGTTTTTGCGAGCCTTGGATCCTAAATTCGCCGCAAGAAAAAACCCGCCGGGCGTGAGCCGGGCGGGCCTTGTTTTGTCATCGGGGTTCGAAGCCGGGAAGGCTTCAGCCCATTGCGCTGACGCGGGCCGAGAGGCGCGAGACTTTGCGGGACGACGTATTCTTGTGCATGACGCCTTTGGTGACGGCGCGCATCAGCTCGGGCTGTGCAACGCGCAGGGCGTTCTGGGCGGCAGACTTGTCGCCTGCTTCGATGGCTTCCTCGACTTTGCGGACATAAGTGCGCACACGCGAGCGGCGCGCTTTGTTGACCTCGGTACGAGCCGCAATCTTGCGGACCATCTTCTTGGCGGAACGGGTATTGGCCATATCTAACTCCTGAAGCCCGAAGGAGACCTCCCTCAAGCTGAAGGCGGGGGCATACATAAACGGTGCGAACGCGTCAACTGGGGGCTGACAGAAAACTGCTCCAGCGGGCCGCCGCTACTCGGTTTCCGGCGGTTCCTTGGTCTCGGCAGCCATCTCGTTCATCCGCTCGGTCAGCGCCTGGTTGCCTTCCAAGCCCAGCTCCTTCGCAGAGAATACGACAAGTCCGCCGGATTTACTGAGCATCGAGACGATATTCTGACGGGTTTGCATCTCCATCAGGCTCAGCAGGGCTGCGATCTGCTCGGGGCTGCGATCACGGAACTGGTCGAGCAGCTTGTCGAGTTCTGTACCGAGAAACTGCATTGCACCGGGCGTCTCTATGTCGCGCGAACCGACCTCCCCGAGCTGGGCGGTCTGCGCCAGCGCTAAGCGCTGGGGCGCCACTGTGGCCTCACCGGTAGCGTCGGTACCGATAGCACCACCGTCCGACGCCATTGCATTTGGGGCCACCACGACGTCGCTGGGAAGGGTCGATCCATCACGATAGCTGAACCTTCCCTCGAACACGCTGACACCCAGCGGAACGCCAAGACCTCCTGTGCCAGATTCCATCCCGGCAAGCTCTTCGGTCACTTCCCGTTCGATCTCGTGATGGCTTTCGCGCAATTGTTCGTCCTTGCGCCTGCCGATCGCACCGGAAAAGGCCGAGCGGATACGCCGTTCGAACTGATCGCCGAAATCCCCCAGCCGGGCGAGATCCGTCACGCGGTCCCGATTGACGCAAAAACTTACGGATGGGGTGACTGTCACCACGTGGCCGTCATTGGTCACGGCCGTGAAAGGGAAGGGCGTGGTCGTATGGATGCGCAGGGAGATGGCGCCCGCATCGGTCACCAGATGGTCATGCGCGAGCGAACTGAACCGCGGATCGTAAACAGGAAAGCGCAGGTGCTGGCGGTGCTGGAACTGAACAATGCGCGGATCGTCGACCGTGACCTTCATGTCTGCTGTGAGGGCGTGGATGCGTCCGTCGGGTCCGCGAACCAGGTAGGTGTCGTCATCCGCGGGCAATATGAACGGGCCGCGTGCCTTGTAGGCCAGGGCGGCGACGGCGCCGCCAATCACGAGCAACGCCACAAGCACACTGATAATCAGGCTCGTTGAGACTGCGCCTACCTCCGCCATGAGCTGTTCCCCGCTGCAAAGCCGCCCCATCCCCTGAGCGGTCCAAGGTTAACAACACTTTGCAATAAAGAGAATAGCGGCCCTGCTCAGGCGGCTGCTGGCAGCCTAGCGGTCCTTGAAGTGGGCCGAGCGTTTCTCGACATAGGCAGACATGCCTTCCTTCTGGTCCTCGGTCGCAAACAGCGACTGGAATAGACGACGCTCGAAACGGATGCCTTGCGACATGGGGGTTTCATATGCGGCGTTAATGGCCTCTTTCGTCATCATGGCTGCAGCACGCGGCATCGCGGCAATGGTACGTGCCATCTCACGCACAACCTCCATGAGGTCGTCTGCCGGTACAACCCGGGCAACCAGGCCGCAGCGTTCGGCTTCTGCAGCTTCCATCATCCGTCCGGTCAGGCAGAGTTCCATGGCCTTGGACTTGCCGACAAACCGCGCAAGTCGCTGCGTGCCGCCAGCCCCCGGCATCACGCCGAGGCGGATTTCCGGCTGACCGAAACGGGCCGAGTCAGCTGCAATGACGATGTCACACATCATGGCCAATTCGCAGCCGCCACCGATGGCATAGCCGCTTACGGCCGCGATCAGTGGCTTGCGGGCGCTCGATGCGCGCTCCCAATTGCGGGTGATGAGGTCGTCATAATAGGCGGCGGGATAATCCTGGTCCATGATTTCGCGAACGTCTGCGCCGCCGGAAAAGGCCTTGCGTGAGCCGGTCAGGACGATGCAGCCAATATCCTTGTCCGCTTCGAAGCGGTCGATGGCATGGGTCAGTTCCGTCATCATCTCATCGTTGAGGGCGTTGAGCTGGTCTGGCCGGTTCAGTGTGATGATGGCGATGCCGGTTTCGGCGTCAGACTCTGTCAGCAGTGTATTGTACGACATGGGGCGACGTATCCTTCTTGCGACCGGTATCCCGGCCTTTGGCGCTGGCGTTCTGGTCGCAGCTGCCGGATTGATTGATTTTTTGGGTGCTGCGCGTGGCCGGACCTTCGGGGCCGGCGAGGTTGAGGCGGTGAACGACTCTCAGGTTGCGACCGCGATCAGGAGCGGACGCGGGCGCTATAGCCTGAAAAAAGGGCGCTTGTCACCCTTTTGCCTCATTTGTCGATGTTGAACGTCAATCCGGCATGCGATTCTAGCCGGCCAACCAGTGTGAGACCCATGGCAGCAGCAGGCGTGTAGATGCCACCGCCGAGGTCGGTGCAATCCTTGACGAGGCAGATGGCCGCTTCGGAAATGATCTTGGAGGTCGATCCGTAACCGGGGTCCTTGTCGCCCGTGACAGTGGCCCTGAGGCGATCGCCGTTCTTGGTGATGCCGAGTAGGGCGAAATCATACAGACCGGCCTCGCGCTCTTCTTTCGACGGGCCTTCGCCAGGCTTGGGACCGTCGTCTCCGCCCATCGTGTTGCTTTTGGCAACCATCTCGGCCGCTGCCTTGCCGGCCTCGCCGGGACCCGTCAGCATCATCTCGTCATAGACAAAGTCGTTGCCATAGGGGTGGCCCATGACCGCGTTGGAGCGATGAATGTTCTTGGTGTTGATCGGCGCCATGATGAACGGAGCCACCCAGGAACCGAAATCGTCATCCTCTTGCACGGACATGCCGTGTGGCTGGTCCGGGCCTTCAAAACCGCCGGTCAGCGAAAACGGATTGCGCAACACCGCCATGACGGCGGGATCGCGCATAGCCCGGGCCATACTCTCGCGGCCTGAGGCCGCGGTGCCGCCGGAGAACGTGCCCTTCATCTTGCGCATGCGCCCCTTCACCCGGACCGCCGGGGTGCCGAACTCGCGCATCGCCTCGTTCTGGAGGAACAGGACGCCAAGATCGAAAGGAATGGAGTCGAAGCCGCACGAGAAGACGATGCGTGCGCCGCTCTTTTTCGCCGTGTCTTCGTAGGCCGCAATCATGTCATGCATCCATGCGACTTCGCCGGACAGGTCGACATAGTCAGTGCCATTGGTGGCGCAGGCCTCGACCAGGGGCGTGCCGTAGAGCTGGTAGGGGCCGACCGTGGTCAGGACACAGCGGGCGGACTTGACCATGGCGTCCAGCGACGCCGGGTCGGACGCATCAGCGACGATCAATTCAACGGATTTCGGGATGCCCATTTCGTCGCGCACGGTCTTGAGCTTGTCGAGCGACCGCCCGGCCATGGCCCAGCTTACGTCCTTGCCGACGCCATAGGTGGTATTCATGTACTCGGCCACGAGGCGGCCGGTGAATCCGGTGGCTCCATAGATGACGACATCATAGTTTGCAGATGGGTTCATGGGGCGGCCTCCAGCACGTTCAGGCATCAGACTTGCCTTACTAGCGCAGCCGCTGCAACTGCCGCGCCGGTCTTTTGCAAATGTCGCACCTGCCAATCGGCGGGAAACCGCCTATATCGCATGTATGACCGATACGCCCGACGTGCCCGATCCGGAACGCAACCGATTGAGCGGGCGACTCGCGCGAACGGCGAAAGTGGGCGCGAACCTGTCGGGCGCCGGCATCAGCTTCGCGGCAAATTCCCTGTTTGGCGGTGATCAGGGCGACGAGCGGATCGCGAAGGCGCTGGCCGCCGCGCTGGGGCGTTCCAAGGGGCCATTGATGAAGGTCGCCCAGATGGTGTCGACCATCCCGGATTTCCTGCCAGCCGAATATGCCGCTGAACTTGGCCAGCTTCAGGCGCAGGCGCCCGCCATGGGGTGGCCCTTCGTCAAGCGCCGGATGCGGGCGGAACTTGGCCCTGACTGGCTGTCACTGTTCAACACGTTCCGGAAGGACGCGTCTCACGCGGCTTCGCTGGGCCAGGTGCACGACGCGCGAATGCATGATGGCCGGCGCGTCGCCTGCAAGCTGCAATACCCGGACATGTCGAGCGCGGTGGAATCGGATGTCGGTCAGCTGAAAGCCATGCTCGGCCTGTTCAAGCGCATGGACGGATCGATCGATCTCACCGAGATGGTCGGCGAAGTCACCGACCGTCTCCGCGAGGAACTCGATTACGGGCGCGAAGCGAAGCATATGGCGCTGTATGCGGGAATGCTCACCGACAAGGACTTCGTCCAGGTGCCTGAACCCGTGCCGGAATTATCGACCGATCGCCTCCTGACGATGACCTGGCTGGACGGCGAGCGCCTCGATGCCTTCGAGGGCGCAGCGCAGGAAACCCGCGACCACATCGCCGAAATGCTGTTTTGGACCTGGTGGGGTCCGTTCAATGGCCATGCCGTCATCCATGGCGACCCACATCTCGGCAATTACCAAGTCACCGGCGGCGGCAGCGGCATCAACCTGCTGGATTTCGGCTGCATCCGCGTGTTCCCGCCAACCTTCGTGGAAGGCGTGGTCGATCTCTACCGCGCCATGCTGGCGGAGGATTTCGATGCCGCCTATGCGGCGTATGAGAAATGGGGCTTCCAGAACCTATCTCGCGAACTGGTCGAGGTGCTGAATATCTGGGCGCGCTTCATCTATGGTCCGCTGCTAGACGACCGGGTGCGCAGTGTCGCCGATGGCGTGTCGGCAGGCGAATATGGCCGCAAGGAAGCGTTCCAGGTCCGCCGCCTGCTCAAGGAGAAGGGCCCGGTGAAAATTCCCCGCGAGTTCGTCTTCATGGACCGGGCGGCGATCGGCCTTGGCGCGGCCTACCTGCGCCTGAAAGCGGAAGTGAACTATCACCGCCTGTTCGAGGAAAGCCTCGAAGGCTTTGACGTGAAAACTGTCGCTGCGCGGCAGGCGGCGGCGCTCTCCTCCGCCGGACTTTGAGGATCGTCGCAAACGGGCTGGCAAATCGGTTCGGACGGCGCTATTCCGCATTCCATGACCGATGATTTTACCAGAAGCCAGACATTCGAAATCCCTGAAGGCTATGTGCACCTGCCCTGGCACCGCGGCTTTGGCCGACAGGTCGGCCCACTGTTCGAGAAGCGGGATGCGACTGGCCTTACCCGTGCCTTCAAGGTCGAGGAGCATCACACCAATGGCATGATGAACGCACATGGCGGCATGCTGATGACCTTCGCCGACATGGCCTGGGGCGGCGCGGTGGAGAAGAATGAGGACACGTGGTGGGTCACTATCCGCCTGATGTGCGATTTCCTGTCCGGGGCGACTCTTGGCAGTTTTGTCGAGGGCAATGGCAAGGTTGTTGGTGTGGCGGAAGATATTGTGACCGTCGAGGGACGTATCTGGACCGGCGAAAAGCTGCTGATGCGGGGCACAGGCATCTTCAAGCTGATCCCCCGCCGGGAAGGCATGCCCGGCCGGGGCTAGCCCTGATCGGCCTTGCCCCGGCTCCCCCTGTCCGCTAGTGCGGGCGCCGGAACTCACAAAGGCCCCGTCTCATGTCTGATGCCCCCCTTACCGGCAAGGATCTCGCCCGCAAGCCGCGCGGTTTTCCCGACAAGCGCGAGGCGCTGATCCATGCGCAGGCTGAACTCGTCGAGAAGGTCACGGCCGTTTACCGCCAATGGGGCTTCGAGGCGCTGGAAACGGGCGCGTTCGAATATGCGGATGCGCTGGGCAAGTTCCTGCCAGACGACGACCGTCCCAATGCGGGTGTGTTCTCGCTGCAGGACGATGACGAGCAATGGATGGCCCTGCGCTATGACCTGACGGCGCCGCTGGCGCGGTTTGTCGCCGAGGCTGGCCAGACGCTTGGCCGCCCTTTTCGGCGCTATGCGGCCGGCCCTGTCTGGCGCAATGAGAAACCAGGCCCCGGCCGCTTCCGTGAATTCTGGCAATGCGATGCCGACACCGTCGGCGCGCCCGGCTTCCATGCCGATGCCGAGATGGTCGCGATGGGCGCCGAAGCCCTGCGCGCGGTGGGCATGGAGACCGGTGAATTCGTCATCCGCGTGAACACGCGCCGCCTGCTGAACGGTGTACTCGAAAGTGTGGGAGCGGCCTCTGCGGGCACGCGTCTCGCGATCCTGCGCGCGCTCGACAAGCTGGACCGGCTGGGTTCGGGCGGCGTGGCCGACCTGCTTGGCAAGGGCCGCCTCGACGAGAGTGGCGACTTCACCAAGGGCGCAGGCCTTGGGGACACGGAAGTCAAAGCCGTGCTCGCCTTTGCCGAGGCGGGCGCCAAGACCCGGGTGGAGACACTCGCGAACCTGTCGAAGGCTGCAGGCAATAGCGAAGAAGGCAAGGCCGGCCTTGCCGAACTTGAATCCATCGCGATGGCGCTGGAAGCGCTGGGTACGCCGGAAGGCGATGTCGTCATCGACCCGTCTGTCGTACGCGGCCTCGAATACTATACCGGCCCGGTCTATGAGGCTGAATTGCTGCGCGAAGTCGTCGGTGACGATGGCAAGACATACCGCATTGGCTCGATCGGCGGTGGCGGGCGTTATGACGACCTGGTGGCCCGATTCACTGGCGAGACAGTTCCGGCGACCGGCTTCTCCATAGGTATTTCACGACTTGCTTCGGCGCTGGCGATCATGGGCGAAACGACGAAGCTGGACGGTCCGGTCGTGGTGCTGAACCTCGACAAGGAAAACCCTTCTGTGGCGCTTGAGATCGCGGCAGACCTTCGCCGCGCAGGGCTCCGGGCCGAAGCCTATATGGGCCCTTCGGGCATGCGCCCGCAGATGAAATATGCGGATCGTCGCGGCGCCCCTGCCGTGGTCATGGTTGGCGGTGATGAACTCGCCAAGGGCACGGTCACGATCAAGGACCTCGAAATGGGCGTGCTCAAAGCCAAGGCGATCCAGTCGAATGAGGAATATCGCGAAGCACGGCCAGGCCAGATCGAAGTGCCGCGCGCGGAAATGGTGGACGCTGTCCGCCGCATCGTCGAGGCGCAGGGATGACGCCGGAGCAGGTTGTCGAAGCGGCGAGCGCAGTCTTTGCGCGAACGGGTGCGCGGTCGGTCGACCCCGCCTACGTTCTCGCATCTGACATTCCCCTCGAGCTCTCTGGCGAAGCCGTGCGCGCGCGGCTCTGCGTCTTCACCGATCATCGCGGTAATGAAATGGTGATGCGTCCGGACCTCACCCTGCCGGTGGCGGGCCTGGAAGCCGAGCGTCTCGCCTCCGGCGATAACGGTCCCGAAGCCTACAACTATGCGGCCCGGGCCTTCCGCCTGCCGGCCTCGCCGGATGACCCTATGGAATTCACGCAAGTGGGTTTTGAACGGTTCGGACGCCCGTCGACGCCTGAGGAGGATGCCGACGCGTTCGCACTCGTGCAGTCGGCTGTTGCGGCGTGCGGCATCAATGACTGGCGCATGGTCATGGGCGATCTCGCCGTGTTTCCGGCATTTGTGGATGCGCTGGGGCTCGCGGGGGTGACAGCAGAGCTCCTGAAGCGCGCCTTCCGTCAAGAAGGGGGCGTGGCCGAGTTGCTGGCGGGTGCGCCATCGGCGCCGGAGGTCGACCTGGCCCACCGGTTGTCGGATGCCGCCCCGGACGCAGCCGAAACAATGTATCTTGCGGCCATTCGCGACCGTGCAATCCCGATGATCGGGACACGCTCGGTGGCAGAGATTGTCGACGGCCTCAAGGCCAAGGCCGCTGCAGCAGACGCCGGCGGCGTGCCCGAAGATGCGCGTCGGGCGATTGCTGCGCTTGCAAGTGTGAACTGCGCTGCGCAAGCTACAGCCGTAGTGCTCTCGGGCATCGCACGTGAGCACGGCCTTGCAGCCGTCGATCCTGTGATCGAACGCCTGGCGCGCCGCGTGGACACGATCATTTCAGCAGTGCCGCGCGTGAGCGAGGCGGGCAGGTTCCGGTCCGGCTTCGGGCGGCGCTTCACCTATTATGACGGCTTTGTCTTCGAGACCTTCGCGGGCGCGCTCGGCGAGCGTCAGCCTATCGCGTCAGGCGGGCGCTATGACGGCCTGATCGCGGGCCTGTCGGGTGGCCGGGCGAAAGTTTCGGGCATCGGCGGTGTCGTGCGACCCGACCGGGTCGTCCGTGCACGGGAGAGCATGTCATGAGCAAGCTGTCCTTCGCCATTCCATCCAAGGGTCGTCTCAAGGAAAAGACCGAACAATGGCTCTCGGAACTCGGATTTCCCGTCAGCCAGATTGGCGGCGAGCGCGGTTACCAGGCCGAGATTTCCGGGCTGGGCGAGGTTGAGATGCGTCTCATGTCCGCCCGTGAAATTGCGCAAGGGTTGATCGAGGGCAGCCTGCACGCTGGTGTGACGGGTGAAGACCTGTTGCACGACCTGGCGCCGGAAGGCGCAAGTGACTTTCGGGTTGTCCAGCAGCTTGGTTTTGGGGGTGCGGATGTAATCGTCGCGGTGCCGCAGGCCTGGCTCGACGTCGATACGATGGCTGATCTTGAAGCTGCGGGCGCGGCCTTTCGCAAGCTGCATCATCGGCGCCTGCGGGTGGCAACAAAATACATGCGCCTGACCCGGCGGTTCTTTGCGGCCAAATCGGTCGGAGAATACCGGCTGGTCGAAAGTGCCGGGGCGACGGAAGCGGCGCCAGCAACCGGGGCAGCTGACGTCATTGTCGATATAACGTCGACGGGCGCGACCCTGCGCGCGAACGGATTGAAAATCCTGGATGATGGCGTAATTCTCAAGAGCGAAGCCTCGTTCGCGCTGTCGCCGACAGCGGACTGGAGCGAGGCCGCGCGGGCCTCATGTTCGCGCCTCCTGGAACGGATAGAACCGCGTTCAACCTCGGACGCCAAAAATTTGTTGAACACATTCTTGACACATGTGTGAAACTCGTGCCGTATGAATAGGCAAGTTTCTGGGAGGAAACGCTGCAAACGGTGGAGAGGCGCGAGATCCTGTTTCAGGTCTTGCGCCTCTTTCCGTTTTGGAGGTGTGTTCAGGTCGAGTCTTCCGCCGTGTGTCAGGGGAACACGTGGCAGTGTGAGAGCCAAGACGAACCGAAACAACGGCTCAGGTGAGGTAGGGGGCGTTTTGGACATTGTGCCCGGACCGCCTTTGATTACCGATTAACAATATGTGATTATCGGTAATCGTCAACAACTGTTATCGTTTTTCAATTAATATTTTGTAATCGTCAGATATCACCTGTTTGGCTGGCATCACCTGAATACGTTCAGATGCGCTTGCCGGAGTCGTTGGAATCGACGGTAGTCCGAACGAACGGGCGCGTGGCCGGGTTGCCACGACCCTTGTTCGAATGATCGTTCGTAAACTGAGTGGTGCTCCTGTCCGAAAGCACCAGCGGGCCATTGTCGCTGGGATAGAAGACGGTTCCATTTCTGGTGGATCGCCAAAAGACGCCCCGAATGATTCGCTTGCGGAGGACCAACCTGCCTTGCGCCCGGCCGACAATTTACCGGGATCGGCGGCGCATGAGTTGACTTCCCAAGAGCGTCTCGCCAAGCGTATCGCCACCACTTCACACTTGCGCACCGCAGGGAGCATTCATGACCGATCCACGCCAGCACATCATGCCCGTCTACCGCCCGCCGGAAGAGGTGTTCGTCGAAGGAAAAGGGCCATACCTTTTCACCGAAGACGGCACACGCTCTCTCGACTTCATTGCGGGCATCGCAGTGACGGCACTCGGCCATGCCCACCCGGCTTTGGTTGATGCCCTGCGTGACCAGGCCGGCAAGCTGTGGCACACGTCCAACATGTTTCGCGTGCCTGCTGCTGAGCAACTGGCCGACAAGATTTGCCGCGACACGTTCGCCGACCGCGTCTTCTTCACGAACTCCGGCACGGAAGCGGTCGAGTGCGCGATCAAGACCGCGCGCAAATACCACTGGGCCAATGGACGTGAAGAACGCATCGACATCATCACTTTCACGGGTGCATTCCATGGTCGCTCGCTCGGTGCGATCAATGCCGGTGGCAACCCGAAATATCTGGAAGGTTTCGGACCGAAGCTCCCGGGTTTTGTTCATCTCGAATGGGGCGACCATGAAGCCCTGAAAGAAGCGGCCGCCAGCCCAACCGCAGCCGCTATCTTCGTCGAACCTGTTCAGGGAGAGGGCGGCGTGCGTGCCATGCCAGACCAATGCCTGATCGGTCTGCGCGAGCTGTGCAACGCGCATGGTATCCTGATGATCCTTGACGAGGTCCAGTGCGGCATGGGCCGCACCGGCAAACTGTTCGCGCATGACTGGGTCGAGGGCGCCGAGCCAGACATCCTATGTGCCGCGAAAGGTATTGGCGGCGGTTTTCCGTTTGGTGCCTGCCTGACGACCGAAGCCTGCGCCGAGCATATGCAGCCCGGCAGCCACGGGTCGACCTATGGCGGCAATCCGCTCGCTATGGCCGTCGGGAACGCGGTATGGGATATCATCGCGAACGAGGATTTCCTTGCCGAAGTGCGTCGTGTCTCCGGCACATTGGCTCAGGGCCTGAAGAGTCTGGCCGACAGCCACCCGGACAAGGTGGAAGGCGTCACCGGCAAGGGACTGCTCACCGGCCTCAAAATGAAAGCGGACCCAAAATCGCTACAGGGACTGTGCCGCGAGAATAACCTCCTCGTGGGTGTAGCCGGGGCCAATGTGTTGCGCCTCGCCCCGCCGTTGATCATTACCGATGAACACGTGCGGGAAGCGACGGGCATAATTGATGCCGCGCTGACAGAATGGGTACTGCTGGCCTGAGGTCCGTATGACGCGTCTCAGAGCCGCCTGTGTGCAGATGCGATCCGGTACCGAAGTGGCGCCGAACATCGCGGCTGCGTCGGGTCTGGTGCGCCAGGCGGCCGCGGCAGGCGCTATGCTGATCGCGACCCCGGAGATGACCAGCCTGCTCGACATCCGGCCGGGTATGGCGCGGCCCAAGGTCGTGGCGCAGGATGATGACGCGACGCTGGCGGCGTTCCGGGCGCTCGCAGTCGAGCTTGGCGTCTGGCTGCTGCTTGGCTCCATCGCCGTGACGCTTGAGGGTGACGACCGGTTTGCCAACCGGTCATTCCTTATCGGGCCGGACGGCAAGATCATCACGCAATACGACAAGATCCACATGTTCGATGTCGAGGTCGGTGATGGCCAGACCTATCGCGAATCCCGCGCTTACCGGCCGGGCACGTCAGCAGTGCTTGCGGAAACATCCATTGGTCCCATCGGCATGACCATCTGCTACGACCTGCGCTTTCCGGCGCTCTACAGGACGCTGGCACAGGCCGGGGCGCAGATACTGACAGCCCCGGCAGCTTTTACACGCGTGACCGGCGAGGCGCACTGGCATGTGTTGCTGCGGGCGCGCGCTATCGAGACGGGCTGTTTCGTGATTGCTCCTGCGCAGGGCGGCAAGCACGCAGATGGCCGCGAGACATTCGGCCACTCGCTGATTATCTCGCCCTGGGGGGAGATACTTGCGGAGGCTGATGGCGACGAACCGGGAGTCATCTGGGGCGATATCGACCTTGAGCAGGTCGCTATGGCGCGGGCGCGCATCCCGTCACTTGGCAATAACCAGATGAACCATCTGGAAGGTGGCGCCTAGCGCCCCAGGCGCCGGCGGAATTCCTCGTAGCCGAAATCGGTCAGCGGTTCGACGACGCCGTCTTCCCAGCGCACGGCGAGGTTGGCGAGCGGCGTGCCGTTGAACGTGTTGGTCTTGACGAAGCTGTAGTGCATCTGGTCGGTGAAGATCAGCTGCTGGCAGGGCACGAGCGGTTCGGGAAAGGAATAGTCGCCGATCACGTCGCCGGTCATGCAGGTCTTGCCGCCGAGGCGGTAGGTGTGAGTGAGTTCGCCTGCCTCGCCCGCGCCGATGATATCGGGCCGGTAGGGCACTTCCAGAACGTCGGGCATGTGGGTCGAGGCTGAGGCGTCGAGAATGGCAAGGTCCATCTCGTTCCGGTGAAGGGCCAGCACGGTGGCGTACAGTTCGCCCGTGTTGACGACGAGTCCCGCGCCGGGCTCCAGAACGACCTCGACGTCGAACTTCGCCTTGAACGCCTTGATGGCCGCGATCAGCGCATCGACATCATAGCCCGGCTTGTTGAGGAAATGGCCGCCGCCGAAATTCACGGCGGAGACCTGTTCGATATATTTTCCGAAATTGTCCGCCACGAATTCGATCAGGCCGACCGAGCCTTCGTGCAGGCTCTCGCATAGGGCGTGGACATGGAAGATGTCGACGCCGGACCAGTCGACGCTGTCCAGCATGGCGGGTACTTCGCCGAAGCGGCTGCCGGGGGCGGTGGGGTTATAGAGGTCGCCGCCGAGTGTCGCATTGGAATAGCCGGGGTTCACCCGCAGGCCGACCTTGCAGCTCGCGTCCCGAGCAATTGCGCCGAAGCGCATGAGCTGTTCGTCCGAATTGAAATAGATGTGCTGGGCGACCTTGGTCAGGCGGCGCACTTCGTCTTCCGTATAGGCTGGCGAATAGACATGTACTTCCTTGCCGAATTCCGCGTGGCCCATGATCGCTTCATGCTCGCCGCTCGCCGTGGTGCCATCGAGATACTCGCGCATCATCGGGAACACGGCGGGCATCGCGAACGCCTTGGTGGCGAGCAGCACTTTGCAACCGGCCTCCTCACGCACGCGGCGGGCCGTCTCGAGGTTGGACCGGAGGCGGGCGACGTCGAGGACGAAGGCGGGAGTGGGGATATTTTCGGGAAGGGAAGCAGAGGTCATGTCATTGGACTCATTCAAGAGGTGCGTTCACCCTGGGCGAAGTCGAAGGGCGGGCGCAGGCTTGCAGCGCATTCCGCCCGAGTCTCGTCCTTCGACTTCGCTCAGGATGAGGCCTTTGGTGAAGATCTGGTTTTCACGGCAAACAGTTCATCCTGCGCGCCGGGCTCCAAGTCCACAATCGTCGTCGGCAGGCCGCGTTTGGCGACGTCATCCAGGAACGGTTTCGCAGGGAACTGTTCGACGTTGAACACGCCCTTGCCGCTCCAGATGCCGTCAAAGAACATCTTTGCGCCGGAAACGGGTGGGACGCCGGTCGTGTAGGAAACAGCCTGTGCGGAGACTTCCCTGTTGGTCTCGGCATGGTCGGAGACGTTGTAGAGCATCTTTGTCATCGGCTTGCCATCCTTCTTGCCACGGATGATCACGCCGATTGACGTCTTTCCAGTATAGCCTTCGGCGAGCGATGACGGCACGGGCAGCAGGTCCTTCAGGAATTCCATCGGTATGATGTCCATCCCCTTGTGCTTGATCGGCTTGAGCCCGATCAAGCCGATGCTCTTGAACACTTCAAGGTGCTTGATGTACTCGGGGCCGAACGTCATCCAGAAGCGAATCTGTTTCAGGCCCTTGATGTTCTTGACGAGGCTTTCCTCTTCCTCGTGATAGATGAGGTAGGAGGCGCGCGGGCCGACTTCGGGATAGTCGATGTCACACTTGATCGACAGGGCAGGGATTTCGATCCACTTGCCGTCTTTCCAGTATTTCCCGTCCTGCGTCACTTCACGGATGTTGATTTCCGGATTGAAGTTCGTCGCGAACGTCTTGCCATGATCGCCGGCATTGCAGTCGACGATGTCGATATACTCTATCTCGTCGAACAGTTCCTGCTGGGCATAGGCGCACCAGATGTTCGAGACGCCCGGATCGAAGCCGCAGCCGAGAATGGCGGTGATGCCTTTCTCGACGAACCTGTCCTGGTAGGCCCACTGCCAGCTGTATTCGAACTTGGCGATCTCGCGTGGCTCGTAATTGGCGGTGTCCATATAGTTGGTGCCGGTCTCGACGCAGGCGTCCATGATCGGCAGGTCCTGATAGGGCAGGGCCATGTTGATCAACAGGTCCGGCTTCACCTTGTTGATGAGCGCGGCGACCTCGGCAACATTGTCGGCATCGACCTGCGCGATCTCGATCGGCGTGTTGCACAACTTTGCCACTTTCTCGCAGCTCTCGATGCGGCGCGAGGCCAGTGTGATGTGCTTGAACGTGTCGCGGTCCATGGCGCATTTTTGCGCGACGACAGAGCCGGCCGCGCCAGCGCCGATGATGAGTACGGTGTCCATTAGTCCTGTCTCTCCTGAGATTAGAGGGGCCGGTGGGCTTGCCCGTGACATAGGGCAAAGTACGGGCCTTCGCCAGTGGAGAGATGAGGGGCGCACTGTGTCGGGCGGAGCGACAAGCCGGCCTGCGTTCGGTCGTGATGGCGTGCGGGGCGAAAGGCGCCGAGAGTGACCCGCACTGTAATGAAATGGCCGCATGTGCAGCCTGACAATATGCGAGGAAACGCAAAATGACCCTTGAAAGCCTTATTGTTTTTCTGTTGATCGGCGCTGTCGCTGGCTGGCTGGCCGGACTCATTGTGAAGGGGTTCGGTTTCGGCATCATTGGCAATATCGTCGTCGGCATCGTCGGCGCCTTCATTGCCGGCTACCTCTTCCCCGCCCTCAATGTGAGCCTCGGGGCAGGCATTGTCGGCGCCATAATCCATGCCACGATAGGTGCCGTCCTCCTGCTGCTCGTCGTCCGGGTCTTGAAGCGGGCCTGAGGCTCCGAACTGGGAAAACAGGCGATCCTTCGCCAGTGAATACGTGAGAGAAGTGCCGCGACGCGGGACAAGGCGTCTGGGAGGAAACGCACGTCCCGTTCCCGCGCCGCGGCATGGGCGGAGTTCAGGCGGCGCGACCAGGCATTTCGAGCCGCATGATCTCCGACGTCAGCCACGCGTAGTGCCGCTCGAGGCGCGTCACCATCGCGATTTCGATCTCGGGCCGACAAGCGAGTTCCTCGCGCCAGGCTTCCAGTACCCGCACTTGCTGTCTAAGCCAGCATAGCATCGCGGCGTCATCTATGGGTATGCACATCGTTGAAGACCTCCGGCAATCGATTTGAGAATCATTCGCATTTCTTCGTGGCACAGCGCGAGTGCACGTGCAAGTCATTCTCAAAGTATGGCGACATGGTAACGTCCAGCTTACCTCAACGGGCGGTTCACTGGCGCTGAAGTGGGAAACGCGCTATCTCCCGCGCTTCTTTTTCCAACGGGAGCGCCCGCCGATGACTAGACCTCCGGCCCCACGCCATTTCCTCGACATCTGGCATCTCGAGTCGGCTGAGTTGCGTGCGATCCTCGACGAGGCCCATCGGGCCAAGAAGGCGCGGGCTGGGTGGCCAAAAGGCAGGGTCGATACTGGCGCGCCGCTGGAAGGCCACACACTGGCAATGATCTTCGAGAAATCGTCGACCCGTACGCGTTTTTCCTTCGACATGGCGATGCGCCAGCTCGGCGGCAGTTCGATCACTGCCACCAATAGTGACATGCAGCTTGGCCGTGGCGAGACAATTGAAGACACCGCGCGCGTCCTGTCGCGCTATGTCGACGCCGTTATGATCCGCGCCAATGACCATAGCGATGTCGAGACATTTGCCGAGTTCGCCAGCGTCCCCGTAATCAACGGCCTGACGGATCGTTCTCATCCCTGCCAGATCATGGCTGACCTTCAGACGCTTGAGGAAAATGGCCTGACCCTGCGCGGGGCCCGCATCGCCTGGGTTGGCGATGGCAACAATGTCTGCGCCAGTTTCCTGCATGCGGCGGCGAAGTTCGGCTTCTCGCTGGCGATCGGTACGCCACAACGTTTCGCGCCGGACGACGAGGATGTCGAAATCGCGCGTGAACTGCAGGCGCGGATCGACCTCTATGAAACGGCTGAGGAAGCTGTTGCCGGGGCCGATGTCGTGATTGCCGACACATTCGTGTCCATGGGCGACCAGGATGGCGACCGGCGTCTTGAAATTCTCGAACCCTACGCAGTCACCGGGGACCTGATGGAACTCGCCGCCGGGGGCGCGAAATTCCTTCATTGCCTGCCAGCCCACCGCGGCGAGGAAGTGGATGCCGACATTATCGACGGCCCACAATCGCTGGTCTGGGACGAGGCCGAGAACCGCCTGCACGCCCAGAAAGCGATCCTGCGCTGGTGCCTCGACAAGTAGCCGCTTCACGCGCGATCACTTATGCGCGAAACGGCTGGCGCTTTGGCGTCGCCTGCGGTTAGACAGGCCCGATGCCTCACACAGTCTTTCCTCGCGAGAAGTTCGCCGATCCGCACACAACCGCCAAGGGCGAGATCCGTGCCAGCGTCGATTGGCGTGGTCTCAAAACGCTGTGGCTGAACACTGGCACGCTCTGCAATATTGAATGCGCGAACTGCTACATCCTGAGTTCGCCCTCGAACGACCGGCTGGTTTATCTGAGGCTGTCGGACGTGACGCCGTTCCTTGACGAGATCGACGCGCTTGGCGAAGGCGCCAAGGAAATTGGCATCACGGGTGGCGAGCCCTTCATGTGCCCGGATATCCTGGCGATCATGGAAGCGGTTTTGGAGCGTGGCCATCGCCTGCTGCTGCTGACGAATGCCATGCGTCCAATGATGCGTCCACGTATCCAGGCGGGTCTTGCGGCGATTCATGCTCGCTTCGGTGACCGGATGGTTTTGCGCATCTCGCTCGATTCCTATGACAGGGCTTTGCACGATGCAGAGCGCGGCGATGGTGCCTTCGCCGAGGCCAGCAAGGGGCTCGCATGGCTGGCAGGGCAGGGCATTCAGGTCGCGCTCGCCGGGCGGCAGTCACTTCACGAAGACGACACCGATGCGCGCGTCGCCTATGGTGAGATGGCAACGCGCCTCGGTCTCAGGATCGATCCATCCGATGCGTCACAGCTCGTCCTTTTCCCCGAAATGATCGCCCGCGACGACCCGCCGGAAATCACCACGGCTTGTTGGCAGATTCTCGGCAAGGACCCGGCTGACATCATGTGTTCCAGCCAACGCATGGTCATCCGCCGCAAGGGCGCGACGCGGGCCTCTGTGACGGCGTGTACGCTGCTAGTGGACGATCCTGCGTTTGAACTCGGTGTCACGCTGGCCGAAGCGACAGCGGCTCCAGTCAAGCTGAACCATGCCTGGTGCGCGAGCTTCTGCGTGCTGGGTGGAGGAAGCTGCTCGGCCTGACCGATAAAACGGAACAATTTGGTTCATCATGCGCTGTGATTGCAGGAGCATTTTGATGATCGACAACAACACACACAGCGACGAACGTCAGGAAATTGACACAGAGGACGCCCGTCAGGCCCGGCGCATGCCCGGACTAATATGGGTCCTGGTCGGCGGTATCATTTTGGCTATTGTGGGTTTTGCCCTCAGTGCACTCTTTGGGGCCGGCTGATTCGCAGCAGGCGCAGATAGCGCTTGCACGCAGCCCTTGTCGATAAGGGTTCGGACTGCCACATGGGGCCTTCCACGCCCGTCCGAAAGCCAACCATGCCCGATACTGCCCGTCCCGACAGCGACTTCGTCGTCAACTTCCAGATCGACCAGCGCCCCGTGCGCGGCCGGGCCGTTCGCATGGGTGCTGAAAGCCTATCGCCGATCCTGCACCGCCACGACTATCCGCCACATCTTGCCCGCATACTGGGCGAAGCCGTGACATTGGCCGCAATGGTCGGCGCCTCTTTGAAGTTCGAGGGGCGGATTCTCGTGCAGGCCGAAGGCGATGGTCCGGTGTCGATGCTGGTCGGCGAATACCGAACCGATGGCGGCGTACGCGGCTACGCCAAGTTCGATGCTGATCGCTGGGACCATCTTGAAAAGGTCAACAAGGGCGCTGCCCCGCACATGCCGCAACTGTTCGGACCGAGCGGACGCCTGGCCCTCATCTTGATCCAGGACGATCCCTCGGTCGCGCCTTATCAGGGCGTCGTGCCGCTGGAAAAAGGTACATTGTCGGAATGCGCCGAAGACTATTTTACCCAGTCCGAACAGGTGCCGAGCCGAATCAAGCTGGCCGTCGCCGAGCTTGACCGGAAAGGCGAAGCGCCGATCTGGGTCTCCGGCGGCATGATGGTGCAGCGGATTGCAAGCGATGAAGCCCGCGGCGACACATCAGAAGTGTGGCGTGAAGCCGAAGCCTTTTTCGGCACGCTCAGCGATGCCGAACTCGTAGATCCCGACCTTGCTGTGCCTGATCTCCTGTTCCGCCTGTTTCACGAACAAGGTGTGCGGATGGAAGACCGGGTCGACCTCACTGATCGCTGCACGTGCAACGAGGAGCGCCTGATCGGCACACTTGAGTCGATGCCCGATGATGCCTTGCACGAGATGGTCGAACCGGACGGAACCCTGGTGATCGATTGCCAGTTCTGCGCCCGCCACTATGTCGTGCCGATCGACAACGTCACCGGCCCGGTCAGCTAGTCAGCCCATACGGCACGCCCGGACTATTGGTCCGGGCCGTCCATGCCGAGGATGATCTGGGCATAGCCTTTCGACAATCGCCCCATGTTCTCGATGGAGATGCGCTCGTTCGTGCCATGGAAACCTGTCAGGTCGGCCGGCGAGAGGACGGACGGGGCAAACCGGTAGATATTGCTGGTGATGGCGGCAGCGTAGCGCGAATCCGTGGCGCCCAGCACCAGTCCCGGCGCGGCAGGTGCGCCACTGCCAGCCGCTTCGGCAACGCTGGCCAGCACGGCATAAGCGCGGTTGTCAGTCGGCGAGACAGGCGAGGCAGGGGTGTTGATGCCGTCTCCGCCTGTTTCGACTTCAATTCCTTCAATGCCTGCCGTGACGGCCTTCACATGTTCAATCACGCTGTCTGGTGTGTCATTGGGATGTACACGGAAGTTCACCGTTGCAACAGCGCGCTGCGGCAATACGTTTTCCTTGGCAGATCCGCGCAGCATGGTCGGCGCGGTTGTCGTGCGGACCATTGCATTGCCGGCAGCGTTATCGGCGAGCGATGACTCGACCATCCCCTGGAACAGCCAGAGGTTCGCCATCGCCATGCGCTGGGTGAAGGGCATGTCCTTGCCTGCGGCGCGGAACAGGTCGGAGATAGGCGGTTTGTTGAAATCGGCCGGCATCTGGTTCTCTTCGAGGGCGAGGATCGCCCGTGCGAGATTGACGTTTGCGGAGTTCCGGGGCGGGGTCGACGAGTGCCCACCTTGCGCGACTGCCGTGACATTGACGGTCACGTAACCCTTTTCTGAGACCCCGATAATGCCCATCGGCTTGCCTGTGAGTGGCGAGGGATCGATGACCATGAAGCCTTCGTCGAGTGCCATTTCAGGTTCGACGCCGCGCGACTTGAGCAGGGCGATACCGGCCTCAGCCCCCGAGCCCAGCACTTCTTCATCATGTCCGAACATGAAAAGAACGGTTCGCTTCGGCTGGAAGCCGGTGGCCGCGAGGGCGTCTGCCGCCTCCATCAGGCCGACAAGGTTGCCTTTGTCGTCGATTGCGCCGCGACCATAGATATAACCGTCAATGATCTCGCCGGCGAAGGGGGCGCCGGTCCAATCGGATTCGGTGCCCATATTCACAGGCACGACGTCCTGATGGGCCATCAGCAGGATCGGTTTCAGCGCTGGGTCGCTGCCTTGCCAAGTGTAGAGAAGCGTTAATGTGCCGGGGACGATTTCGCGTGTCATGGCGGCGTGAGCAGCAGGATAGGTTTCAGACAACCAGTCGTGAAGCGCGAGCCATTCGCCATCCTGGCCCGGACGGGGATCGCCACCAGACAATGTGACTGTCTTGAACTGGATGATTTCAGACAGGTGGTAGGCAGCTGATTCTGCAGAAATTGCAGGGGTATCGGGCAATTCCACCCGCTGCCCGACCGGCTCGCCGCCATAGGTGAACGTGCGCACGATAATAATTGCGACGATCAGGACGATCAGTCCCAACGCTCCCAAGATCAGTTTTTTCAGCATGTCCAGCCATCCCTTTGTCCGATTACGGGGAACGGTTGCGGCTCGCGCGTCACCCGTCAAGGCGCAGGGGCGTAAAAAAATGACTTGGCCGTCACGTTTAGCTTGGGCACGTTAGCCGGATGATCCAGCCATCTTCCCAACGCCTCTCGCTGCCACGCGTTCTTGCCTTTTCGAGTCTCAGCATCCCGCTCGCTGGCGTTGGCCTGCCGCTGGCGGTGTACCTCTCGCCACTTTATGCCAATGAGGTCGGGCTTGGTCTGGAAATGACGGGCCTCCTGTTCATGCTGTTGCGGTTCTGGGACGTCTTTACCGATCCCGTCATGGGCTATTTGGTGGATCGTTACCGGAGTCCGCTGGGCCGGGTGCGTCACTGGATCCTGCTCAGCATACCGCTGCTCGCGATCGCGACTTATTTTGTCTACATGCCGCCGCGCACTGGCGTCGGCCCGGCCTATTTTGTCGGGTGGATGCTGCTCTTCTATGTCGGGTTCACGCTGCTGCAGACATCACGTTCTGCATGGGTGCCGGCCATCGCAACGACGTATGACGAACGCTCCCGCCTGTTCCTGTGGCCAGAGATCGTGAGCACGCTGTCCATGCTGACGCTGCTGGCGTTGCCGGCGCTGTTGCCATTGTTCGGATTTGAACTCGATCGTTTCGGGCAGGTTGCCGTGATGGGCGTCGTTCTGCTCGTTTCCTTGCCCGTGGCGGGCGCCCTGTCATTCTTCTTCGTGCCGGACCGGCCCGTGCCGGGGGACCAGGGCCATGCCATGAAATTCGAGCTGAAGCCCATTCTGGCCGCCCTGAAGAACCAGATGTTCGGTCGCTTGCTCGCGATGGAATTGCTGGCTGGCACAGCCATCGCGGTCACTGCCGCGAATTACCTTTTTGTCGCCGAATACGTGTTTGGGCTGACCGGTGTCCAGTCCAGCCTGATCCTGATGATCTTCTTTATCGTGGCCGTTGCGGCCATGCCGCTCTGGTTGTTGCTGGCGAAGCGAACGGAAAAGAATGTTGCCTTTCGCGCGGCGACGATGATGTCGGCGCTCAGCTATATCCTCTACTTCTTTTTCGGACAGGTCGGCGGGTTCTGGCCCCTGCTTGTCGGGGCCGTCATCAACGGCGCCGCGTTCAGCGCACCGATCATCCTGACCAGATCCATGACGGCAGATGTGGTCGAATGGCATACTTCAAGGACCGGAGAAAACCGTGCCGGTATTTATTATTCGATCCTGACCAGCGCCTACAAGATCGGCTCAAGCCTGGCTTTCGGCGTCGGGTACCTGATGGTAGGCCAGTTGGCAGGGTTCCATCCGGGCGAGCCGAATACGCCCGAAGCGATCAACGGATTGCTGATGATCTTCTGCCTGTTGCCGGGGGTGCTGTATCTCGGCGCGTCATACGCATCCTGGACCTACCCCTTGTCACGCGCGATGCAGATGGACGTGGCCAAGAGCCTAGACCCTCGCGGCCCCCAGACACTCGACTAGAAGCCGCTGCCGGGCTTGGCAAGGTAGGCAAGTTCCTTCGAAGTGGAGGTCCTGGCCAGCACCTCGTTGCGGTGTGGGAAGCGGCGGAATTGTTCGATAACTGCCTGGTGGGCATAGGCGTATTCGAGCGTACTTTCCGTTAGTTTCCTGAAATCGCTGCGGGCATCTTTATGCAGCGCTGAAAACATCTCGACGGCGCGGGTCTGGTCGCCGATATCTTCTGAATGTTCGAGGGGCAGATAGAAGAAGATGCGTTCAGCCTCACTGAGCGTCAGGTCTTCGCGACGGGACAGTCCTTCCTTGCACAGGCGAAGGGCGAGCGCGTCCTGTGAAAACGCGCGGGGGCTGTCGCGAAACAGGTTCCGGCTGAACTGGTCCAGGACAATGATAGCGGCCAACCGTTCGCGCGCGCCACGGCCGGACCAATCGTCGGCCAATGGTCCGGCGGCCAGCGTTTCGAGCAAGGACAGGAACTTCTTGCGAAGATCGGAGTCGATCTTCGCTGACTTGGCAAACCACATCTTGTTTTTCGACGTCGCCGACTCGGCGGAATTTCCCGCCTCGCCGATCCAGAAATCGAGTACGTCCTTCGGAGCAGGAAGTGCGGTCATGTGGCAGGCCTCTTGGAGACGACCATAAAATTGACGGCGGTGTCGTTGGATAGCACCCATGAACCCGAGAGAGGTTTGTAGGATACGCCGGTTGCGGGTTCGGGTTGCATTCCTGCAGCGTGCAACGCCGTGCGCACTTCTTCCGGCGTGACGAATTTCGACCAGTCATGCGTGCCGCGTGGCAACCATCCGAGAATGTACTCGGCGCCAATCACAGCCGTGGCGAGCGCCTTAGCCGTGCGGTTGAGGCTTGCCACGATCATGAGGCCGCCGGGCCGGACAAGACTGGCGGTATCGATCAGGAATTGGTGGGCGTCGGCGACATGTTCGACGACTTCCAGATTGAGGACCATGTCGAATGGCGCCTCGCCTGAGTCGATCAGCCCTTCGGCGGTGCCCGCACGATAGTCGATTTCCAGGCCCTGTTCCTGGGCGTGGGTCAGGGCGGTCTTGATATTGGCTTCGGACGCATCGACCCCCGTCACCTTGGCACCGAGGCGCGCCATGGGTTCGCAGACGAGGCCGCCACCACATCCAATATCGAGCAGACGCAGGTCTTCGAGTGGTTTGAGCTTGCCCGCCGGAATCCCGAAATGGGCTTCCGCGGTGTCCCGGATGAACTTCAGCCGGACGGGGTTGAACCGGTGCAGGGGTTTGAACTTTCCAGTGGGGTTCCACCAGTCAGCGGCCATGGCGGAAAACTTGGCGACTTCGTCAGCGTCGATGCTCGGCGTACTAGGCGCTGCGCGCGAGCCTTCAATTGTTTTTACCATCCTCTGGCGTTCCTGTTTGATCCGCGCTGAACTTAACCCTATGAGGACGCATATAAAGGGCAATCCCTTCGGTTTATAGGATATGGGGCGAAATGGCGCGTGCGGTTCTGAAATTTGGCGGTACGTCGGTCGGCGATCTCGAGCGTATCGCGAACGTGGCTGACATTGTGGCCTACCGCGCGGCCCGCGGTGAGCACATCGCCGTTGTTGTATCGGCCATGGCCGGCGAGACGAACAAGCTTGTGGCCTATGCTGAAGGCGCAGCGGGCCCCGACCTGCCGCGCGATCAGTTTCACGACGAATACGACGTGATTGTCGCCTCCGGTGAGCAGGTGACGGCGGGACTTTTGGCGCTGGCCTTGCGTCGCAGGGGCCTCAAGGCCCGCAGCTGGCTCGGCTGGCAGCTGCGCTTGAAAACCGACGAAGACCATGGTCGCGCGCGCATTCTGGGCTTCGACAATAGTGGCCTGCCGGATTCCGTGGATCGGGGAGAAATTGCGGTTGTTGCCGGTTTCCAGGGTGTCACGGATGACGAGCGTGTGGCCACCCTGGGCCGCGGTGGTTCGGACACGAGCGCCGTGGCGGTGGCGGCGGCGCTGAACGCTACTGTTTGCGACATCTATACGGATGTGGATGGAGTCTACACGACTGATCCGCGCATGGTGCCCAAAGCCCAGCGGATACCTAAAATATCTTACGAGGAGATGCTCGAGATGGCGTCTCTCGGTGCCAAGGTCCTTCAGACGCGGTCTGTGGAACTTGCAATGAACCATAATGTGCCGGTGCGCGTGCTTTCCAGCTTCCTGAAGCCTGGCGAGCCGAACCCCGGAACCCTTGTCTGCTCAGAGGATGAAATCGTGGAAAAACAGGTTGTTAGCGGTGTTGCCTATTCACGCGACGAAGCGAAGGTCACTTTGTACGGGGTGGCCGATAAGCCGGGCGTCTCGGCCAAGATCTTTTCTGCGCTGGCGCGTGCCGGCGTGAATGTCGACATGATCGTCCAGGCGAATGCGCGCGGACCGGAAAAGGCCAATATGGTGTTCACCTGCACTGACCGCGACAGTCCGATCGCCAAGGAAACGCTTGAAAAAATGTCGGACGATATCGGCTATGACCGGCTGGAAGTGACCCGCGACGTCTCCAAAATATCGATCGTCGGGGTAGGCATGAAGAGCCACACGGGGGTGGCTGAGACCATGTTCACGGCTCTGTACGAGAAGGGCATCAATATCGACGTCATTTCGACGTCTGAGATTAAAATTTCCGTTCTGATTGCCGCGCCTTATACCGAATTGGCTGTTCGTGCCCTGCACACGGCCTTCGGACTTGACGCAGTGTAAATCCGACTGCGACACTCAGGAGAACCATGCCCTATAACCTGCCGGCCACGCGTCTCCTGATGAACCGCCTCCGCCACGTCATGGCGGAGGACGGTGATACACGATTTCGGCTGGATCAGGTGGTCAGGCTGATCGCCTCCACGATGGTGGCGGACGTTTGTTCGATTTACCTGCGCATCGCCGGCGGAGAACTGCTTCTGATCGCAACCGAGGGCCTGAAGCCCGAGGCCGTCTCGACGACTCGGCTCGGTGCGAATGAAGGGCTCGTCGGCCTGGTGGCCAAACGGGCCGAAGCCATGGCCATTCAGGATGCCCCCCGTCACCCGTCCTTTTCTTATCGCCCTGAGACAGGCGAAGACCCGTTCCACGCCTTTCTGGGCATGCCGATCCTGCGTGGCGGGCGAGTCCTGGGCGTCCTGACGGTCCAGAACCGGACCGAGCGCGCCTATGGCGACGATGAGATCGACACATTGCAGACCATTGCCATGGTCCTCGCTGAAATTGTCGACCGGATGGACCCGGAGCACATCTCAAACGGCGATAGTCACAAACGTGAACGCAATCTTGCCACTCTCTCCGGCCGCGTACTTTGTGAGGGCCTTGGATATGGGCGCGCGGTCTTGCATGATCCCGTCGTGCCTGCGGCGAAGTTTTTCGCCGCCGATCAGCATCTCGAGGCATTGCGGCTGACCGAAGCGTTGAAGGGGCTCAGGGAATCCATCGACAAGATGATGGCGCTGGATGGCGCCAAATTGGGCGACGACCCACGAGACGTCATGGAAACGTACCGGCTGCTGGCTCACGACCCGTCCTGGGCAGAAAAGCTGCGTGAAGGCGTACGGTCCGGCCTGTCGGCGGAAGCCTCGGTCGATCGGGCCCGTCGCGAGCACCGTGCGCGGTTGCAGAGCGCCCGCGATCCATACCTGCGCGAACGCCTAAATGACCTCGAAGACCTCGACAACCGATTGTTGCGCGTATTGGCAGGTGACGACGGCAAGCCGCAGATCAGTGAAGAGCGCAGCGTGCTGGTTGCCCGTCGCCTCGGCCCAGCCGAATTGCTGGACTATGCCAATGTTGGCCTGCGCGCGATTTTGATGGAAGAGGCCGCGATTTCATCACACGCCGCGATCGTTGCCCGGGCGCTTGGAATACCCACGCTGGGCGGCATCGAAGGCCTGACGACCCGGATCGACCAAGGCGATTGGGTTATCGTCGATGCGGAAAAGGGCACTCTTCACATCCGTCCGGATGACTCCCTCTACGATGCGTACAAGGGACGGGTTGCGCTGAGGTCAGAGCGTCAGGCAACTTATGCCGCCTTGCGTGGCCTGCCCGCGAAGACCCGTGACGGTACGCATGTCTCGCTTTACCTGAACGCCGGACTCGACCTTGATCTCGACATGCTCGACCAGGCTGGCGCTGACGGGGTGGGACTATTTCGCACCGAATTCCAGTTTCTCGTGTCGGAGACGCTTCCGAGGCTGGGCGACCAGGTGGCGCTCTACCGACGTGTGCTCGACCGTGCGGCCGGGAAACGCGTCATCTTCCGTACGGTCGACCTTGGCGGCGACAAGGTCCTGCCAGCATTGAACACGGCGCGGGAAGAGAACCCGGCTCTGGGCTGGCGCTCCATCCGCTTCGCGCTCGATCACAAAGGCCTGTTCCGGCGCCAGCTGAGAGCGCTTGTGAGGGCCGCCGGTACGGACCCCCTGACGGTGATGTTTCCGATGGTAACCGTGCCGAGGGAGTTCTTCGATGCGCGCGACCTGTTGATGAAGGAAGTCGCATGGAGCGAGGAAAGAACGGGAAAAAGGCCTTCCCAGCTCGAAGTGGGAGTCATGTTGGAAACGCCCGCGCTGGCGTTCAGCCTGTCGGAACTTGCCGGTGAAGTGGATTTCCTGTCCGTCGGCACCAATGACTTGATGCAGTTTTTCTTCGCAGCTGACCGCATGACGCCCTCAGTCTCGGATCGTTACGATCTGGTCAGCCCGGCAGGCATGCGATTTCTCAAACAGGTCTCTGAGGACTGCACGACGCATTCGATCAGGATGTCTGCTTGTGGTGAGGCGACCGCTTCGCCGCTCTCGGCACTTTGCTTTCTCGCTCTGGGCTTTCATGCGCTCTCGATGCCTGCTGCTGCCATAGGCCCGGTCAAGCGCATGGTAAGATCGGTCGACCTTGGGGCGTTTCGGAACGATTTTCTCAAGGTGTTGGGCGAGCCGAACGCAGCGTTCCGTAACCAAGTGTTAGCCTTGGCGGCGGATCATGGAGTGGAATTGTCTGACGGGTGAGGCGGACTGGTCCAAAATTCACCATGTTTCTGGACCAGTATTTGCTCCTCCATGGGGCGAACCCCCTGACAGAAGGCTGGATTGGAAGAATATGGGACACGAAGAGACCCACAATACGCAAGAATCTGAATCGCAGGCGGATATGCCCTCTTTCGGAAACGAAACGGGTCGTTCCCTTGATGAATCGGGCGCGCCTGCGGTGCTTCCAGAGCCGGCTGATGCCACATCGCGGCGTGAGCGCGCGATGGCAGTCTTCAAGTCCCGCGAATTCGACGGTGAAAGCCTGAGAATGGGTCAGGTCCTGCGCCGGGTCCGCGAAGAGCTCGGAATGAATATCGCCGACATTTCTCGCAAGTCGTTGTTGCGCAAAGACTTTCTCATGTGGATCGAACGCATGGAAATTGGCCAGATCCCCAAAGGATATCTGACGCCCTATTTGCGCGCCTATTGCGTTGAGCTTGGCCTGCCGGATAGCCAGGTCATCGCCCAGTACACGCTCGAATGCGGTGCGGTATCCGAGGTGAGAAATTCAGCGCCCGTCCCCAAGATTGGCGAAATCACACAGCCAAAGGCAAAATGGCCGCTCATGGTCGCCACGGCTGCTGTCCTCGCCCTTGTCGCTGGCGGCGCAATTGGCTTGACGCAGCTGGTCAAGCCAGCGTCCGAACTTGCGCCCGCCCCGGCAATTGTGGCGGTCAATGGTGCCCGCCATAGCCTCTTCGAGGACGCCAGCCGTACCAGTCGGCCTCTGCCGACTCATTTGCCCTTGGAACTCGTTGCAGCTCGTCAGGGCTGGCTCGAAGTGCGCGGCGCAGACGGCACGATCTTCCGCAGCCGTATCATGGCGGTTGGCGAAAATTATTTTCCACGCCTGGACGCCGGCTGGACTGTTTCGGCCAAGGATGGCGGGGCATTCCAGTGGCGCATTGGTGACGCTGTGATCGGTCCGCTGGGGCCGGATGGGGGCGCGGTATTCTCAGTAAGTGTTGACCAGAAACTCGCCGAAGCAGCAGATATGGCCGCGCCAACGGTCGCATCAAACGGTGCCAGCAAGGCGACACGATAGGCCGCGACACCTTCAGGCCTTTACGCGGGGCCTCGTGCGCGCCACATCAGGGCCTGTAAAGACCCGCACGGAGTCCCAAGTCTCATGAGCCACAACCCAATTCGGCCCTGGCGAAATATCGACCGCCGCACGTCACGCAAGATTCGCGTGGGATCCGTCGACGTGGGCGGGGACGCACCGATTGCCGTCCAGTCGATGACCAACACGCTGACGCATGATGCCGCGGCGACGATTGCCCAGATATTGCGGATGGAAGAGGCGGGCGTCGACATTGTGCGTGTTTCCTGTCCGGATGAGGCTTCGACGGCGGCGCTCAACGAGATCGTTCGCAATGTCGGCGTGCCGATCGTGGCCGACATCCATTTCCATTATAAACGCGGCATCGAGGCGGCTGATGCAGGCGCGGCGTGCCTCAGGATCAATCCCGGCAATATCGGTTCCGTGGCGCGCGTGCGCGAAGTCGTGGCGGCTGCGCGTGCTAATGGCTGTTCGATGCGGATCGGCGTCAATGGCGGATCGCTTGAGCGGCACCTGCTCGAGAAATATGGTGAGCCTTGCCCGGAAGCCATGGTCGAGAGCGCCCTGAACCATGCCCGTATCCTCGATGACCTCGGGTTCCATGAGTACAAGATTAGCGTCAAAGCGTCGGACATGTTCCTGACGGTTGCGGCCTACCAGCAACTTTCTGAAGCCACGGATGCGCCGCTCCATCTCGGCATCACCGAAGCGGGCGGTTTGCGCACGGGTACGGTGAAGTCATCGATTGGCATGGGCAGCCTGCTATGGGCGGGCATTGGTGACACGATCCGGGTCTCACTTTCAGCCGATCCGGTCGAAGAGGTCAAAGTGGGCTACGAGATGCTGAAATCGCTCGGTTTGCGGACCCGGGGTGTGAACATCATCGCGTGTCCCTCCTGCGCGCGGCAGGGCTTCGACGTGATCTCGACCGTGGAGACGCTGGAAAAACGTCTTGCGCACATTACCGAGCCGATTTCGCTCTCGATCATTGGCTGTGTCGTCAACGGGCCCGGTGAGGCGGCGATGACCGATCTCGGTTTCACGGGCGGCGGCGCTGAATCCGGCATGATGTATGCGGCTGGCAAGCCGAACCGAAAGGTGGGGAATGCCTCCATGGTCGAGGAAATCGTTGACGCTGTTGAAGCGAAGGCGAAGCAGTTGCAGGAAGCGCGTGAGGCGACCGCCGTGGCCGCCGAGTAACAACGTTCTCGTGAGGGGACTGCCGAAATCGCCGAATGACGTTAGTAATTCAGTCGACCAATAAACTGGCTGAAAGGACAATTTCTGCATGTTCTGGTTTCTCAAACGGATACCCCTTTTCTTCCTGATTGCGATCACGGCGTTGGTCATGTCCAATTGCACCATGTTGGGATTGAACTATGCCAGTCTCACTACCACCAACAAACCGTTGCCGCAGCCGCCGCTCGATGTTGCGGCATTCGCTGAGGATTCGGGCCGCCGGGATGCATTGAAACAGGCTTTCGAGGACACGCTCTATGGGCCGTGGCCAGCGGGCATGCCGGTAACGCATGGCGATTGGCGCGTCGTGGACGCGGACTATCTCGACGGACGCGGGTCGCTCGAAGAGTTGGGTATCACGATTGGATCGGGCGCCGGAGCTCGGACGTTCCATCTCGTTGCCGCGTTCCCCAAGACATCGGGAAAATCCCCGCTCGTTATCAGTCAGACGTTTGCGAGCAATTGCGCCGCGTTTCCCGGAAGTCCGGTGACGGCGGCCGACGGGTCCATCTGCGATGGTTCGGAGATGAACGGGGTCTTCGGGTTCCTGGCGACCAGCATTTTTGGCACCTACATCGCCGAAGTCCCGGTTTCCCGATATTTTGTTGCGGGCCTTGCCTATGCGAGCTTCTATGCAAGCGAACTCGTGCCGGATCGAGATGGCGAAGCGCAGGCGGTGATGGCAAGCATGGGTGGCCCCGTGAATCCGACAAGTGCCCTGATGGCCTGGGCTTACGGTTTCTCTGCAGCGCTCGATGTGCTCGAGGCCGACCCGCGCATTGATGCGGGCCATACGGCTCTGATGGGCCACTCCCGTCACGGCAAGTCGGCGCTGATCGCGGGTGTGTGGGACCGCCGCGTCGACGCCGTGATTGCCCACCAGTCCGGCTTTGCCGGGGCGGCGTTGTCCCGCTCCAAGACCGGAGAAGGTCTTGTGCGCATGGCCAAGTCATATCCGCACTGGCTGGCACCCACGGCTCAGGACTATGCTGCGGACCTTGCGGCACTACCGGTTGATCAGCACGAATTGCTTGCCTTGCTCGGGCCGACGCCTGTGCTGCTCGGCAACGGGCGTCGCGATGTGTGGTCCGATCCGAACTCGACCTATCGCGCCGCACAGGCGGCGTCGGACATTTACCGAGCAGAGGGGGCCAAAGGCCTCACCGGTAGCGGCATGAAGTCATTTGACCCCAGTGCAGGCCTCGCCTTCTGGCTGCGTCCCGGTGGCCATAGCGTCGTGTCTGAAGACATCGACGCATTTACGGCCTTTCTCAATGCCCATCTCGGTCAGCCACAACCACGCGAATCTGCTGTTCAAACTGCAGATTGCCCCGTAAGTTCCCCCACAATAATAACTGAGGGAGGGGCAAAATGTCCGTAAATGTTGAACTTCTGAAACCTGTTCTTGCGCTGGTCTGCTGGACGCTTGTCATGTGGCTGTGGATGTACGCGACGCGCATCCCGGCCATGCAAAAGGCAAAAATCGACCCCGATTCGGCCCGTCACCCGGGCACTTATGGCGACAAGTTGCCAGCGAATGTCCGGTCGGTTGCCGATAACTATAATCACCTCCACGAACAGCCGACGATCTTCTACGCGCTGATGTTCTTCGCGGCCCTGACGGGCGGCCAGGGGCATTTCATGGTGCTGGCGGCATGGATTTACGTGGGGCTCCGGGTGCTCCATTCGCTCGTTCAGGTATTGCAGCCGAAAGTGATCCTGCGCTTCACGGTGTTCGCGCTGGCATCGATCACACTGATCGTCATGGCCGTGCGTGAAGTGCTCCGAATCTTCGTATAAGGGCAAGATGTGGCAGCGAGGGCGCTTCACGCGCCCTCAAAACCGCTCTAAAGGGCGGCCATGGCCACTATTTCCCCTTCCAGACTCCAACAGGTAGTCGACCGGTTCGAACAGGTTGAAGCGCGAATGGGCGCAGCGACTGAGACGCCCGAGATAATTTCCCTGTCGAAAGAGTATGCTGAGCTGAAGCCCGTCGTTGACAAGGCGCGCGAGCTGATGTCCGCCCGCAAGGAGCTGAGCGAAGCTGAGGCGCTTGTCGCGAGTGGCGACCCCGACATCGTTGCACTGGCACGGGATGAGGTCGAAGAGCTCAAGGACCAGCTGCCTGCGCTGGAGCAGGAGGTCCAGGTCTTGCTCCTTCCAAAGGACGTCGACGACAAGGCTGATATCGTGATGGAGCTTCGCGCTGGCACCGGCGGCGATGAAGCGGCCCTTTTTGCGGGCGACCTGTTCCGAATGTATTCGCGCTATTTTCAGATCATGGGCTGGAAAGTTGATATCATTGATGCGTCCGAAGGCGACTCGGGTGGCTACAAGGAAATCATCGCCAATGTGTCGGGCGATGGCGTTTTCGGGCACATGAAATGGGAAAGCGGCGTGCACCGTGTCCAGAGGGTGCCCGCCACGGAAACGCAGGGCCGCATTCATACATCGGCGGCGACAGTCGCGGTCCTGCCCGCCCCCGAAAATGTCGAGATCGAAGTGCGACCCGAAGATGTCCGTATCGATACGATGCGCTCCTCGGGCGCAGGCGGCCAGCACGTAAACACGACCGATTCCGCCGTGCGGATCACGCACCTTGCGACGGGCATTGTCGCAACGAGTTCCGAGAAGTCCCAGCACGTCAACCGGGAGAAGGCGATGGAGCAGCTCAAAATCCGTCTCTACGAACGCGAACGTTCTGCCAAGGATGCTGAACGGGCCGAAGCGCGCGCCAGCCAGATCGGTTCAGGTGACCGTAGCCAGAAAGTCCGGACCTACAATTTCCCGGAGAACCGGATGACCGATCACCGTATCGGGCTGACGCTCTATTCGCTCGATCGGATTATCGGCGGCGACAAGCTGAATGAAGTGATCGAGGCCCTCATCACGGAAGACCAGGCTCGCAAGCTCGCGGCCATGGAGGATGGCAACTGAACCGCCCGACGTATACGGACCTGATCGTAGAGGCGGCCGGTCGGCTGCGTAGTGTCGGCCTGGACACACCGCAACGTGAGGCACGGCACCTGATGTCTCTGGCGTCGGGGCTAACCACGTCGGACCTCATTCTCAGAGGACATCAGGCGGTTCCGGAAAGTCTGGCGGATATGTTCGGTCGAATGGTGGCGCGTCGGGAAGCGCGCGAGCCTTTTCAGCACATCGCTGGCTCGGCATCTTTCTTCGGACTCGAATTCATTTCAGATGCGCGCGCTTTGGTGCCGCGGCCTGATAGCGAAGCCGTTGTGGAAGCGGCGCTGCGCCTTTTGCCCGATCGTCCTGGCTTGTCGATCGCCGATCTTGGCACGGGGTCGGGCTGCCTGCTCGTTGCCATGCTCAGTGGCAGGCCAGGCGTTACAGGTGTCGGCATCGAGGCGGATCCGGATGCGGCGTCCCTCGCGACAGAGAATATCGTGCGCCATGGCCTCGAAAGGCGGGCCAGCGTTATGATGTCGACATGGACGGATTGGCAGGGATGGCAGGGCGCTGACCTGATCATTTCGAACCCGCCATATATTTGCACGGACGTGATCTCCACGCTTGATCCTGAAGTGCGTATCCATGATCCGGCAGCGGCACTCGACGGTGGCGAGGACGGCCTGGACGCGTATTGTGAGATTTCCGGTCTTGCCCGAACGTTTCTGAAACCAGGAACGCCACTGGTGCTTGAGATCGGATTCGATCAAAATCGCGCAGTACGCGAGATTCTGTCAGCGGCGGGTCTTGTCGGGGTGGGTGGTGGCAAGGACCTTGGTGGAAATGACCGCGTAGTATGGGCCATTCAGCCTGATTCCTGATAATCACTTTTCTGCTTGGCGGCGTGCATAATACAGGTTAGAAGCTACGCGTGAGGTGTTGGAAGCCGCTTAAGCCAAGTCGCTCCACCCTCGTCAGACTCGCGCAAATACGGGGCTCGGCCAAAAATCCTTCGGCCATTGCGTTGGGAATTGCCTGCAAGATAAGCAGGCGCATGAAACAGGATACACATTCATGAAACGCTCACGCGGGCGCAATCGTCGCTCAGGCGGTAATACCATTAACGCCAATCACAATAACCCGAACCGGCACTATGAAAGCGTCGGACCGGACGTGAAGATCCGTGGCTCAGCGCAACAGGTCCTCGAAAAATACCAGCAGTATGCCCGGGACGCCCATACCAGTGGCGACCGTGTCCTGTCAGAAGCCTATTTCCAGTTCGCTGAACACTATCAGCGCATTGTCGCCAAGCAGGCGGAAGCCAAGGACAGGCAGCAGCCTCAGCCTCAGCCTCAGCCTCAGCAACGTGGTGGGCGCGATGATCGAGATAACCGCCGCGACAATCGCGGTGACGATTCCTACGATAATTCCGGTTCCGATGCGGATCAGGATGAAGCCACGGTAGAAGTGACGTCGCGTGCGCCCCGCAACGAGGATTCGGACAATGACGAATCCGCGAATATGAAAGCGGATCCGATCAAGGTTATTGATGCCGAGGACGGCGCCGGGAAACCTGAAAAGGCTGCGGAGACGAAGCCGAAGCCAAAGTCGGATTCCGACCGACCGAAATCACGCCGCAAGCCGTATCGCGCAAAAGAGACCTCTGAAGAACCTGAGGTCGTTACGGATGGCGTCATGAAGACGCTCTCGCGCGGTCGCCGCAAGCCAGCTCAGGCTGCGGAAAGTGAATCAGCGGGCGCTGCCGATTCCGCTGAATCCGCCGCAGACTAGGCGTTGTCGTTTTGCACGGCGATCGCGGTGAAATAGCAATCCGACGGGCCGTGCCTGCGGATGCCGTAGCCTTGCGGGAGCTTGGCATTGCATCCTTCGTCGCGGCGTTCGAGAATCTCTATTCGCCAGAAGATCTTGATGCGTTCCTGTCGGAGAACTACGGACTCGAAACGTGGCAGCATCAGGCGTCGCAACCTGACCGGCCGATATGGGTTGCGACAACGTCAGACGGAGATCTGGTGGGCTACGCTCAGGCGAGCCCCTGCGATCTTCCGGTCGACCCGATGCCAGAGGGCGCACTCCAGCTTCGGCGGCTCTATGTTCGCCCGGATATCCTGTCGGCGGGCATTGGTGCCGCACTGATGTTGCGCGTCTTCGAATGGGTTGAAGTTGCCGGCCGGCCACCTCTCTTTCTGGGAGTTTGGTCAGGTAACGACCGCGCCCAGCGATTCTATTCCCGATACAGATTCAGCAAGGTCGGCGAATATGACTTCCCCGTCGGCGCGCAGGTGGATCGCGAATTCATTTTCAGACGCGATTGAACTTGTCGCAGGCGGCGCGACTTGCGCTACCGGATGTGACTCCCCAAATCCAGTACACAGAAAGAGGCCGCCGCTGAGCGGGGTCTCGATTCCACAGCTCTTGTCTGCCTTTAGAAGGGGATGAACAATGAATATCGAACATTATACCGAGCGCGCACGCGCGATCGTTCAAGGCGCCCAGACTCTTGCGCTGGCAGAAGGCCACCAGGCACTCACGCCTGCTCATGTCCTTAAAACAATGCTTGAAGACCGTGACCAGATGGCGGTCAATCTCATCCGTGCTGGTGGCGGACGGCCCGAACTCGTTGTCCAGGGTGTTGATGCGGCGTTGGCCAAAATTCCAAAGGTCAGCGGTGCGAACACGGGCCTGCGTCTAGAGCAAGCCAGTGCAAAGCTTTTTCAGGATGCCGAGGCCGGTGCAAAAAAATTTGGTGACTCCTTTGTCACGACCGAGCGCATGCTGCTGGCGATTGCCGGATTGTCCGGCGATCCGGCGGCCGAGATCCTCCGTAGTTCCGGTGCCAGCGTCAAGTCGCTGGAAACGGCGATCGACGAGCTGCGCCAGGGGCGCACGGCCGACAGCGCCAATGCCGAAGAAGCCTATGAGGCGCTGAAGAAATATGCTCGCGATCTCACCAAGGATGCCCGCGAGGGCAAACTCGATCCGGTCATCGGCCGGGACGAGGAAATCCGTCGCACTATGCAGGTTCTCTCCCGCCGCACCAAGAACAACCCGGTCCTGATCGGTGAGCCCGGCGTCGGTAAGACGGCGATTGCCGAAGGCCTTGCCCTGCGAATTGTGAACGGCGATGTGCCCGAAAGCCTGAAAGGCAAACGCCTGCTTTCGCTCGACATGGGCGCGCTGATAGCCGGCGCGAAATTCCGCGGAGAATTCGAGGAGCGCCTGAAAGCGGTTCTCAACGAAGTTCAGCAGGCCGAAGGCGGCGTGATCCTGTTCATCGACGAGATGCACACGCTGGTCGGGGCCGGCAAGGGCGATGGCGCGATGGATGCGTCAAACCTCCTCAAGCCAGCTCTCGCGCGTGGCGAACTACACTGTATCGGTGCGACCACCCTCGACGAATACCGCAAGCATGTTGAAGGCGACCCGGCGCTCGCCCGTCGTTTCATGGCCGTGTTTGTCGACGAACCATCGGTCGAGGATACCATTTCCATCCTGCGAGGCCTCAAGGCGCGATACGAGGCACACCATGGTGTGCGTGTCTCGGATGCCGCGATTGTTTCCGCCGCGACTCTGTCCAACCGTTATATCACCGACCGCTTTCTGCCCGACAAGGCCATCGACCTGATGGACGAAGCATCCGCGCGCCTGCGCATGCAGGTCGATTCCAAGCCGGAAGAGCTCGACGAGATCGACCGGCGGCTCTTGCAGCTGAAAATCGAAGCGGAAGCCCTCAAGAAGGAAAAGGACGCCGCGTCGAAAGACCGTCTCAATACAATCGAGACCGATATTGCCGAACTCCAGTCGCAATCAGATGAACTGACAACGACCTGGTCAGCTGAAAAGAACAAGCTCAAGGGCACGGCAGCCGCGAAAGAACAACTAGATCGAGCCTATGCCGACATGGCTGAGGCACAGCGTTCGGGCGATCTCGCCCGCGCGTCCGAACTGAAGTTTGCCATCATTCCTGCGCTTGAAAAGCAGATCACGGATGTCGAAGGTTCCGATGAGGAGGACGATGGCCTCGTTTCGGAAGTTGTCCGGCCAGAGCATATTGCAGCGGTGGTTTCCAAGTGGACCGGCATTCCGGTCGACAAGATGCTTGAGGGCGAGCGCGAGAAACTTCTCCATATGGAAGATGCCTTGCGTGCGCGCGTTGTTGGTCAGGATGCGGCGCTCGAAGCCGTGTCGAATGCCGTTCGCCGGGCACGCGCAGGCTTGCAGGATCCGAACCGCCCGATCGGCTCGTTCCTGTTCGTCGGCCCAACCGGCGTCGGCAAGACGGAACTTACCAAGGCGCTCGCCGAATTCATGTTTGACGATGACACGGCGATCCTCCGGCTCGACATGTCGGAATATTCCGAGAAGCATTCGGTGGCCCGCCTGATCGGTGCGCCTCCCGGCTATGTCGGGTATGAGGAAGGCGGAGCGCTCACCGAAGCAGTACGCCGGCGCCCGTATCAGGTGATCCTGTTTGACGAAGTCGAGAAGGCTCACCCGGACCTGTTCAATACCTTGCTGCAGGTGCTTGACGATGGCCGCCTTACCGATGGTCAGGGCCGGACAGTGGACTTCAAGAACACGATCATCATCATGACGTCGAACCTCGGCTCGGATGCCTTGGCGAGTGGTGCCGAAGGAGAGATTACCGACGAGGCCCGCGAAAGCTTGATGAGCGCGATCCGGATGCATTTCCGGCCTGAGTTCATTAATCGTATCGATGAGATCGTCTTCTTCAAGCGGCTTGGGCGCGGTGAGATCGACCATATCGTCGATATCCAGATGGGCCGCCTCGAGCATCTTCTGTCCGCGCGCAAGATGAAGCTCGACCTCAGCCTCGATGCCCGCAACTGGTTGGCCGCACGCGGCTATGATCCTGTGTATGGGGCGCGACCGCTGAAGCGTGTGATCCAGAAGGAGTTGCAGGATCCGCTTGCACGCCTCCTGCTGGAGGGCCGGATTGCCGACGGCGAAACGATCCATGTCGGGGTGGAAGGCAACATGCTTTCCATCAACGGCGTCCCGAACGATTTCGCCAAAGGCAGGGTCAGCCTGAACTAGAGCGTTTCAGTTTT
>NZ_JBDNGN010000127.1:0-25328 GCF_041689225.1 Hyphomonas sp. | reverse complement strand
GATCTCACTTCGCAATGCAGAAGACCTGCTTCACGAGCGTGGAATCGATGTTTGCCATGAAAGCGTCCGTCTCTGGGGCGGTCGGTTCGGCACTTACTTCGCACGTAAGAACAGGAAGCGGCGCTCAGAGTCGATGCGAAGGAGCCCGCAATGGCAGTGGCGCCTGGATGAGGTATTCGACAAAACCCGGGTAGAGCGCCACTATCTTTGGCGCGCCGTTGACCATGAAGGTGATTGGGAGCGAAGGTCGCCAGGAAACTCGGCGTCATCTCAACAAATGCGCCGAAAATTCGCACTTACCGTTCCAAAGGCAAGAGCGAGCGCTGTCGCGATTCCGGCGCATGCGAAGTTTGCAGAAATTCGTCTCAATTCATTCGTCAGTGTACAATCACTTCAACTTAGAAAGGCACATCAATACCAGAATCCGGTTTAGACAGAAACGAGATGCCGCACTTCGCGAGTGGAGCGACCTTCTTGTTGCCTAGCACCTACTGCCCCGCGAAAATCGGAGACTGGTTCGCATTAGACTGACAGCACCCAATTGTAGACGCCTAGCCGGCATATGACGCAGAAATTATTGTGATGGTTCTACCAGTCTAATGCGAGCCAGTCTCCAGCATCCGCGGACGTACAGGTACCAGGCGCCGAGAAGATCGCGCCACTCGCAAAAATCGGCGTCGCGCTTCTGATTGAAGGACGTTCTGAAGCTGCTTTTTCTCTCAAAATTGAAGTGGGTGCGCACTGACAAATGTCTTGAAATAGCGAAGCAGGTTCCTCCTCAATTCCGAAGGGTAAACGCACCTGCCCTAAGCCCCAAAGGCCTTTGCGCGGCCAAATCCAAAATGGCTATCGTGGCAAAGGGCGTAAGATTACTCACCCCGCCTCGCAATTGCCCCCGCAGCGACAAGATCGGTCAAAAGCGCCAATGTTGCCTTTCCTGAACAGTCAAACGGGTCGATCTCCGCACGTCTGAAGTATTTGAGGAGCATCGTCGGGTTCAACTTGGTGATATTCAACTGGCCCATCGACCAGTGGGCGAATTGGCGCTCCGAGATCTCATCAAAAATAAGTAGGCGAACGTTTTCGTGCCGGCCATCTCGGACGATTGCATTGAACAATTCACATACTTCGTCGCGCCCACCCTCGATCACTTGGATGAACAGGTCCTCAGACACGCACAGCATGCCGGTGACCCCCAGCGCGGCATTGTTCTGCCGAGACTGCTCAAGAATATCATCCAGGAGCGGGCCGGTTATTTTCTCGACCGGGCGACTAGCATATAGGCAACGAACAAGCATATCAGCCTCGTGTTTTCAAATTCAGAAGTGACAGAAATTCACTACGCAACGTATGGTCCTTGAGGAAAGACCCACGCATGGCGCTATTGACCATTACGGCGTTATCCTTGACGCCCCGCCACTGCATGCAGAAATGGTCGGCCTCCATGACAATCGCAAGACCGTCGGGGCGCACCTTGTTCATGAGGACCTCGGCCATCTGCGAGATCGCTTCTTCTTGAATCTGGGGCCTGCTCATGATCCATTCTGCGAGACGCGCATATTTGGACAGTCCAATCAAATTGGAGCGTTCATTTGGCATGAGGCCGATCCAGAGACGTCCCATGATCGGACAAAAGTGATGGCTGCATGCGCTTCGAACCGTGATCGGGCCAACGATCATCAGCTCATTCAAGGCTTCCGCGTTTGGAAATTCGGTGACGGGCGGTGGCTCAACATAGCGCCCCTTGAAAACCTCGGTCAGGTACATTTTTGCTACCCGGCGCGCGGTATCCTGCGTGTTGTGATCACTCTCGATGTCGATCACCATGCTCTCAAGCACTTCCTTGAACTTCGCTTCCACTTCAAGGAGTAAATCGTCCAGCTCTCCAGGCTCCAGAAACGCAGCGATATTGTCGTTCGCATGGAATCTTTTCTTGGCATGCTTCAGTCTTTCGCGAACCCGCGAAGAAACAGATTTCCCGCTCGCTGACGTCTTCGACTGCGGTTCGTCATCCATGCGCACTCTTCTCCGGATATTTCATTTGCAACACAATCCTAGGGTAAATTTTCGGTCCTGTCCCATCCGGATATTTTCCCTGCGCTCATCGTCAATACCATCGGCCTGTCCGATATGATCGAAGCACCTATCGCTGAGACCCCAAACGCGGGCCTCAAACAGGGGATTATCTGGAGTGATTACCGGTTCTGGCTTTCATCTTCTGGTCCATGTCGCGGTCTGAACAGGGACTGAATGCGCGGCCGAAATGGAAGAAAGACAATATATCCAAGCTCGAGAATCCAGCGCGTTGCGGGTGAACTAAAAAACACGCCGGCCCAACGAAAGGCCGGGAACTGTTTCCAGAGTTCGGCGAATGCGTGGCCGCCGTCTACCAGTCGACCGTTTGCATCGCGAACATGGAATCGCGCCATAGCTTCGGTCCGCGAAAGGTCGGCAGGCAGGTTGCGAGGTTCAGACACGTCCACCCAGGCGACAGCTTCGGCGCCGCGGCGTTTCTTATAAAAAGATATTTCACCCCTGCACAACGGACATGATCCATCATAGTAGACTGAAATTGGCGTTTGCCGCCTCGGTATCATACGCGTGTACTCCTGGTCATAATGGTATGCTCGAAACCGATTTTTGGTTCTGTATTCGCGCGAACTTCCTCCGTCGTCCGATCGATCGGGTACCGCTTCTGCAGGTACTCAACACGGGTAGGGATATCCGTCTTGCGCCATTCCACCATCTGCACTCCCCCAAACCATCACAAAGGTATCGAACGCCGAACCATGACAAAGGATGCTCCCCTCGTCGTCCAGACGGCGCGGCGTGTTTTTACGGACACATACGGCCTTGGCTGGATCGGGTAGCCAAGGTCACGCGTGACAGAATCCTTTACGGGCTAGCCCAAGGCCGCCTCGATGTCGGCAATCAGTTCGCTATCAGCCGGTCGAACCCCGGACGGATATGCTTGAATGAACTGGCCATCACGGGAAACCAGAATCTTGTGGAAGTTCCACTTTGGTTCAGCCTTCTCGCCCAGTTCTTTCCTCGCCGCCTGCCAGAAAGCGTGCTGTTCGGATCCAATCGCATGGACCTTCTGGGTCAACGGAAACTCCACGCCATAATTGATTTTGCAGAACGTCGCGATCTCGCTCTCGGAACCTGGCTCCTGGCCACCAAAATCATTTGATGGCACACCCAGCAATGTGAATTCCCGGTCGGCAAAGGTTGAGTGCAACTCCTGGAGGCCCTCGTATTGCGGTGTGTATCCGCAACGCGACGCGGTATTGACCACCAAGACAACCTGACCTGAATACTCAGAAAAAGGCATTGGTTCGCCCGCAATGGATATAAACTCTACATTGTAGATTGAATCACTTGATTTCATCATGTCGCCTCTCTGGGAAACCAGTTCGCTTACTTGCGCTGTCGCAGATGAATCGGCCGCCTGATTGTGACAAGCGATCAACATGATCGACAGACCAATCCCTATCAGACTTCTCATTCTAAAAGCCTTTCCGATGTCGTCGACCCGGCGCCCATGGGCGCAACCTTGAACCCACTCTGGAGGATATAGAACGATTGGGCCCGTCGAAAACAGCTCGGGTCCACTTTCGGAAGTTTCCAAACCCGCGCCACCGAGGCGAACCCGGCAACGAAGCGATTAGATCACTTGCATGGAATACTTGAATGGCGTTCTCGAGGAGCCGATCCAAAGCTAGCGCGGCACTCTGTCGTCCATCCTCACGGCGGGCTGGCTGATTTCCGGCCAAGTCTTGAAGTGGCAAAATGGTGAATGTGTCATTCCCCAACGCTAAAGACCGGGTTCGCCCACCTCAAGCCAGCCGCCTTCGACGGGTCTTCGCAAAGGGATCTAAACGAAACATCTCACCTTTATCGGCTCCTACGACATCGTTCAGAGCAATAAATGACCTCTGGCCAGTTTCGTTGCCATTTCTTACGCCAGAAAAAAGGCCGGTTGCAGACCGGACATGTCTTCTGCGGCAGGTCCCCCTTTTTCATCGGGCGTCGGCGCTTTCTGGAACGATGTACTCGGCAACCGAATATTCGATTTCTTTTGCAAATGCGACCCCTTGCGTCGGGCGTCTGTCACCAACCTGCCGCCGCTCCTCTGGCTCATGCTCCAGAACAAAATCAGCTACAAAAATCCGAAAGATGCCGCTTCTCACTCGCACTATCACAGCTCGTCCAGAAACTTTGCTGCAGAACCGAGATAGTCGCGCTGCTTGTCCTGCCCCATGCGCTCCCAGGTTCGATAGACCTGGGCCATTCGCGGGTTCGTGCGAAGCTTGTCTGCATTCCGGTTTACGAAATCCCAATATAGAGAATTGAAGGGGCATGCCTGATCCCCTGTCTTCTGCTTCACGTCGAAGCGACATTGCTTACAATAGTTCGACATCTTGTTGATATAGTTGCCGCTCGCCGCGTAGGGTTTGGATCCGAGAAGTCCACCGTCTGCATACTGACTCATACCGAGCGTATTGGGTAACTCCACCCATTCGAATGCATCCGCGTAAACAGCCAGGTACCATTCATGTATCGCCTTTGGGGCAACCCCCACCAGAAGCGCGAAATTTCCGGTAATCATCAAGCGCTGAATATGGTGCGCATAAGCCTCCTCCCGGGTCTGGCAAATAGCTTCGCGCATACAGGCCATATCTGTCTGCCCGGTCCAGTAGAACTCCGGTAGCGGCCTGACAGCTCCAAAGAAGTTCTGCTCCAGATAGTCGGGCATTTCCAGCCAATAGATGCCGCGGACATATTCCCGCCAACCGATGATCTGACGAATAAATCCCTCAACCGCATTCAGCGGCGCATGCCCGGAATAGTAGGCCGCCTCGACGCGCTTGCAGGTTTCGAGCGGGTCGAGAAGACCCGCGTTCATATAAAAGGACAGGAGAGAGTGATAGAGGAACTTCTCTCCAACCAACATCGCATCCTGATAGTCTCCGAAGGCTGGAAGCACGTTGTGGACGAAGTGATCGCGCGCCTTCTCCGCCCCCGTCCGGGTGGTCGCGAACCAGAAGGGTTCAAGATCGCCAAAATGATCGGCGAAACGCTCATTGACTAGCGAAAGTACGTCCTGCGTGATTGCATCCGGATGAAACTGCAGAGGCTTTGGCATGAAGATATCGCTGCGGGCCGACTTGCGGTTGTCGGCATCAAAATTCCACTTTCCGCCGACCGGCTTGCCCGCATCCATCAACAGACCGGTCTTCTGTCGCATCTCACGGTAAAAATATTCCATGCGAAGCTGTTTGCGGCCATCGACCCAGGTTTCAAATTCGGAATGCGAACAAATGAACCGATCATCCTCGCAAACCTCTAGCGTAAAACCCGTGCTGACCTGCCAGGAATTTATCAGATCGCGCACCCGCCATTCAGATGGTTCGGTCATCCGAACGCGACCGGGCTCGTGACGCCCGATCGCGCGCATAAGCTCTCCGGTAAAACTCCCCGTATTGCCGCCATCGTCCAATTGGACGTAGTCAACGTCCCATCCCGCCAACCGCAGCGTAACTGCGAAATGGCGCATGGCCGAGAAAAGGAAGGCGATCTTCTTCTTGTGGTGGCGCACATAGGTCGCCTCCTCCATGACCTCAACCATGAGCACACGTGCGTTGTCCTTGTCTGCCCCCTCAAGCGAGGAGATAGAGGTTGAAAGCTGATCGCCAAAGATGAGGATGAGGTCGCCGATACGAAATTCTCCTAAGATCACGGGCAGTGATCAAGTCCTGAACATTTACGCGCGGAAAGGCAAACTGGTTTAGAAGATTTCTCGCGGGTACGCCTGAAGCTCGTTTGACCCCTATTTCAGATCAGGAACCTAACTACGCGGCGGCAGACGGATCCGCACCCGTCTGCGTTTTAGCGATTGCAAATATGAGGGGCGCGGCCATCCCCAACCCTCGGGGTTATTGGGGAGGCGCAACGATGCTATTGCGGAGAATGACACAGCACGTGAAGGACCAGAATTGGTTCGCCATCGAGATTGATTTCCCAATTGGGGTGATCGGCGAGTCGTTTGCTCCAGGGTGTTGTCAGTAGAACCGGACTTGAGGTGACTGATCTTGCCATTTAACTTAGGGAAATGACCAAGATGGCATTGTCAAAGCAAACGATACTACTAATATACGCTAGCCGATTGTTTCCTGTTGCTCGTCTCCGCACTGTAGCTGCCACGGGATCGTTCGCCTAAAATTGGGTCGACGAGGCAAGGAGAGACGATCTGAATTGGTTCCTTTGACAATGCCGATCCGAGAAAATCTCGGCTGAGAGCAAGTGGGTTGTCATTGCTCGTCCTGCAGCGTCAGGACGATACGTCGGTTCCCGCGTGGATCATCGATGATCTGGACCGAGCTCGCGCCGCCAAACCCCCCTCCCGAAATGGTCAGTATCAGCATGCCGCTTAGATCACCGACTTCCTCAACCTTGGTATCCGTGTCCACCCCCCACTGCACAATGGCATCTCGAAAATCTTCCTGGGAGGTCATCGTCCGAGCCTGTAACTGGTGAGCCGGTGGAACGGACCCGACTTCGGTCTTGCTATAAATGCGACGGTCATCCGGCAGTGGAAAATGCTTCGGCAGCCAGTCAGGCGCTGGCAAGTTTACCCGACCGAGCAGGCGATCCGTCTCCGCAGTGTTCTCCGTTTTCGCGGATGTGGCGTCGCTATGGTCTGACGCGGACTCTTTTGAATCTGGCGATGCACTGCCGGAACAGGCCGCAGCCAGGACGATGCCCGCCAGTAGTGCAGCTGTGGTTGCTCTCAAAGGCTGCTGTATCATGTGGAATCCTTTCACGGTCTGGCGCGTTGTCTAGCGCGCTGAACGCACGCCCCATTGATCGAAACGCAAAGCCGGACCTGTCTCCGCCATATCGCCAGCGCAAGAAGCGAGAAGCGACGAGACACTGGGGAGACCCGTTCGCGTCGATGGACCGGATAATTGGCGGAAACAGCGCAGGAACTGCGTTGTATTCCACGGGCCCATTCACGGCTTGCACAAGAGGACATCATCATGCCGAAAACAGTATTCGATTGCCGCTTTTTGCTCGCGGCCTTAACACTTGGCGCTCTGGGCAGCATACCAGCCGGCATGGCCGTCGCAGACGCCCCCCCTCCTCCAGTTGGCGAGCTTGCAGAACCACAGAACGTCTCATTGCCAGAAGGGTTTCCCGAAACCATCAACTTCCCCGTCGGCAGCCGCATCGTCAGCGCGTCAGGCGGACAGCCCCCAGAATATGCCAGTCGATATTATCAGGTAGAAGGGCAAGTCAGCGATACCGTTGATTCAGTCGTCGCCTTCTTCACCGCGATGATTGAGACAAATGGATACGAAATCCTTGAGGTCGAAAAAGGGAATGCAACACTGATCCGGTTTGACACGATCGGCCTAGACGACGCCAGTATCCTAGTCATGGATATGTACGGCGAAGGCACCGCAAAATTCGCTATAACCCTGATCATGGACCCGGAACCGGAATAGGCACTCTGAACTTGTGATTGCATTGACCATGCTTCTTGCTTACCCGTAGACTAGACGCGACATTGTCGAGGGTCGTACTACGGGGACCAGCATTTGACGACCACGCCGGATAGTGACGCTCCAAAAGAACCCAGCAACCACGCGCTCGGCCTGTCCGAAGAGTTGCTGGCCGAGACGTATGACGTTCTTCGTCGCATCGCCTCACGCCAACTCGGGCGACAGCGTTCCAGCGCGACTCTCAATACAACAATGATTGTCCACGAAGCCTGGCTCAAGTTGTCAAAAGACAGCAGTCGGCGCTTCGCCGACCAGAGCCACTACCTGGCGACCGCGTCCCGCGCCATGCGCCAGGTACTCGTCGACCATGCCCGGCGCAAACTTGCGGAGAAACGCGGTTCAGGCGCCGAGCATGTCAACATAGACGATTACCAGATACCGGGCAGCACAGCAGAAGCCCAGATCCTGGATATCGAGGCCGCCCTCGCCGCGCTTGCCAAGAAAGCGCCGGATCTCGAACGCATTGTAGAATGCCGGTTCTTCGCGGGCCTCACAGTCGAAGAAACCGCGCAAGCACTTGGCCGATCAGTCAGAACTGTTGAGCGCGACTGGGCCCGCGCCCGCGCTTACCTGGCCGAGTTCCTCGATTCACAGTCCTGGTGCCAGAAAACCGGCAAAGCTACCACTTGAATATCTTGCGTACCGCCTTTGCGGCTTCGTTTCGCGCCTTCCCGCGCACCTGGCGGTCGGCTTCATTTTTTGCCGTGTCAGCCGCGTCACCAGCCACATCCCCGGCATAACCTCCAGCGGCGCCGAACACGCTGGGCATGCCGCCTGCTCCCATAGACATAACCTGGTATCCAGCCGGCACTTCGAAGAGCTGGTCTGCCTGAAAGGACCGTTGCAGGCCGTTGAGGTCGTAGCTGATATTCTCTGCTCGCTGACCCGCTTCAACCTGCGCCATGCGCATGCGCACCGTGATATTCTCGGGGGTAGTCCAGACATCACCGGATGTCGTGCCGCCGCCAGACATAGTCGCCCGAAGGAAGTGATGATCTGTCATCACGCCATTCACTGTTTCTCTTCCGATGAAGCGCTTTTCAAGCACGGCAGTTTGCTCATCCAGGCCATCGAGAGGCGATTTTGCCTGGTCTGCTCCAAAGGGGATCTCCATGACAAAGCCCTGCTGCGGAGAAATCGTCCAAAGCGTCTGGAGATCATCGCGCCAAATTTGAATCACGGTCTGTCCCTCCATGGTCATTTCAGTGCGGTTCTTGCCAGGTTTTGAATGTACGGTCTGGCTCAGGCTCGCTTCATTTGTCACAATTGTACGCTGGCCCTGATAGGAAACTGTCGGTGGTCCAAAGACGGCGATCTCCTGAGCCCCGGCCGGGCTGGCCGCGGCAAGAAAACAGAAAGCTGTTGCGGCCGTAGCCATTGTGGATCGAAGCATGGTCTAATTCCCTTTGTGTTTGTTGTGCGCCCTATTGTGTAAAACGCATCCACGTGCCGTGATCCGCCACATGCATTTGCGTGGCGGGTTTTCTGCGGCGGTTCCGTGGATAGCTTGGGAACAGGGACGCACGCAGGCGCATTGACGACTTGATATCCGACGTCGTGAGCGGGACACTCACGACGGATCAGAAAGGCACGCCTTGGGCACCGCAGACAACACTCAGTGGAATCGTCTCGACGAGGTGTTCTCGGCGGCGCTGGAGCTGCCCGAGGGCGCGCGCCAGGCCTGGCTGCAGAAGGAACTGGCCGATACACCCCACGTACTTCGACGGGCGACACTGCTGCTCGAACGCGAGCGCGATAGCCGGTCGCGATTTAACAGCCTGGAAACCCTTCGTTTGTCGATGCTTGAAGAGGTGTCGACAGGAATAGAAAGCTTCTCTGAAGACCCCCGGATCGGCGCCAGATATGGTCCCTGGCGTATCCTTCGGCGAATAGCTCCCGGTGGTTTGTCCGTAGTGTACGAAGCCAATCGTGATGATGGACGATACGATCAGACAGTCGCCCTGAAAGTCATGCGCGGCGGCATGCAGAATGGTGACGCCGTACATCATTTTCTGCGTGAACGCCGTATTCTCTCGACGCTCGACCATCCAGGCATCGTGCGCATCCTCGATGGTGGGGAAACCGCGACGGGCGCTCCCTGGCTTGTCATGGACCTGGCGCCGGGACGTCCCATAACGGCTTATTGCCACGAATATAGGCTCGGCCTGCGCGCCCGTCTTTCTCTCGTCGCCGACGTCGCCGACGCGACGCAGTCAGCGCACTCCAAACTGATTGTCCATCGCGACATCAAGCCGGACAACATCATCGTGTCGGATGATGGCCGCGCTCGGTTACTCGACTTCGGCGTATCCAGCCTCGCTGGTGGCCTCAGCGATCCCGATGGAACGACCGCCATGACGCCCGACTATGCTTCGCCGGAACAGTTGCGGCTGGAGCAGGTCACGACCGCAAGCGACATTTACCAACTGGGCCGCGTCCTTTCGGAACTCTGCGAGGGCCTTACGCTGCCTGCCGATACGCAGGCAGTAATCCGCAAGGCGATGGCGCAGGCTCCCGATGACAGGTATGCCTCAGCAGCAAGCTTTGCCAGTGACCTGCGGTCCGTACTGGATGGGCGCGCGCCCGCCGCAAGGCCAGACAGGCACTTGGAAGCAGTATATCGCTTCGTCCAGCACAACCGAATGGCGTCCGGACTGGCCGCCCTCCTGATCCTGGGCGTTATTGGCTGGGGCATGATGCTATCGGCACATGGACGCGCAATGGAACGCGAGCGTGCCATAGCGATCGCGGAGGCGGACCGGGCGGATCGCGGCAAGAGTGTTCTGCTGGACCTGTTTCGCCGGGTTGATCCATTGAAGCTGGACGGCGTGGAATCGGATGTCAGAAATTCGACATCCATACTCGAACCAGCGCTTGACGATGTGCGCGAACGCCTGACGGACGATCCTGAACTTCAGGCCGAGCTCATCGGCTGGGTCGCTCGGGCGAAGGACCGCTCTGATGATCTGAAGGAAGCCAAAGCACTCGCCGATGAAGCACTTATTCTTCTGACCACTTCAAACGCGCTACCCTCCAGCCAATATGCGGCGGCCCTAGCATACCGTGGCGGGCTGGAAATTCAGCTGGGCGAAGTCGAACAAGGGGCGGCTCAGATCGAGCAGGCATTGTCCATTGCCCGCGCGACGCCGCAAAGCGACTCAAGTGCGCTCGACACATTCCTAACTGCTGCATGGTCCCACGAAGGCGAATGGGTAAAGCAACGCGCCCTGTTCGAGGAGACCCTGCCAAGAGCGTTGGCATCCGCGTCCATCAATGGCGAGATCGAGGCGCGGTCAGGGCTGGGGCGGGCCCTCGGCGAACTGGGTATGCTTGCCGAGGCTGAGGAACAGATCCGGAAATCCATCGCATTGACAGAGTCTACTTACGGGCCAGACCACCCTCGTCTTGGACTGCCATTGTCCGATCTTGGTCGCATACTGAGTGATCGTGGACATTCAGATGAGGCAATTTCAACGCACCGCCGGGCACTTGCGTTGTCCACAAAGGCGTTCGGCCCCCTCAACTCGTCCACATTGTCCCATCAGAACAATCTAGCGAACGTACTTGCGAGTGCCAAATCTTATGATGACGCGATCACTATTTACGAGACAATACTGGGATCTCGTATCCTGCTCTCAGGGGAAGATACGCTGGAGGTCGGAGACGTTTACCAAAACCTTGCGGCCACTCAAACACTGGCGGACCTGCCCGATAAAGCCATCGAAAATCTTTCAAAGGCGGAGGCAATATTCGATGCGAAGTTGCCTGCTGGACACCCCCGACGCGCCTTCCCAGCCCTGACACGCTCAGCCATCATGCTTGACCTGCATCGCTACAGTGAGGCCGAGAAAAACGCTCGCCAAGCCTTTGATGCGCTGTCGCTGTCGCTTCCCCCGGGACATTTCGCAACCGAAGTGGCTCGCTGTCGCATTGGCATGGCCCGCCTCGGCCTTGGCGACCGAGTGGGGGCGCGGGCTTATCTTGACGCGGCATTGGTGGCACTACAGATACAGCCCGCTGCGCCTTCCATTTATGTCGTACCTTGCAAGGCAGCGGGGCGCGAACTGGGACTAGTAACTCAGCCCTGAGGAATGATGCTCAGTGAAATCACGAGATGGTCACCCGCAGAGTTGACCTGCATGTAAGCCACTGTGCCAGGCGCCAACCCATTGCCCGAGAATTGTATCAACTGGGGTGTCGCGGCCGCATCATTCCCGACATGCTGGTATCCAGAAGCCATCAGGTCTTTACGCAGGCCTGCCGTTACGGACGCAGCGTCGAGATCTTGCCAAGAATAGCCTTCAAGCTTGTAGCTTGCGTGTTCATCGGATGGCAGCTTCATTCGGCTCGTTTCGAATATCACCAAGTCCTGAGGCAGCGGAATGTCCTGCGGTAACCAGGCGGGTCTCTTTGATGGCGATTCAGCCCGTGCCTCCATCGCACTCTGTCCGCTTCTGTTTTCCAGAAGGGGCGGCTCCGACATGCCGCAGGCCGTTAGCATTATGGCACCCGCGACGAAAACTTTGTACACGACCCTCACCACGCCTTACTGCTCCATTTCTGCTGGATAGAGATTGACCGACACCGCGAGAAAGCCGCTTTTCGGGTTCAGTTGGATCTCCCCTTTTCGATGCCCGGTCCCGCCAAAAATGACGCTTCGGATCTTTCCGCTCGAATTGTCATAAAGCGTGAATCCGGCCGATTTGTAGGAGGATTTAAGGGCGTTGAATGCGGCATCAATATCTTGCTGCGGCTTTGCTGTTCCGCGAAAGGTCGTCATCGACTCGGACTGCGAGCAAGACTCAACGACAAACGCGTCCGGGACAGCAACCTCTTCCGGCAGGCGTTCTAGACATATCGCGTCGCGACCTGCAACTTTCGCGTCCTGCTCCGGCGCGTTCGGTTCAGCGCTTGTCTGGCCGCAGGCCGTCAGCCCGAAGGCGAAAACGGCGGCGCACAGTGTTGCGCGAGCCTTCTGTCTGGTTGGTCGTGACGGCATGTGTTGCTCCGGTGGTTTGGCGTCCCTGTTCTCATCAACGCGCTCTGCAACCTTGCCCCGCCAAAATACTTGCCTGCACACCCAATGCCTGCCGCGGGCTGATCGCAAATATCCTTGGCGGATTTCGATGCCGCATTGCGTATTAAAAGATTGGAGCCTTCGACTGTCGCAAGGTTTGTCGACAAGGCCGCGCTCAGGTGAGACCCGGCCCGCCTGTCCGTCTTGTGCAGCATGATGATATCCATCCCGAAGAGGAGAAAACGCTTTTGTCTTTCAGGCTTAAAATTGTCGCTGTGGCCTTCGCCCTCTCCTCGAGCCTCAGCGCGACCGCCGCACCGCGCACCTATATCGCGCCAGCCGCAGAACGCGATTCTGCGCGCGCCATTGGCGATGCCTACAGGACCCTCTCCTCAAAAATTCCGCTGGAACTTTATGATGTGGATGGCCTGGCAGAGAGCCTGGATTATGACGTTGCGGCGGCAGCAAATTTCGTTCGGAACAATATTGCTTACGATCCTTATCTCGGCGTGATGCGGGGCCCTGAAGGCACAATTTCCGCATCGGCGGGCTCAAGCTGGGACCAGGCCGTTCTTCTGGCTGCCCTTGTCAACACCATGGCCGGCGAGGCCGTGATCGTTAAGGGTACACTTGAAAAGAAAGATGCTCAACGTCTCCTCCAAGTCAGCTTCAGCGACAGGGCACCTCTGTCAACCGGGCTCTTGGTCGAAGACGTCACGGAAGCGCTCAAGCCATTCGTACCTAAATCTCGCCTCGATGAGGTCCTCGCCGAAGCCCGTGACCTGGAAAAGAATGCCGAGAAGAATACACTCGCGGCCGGTCGAGACGTGTCGGAACTCGTGAAGAGTCTCTCGGCCAGCCTCAAAGCGGCAGGCGTATCAATGGCCCAGTCTGATGCGGTTCAGACAGATCGTCTTGTCGCCCAAATTGCTGAGGAATATGTCTGGGTCCGCTATAGGAATACGCCAAATGACCCATGGGTCGATGTACATCCAGCTTTCCAGAACGCTGTCGCTCCCACGGTCGAACCTGAACAATTCTTTGCCGGAACGGTACCCGATGACAGGTTGCACAAGATCGAAATCCGTCTCGAGATAGAGCGCAAGACGGGTGACAAGCTTGAGCGCATCAGCATCATGTCGCCCTATAAACGACCAGCGGCCAACCTTGCCTTGACGCAAATCGATATCGGAATCGCGCCCGACACAGTCCGTAGCGATGGTGATGCCGCTTTTTTCATTCCGATCATGAACCAGGCGCCTGCCGAACGCGCGCAGGCATTTACATTGCAGGGTTTGACCGCATCAGCCGAGGATGTTGCCGCAGGGCCAGCGATCTTTGCGACGGTCGGATCGAAATATGCCGACGCGCTGGGCGGGTTGAACGCGACGAATGGAAAAGCTGACACCGCTCCCAGGCTGAGCGGCGTGATTTTAACGGTGGTCCACATATCACCTGGTGGAGAATCGACCAGTGCTGAGCGTCGTCTGACGGATTTCAGGCAAGAAACACCCGAATTTCCAAGCCGTCTGGTGAGTTTTCAGGGAATTTTCGACGTCAATGTTGGGCGTGAAAACGGCGCACGCGCCATGCGGGACGTGATGGAGTCCACAGCCAGCCTAATGAGAATCGTGCCCTATTTCAAAGCGGTTATTGACGGGAAAATGACGCCAGAGGAGGCCCATTCGCATCCTGCCTTTGCCGCTCAAAATTCGGAGCCTGTCTGGTCAGAGATGCTCTCGGCGGGTAACGCGTTTAGCCCGGATGGCGACAACACGAAGCAACTCGTGCGGATTGCTCCCATGGTATCAATGCAGCGCACGCAAAACGTTGGAAGCACCGACGGTATTGTTCGAAAAACGATTGATATCCTCACTGACGAAACGATGCTGCTGGCCGAAGACCGTGGCGCAGTCTCAGTCAGCCCGTCGGGCAATTTGGAACAAGGGATCCGCGGGACGCTTGTCGAACACTTGCTCGGCAAAGCTGCCAACGACACCGACTGGAAACGACTCAAGACTGGTGCGGTGCTCAAGAATGTTGAATCGGTCGCGACGTGGAGCAATCAGTCGATTGCTTCCTTGGCATTGCGCGACCGCCTGAATGCTGACTCGGGATCAGGCACAGTACTCGTCATGCTCGAAGGTTCGGATGAGCCTCTCTGGTGGCGGATCAACCCAGAAACAGGGCAAACGCTCGGCATGGGACTATATGGCGGGCAAGCGACGATCGAAGAAGCGATAATGAAGCGGATATCACTTGGCATAGCATTGGGCGGATGGGTAATGAGCGCCCAGAGCTGCGTGGATACCTACAAGGGCAACACGACCATGCAGAATTGTTGTGTCGTGGGAAACACGATGGTCGCAATCGGCACAGCGGGAGCCATGGGTCCGGTGAGTGGTTTCTTCAAACCCGTAGGCCGCGGCTTGGAAGCTGCGATCGGCTATATAGCAACTCAGCTGACGCTTGAAATTGTTTCGGCTCCCTTGGGATCAATTGCCGGGCGTCCGATCGAGTCGGTCTGCAAGAAGGTAACACAGTGAAAGTCGCGGCACTGAAGTGTGCGATCCATCGAAAAGCACGAGGTGTGGCAACCGCGCTTCTCGTCCTGAGCTGGGCTCCGCTATTTGGGGCCGGTGTCGCATGGAGCCAGCTCCCCGACCTGTCCAAGCTCGGCGGAACATCAGAAGTTCCGGCCCTCAAGAGCACACCGCTCGATTTTGTAGACGGGCTGGCCGAAGTCAAACTCACGCTCGTTGAGAGCACAGTCTATAGCTTTGACGTCACCGATACCGACGACATCTACAATATCTCCGCTGAGGCCGCCGAGCCCGTAAGCATCGTTCTGGAAGCCAACACGATCGAGCTCAATGAGCGCAATCAGCCGACTGCCCGCACAAAGCTGCTGAGTGATTCCGCGCGTGGGTTTGGGGACCGCATGGCAAGATTGCCCGCCACCACCTTCCAGCCCGGTCGCATCTATCTGGGGCTCGCGCCACTCAACCCCGTCGACGTCACGCTCAGGGTCGAGCGGATTGTACCGGTGCAATCTCCCGCTTCGCTTCCCAATGCCCCAGGCAAAGCGTTCCCCGTCGGAAATGATGTAAGCGGGCCAGCCAATGGTGAGATGCATTGTATGGTGCCGGCCCTTCTCTCGGCCAACAAAGTTGTCGACCTGACCCTTGTCAGCTCACCAACAAGCTCAGTTGAAATGCTGGTCTACAACGCCAAGGCTATTCGCGCCGAGGCGCGTTCTGGAAGAAGCTCTCTGGCGATCTCGGGCATTCGGCTGAAGGATAGCGCCGTTTGCGTCAAATCTTGGGACGGTGAGGGGACAGGCAGCTGGCGTCTTGTGGCAGAGCCTAGCCAGTATGCTGATGGACCAATCGAACCCAATTCGGACCTCAATTATTCCACCGGGCCTGGCCTGTCGATCGGACAGACATACACGTTACCACTTGACGCCAAGGACGAAGATAGATTCAGCCTGGCAAAACTCGCGGGGATTGGCGCGGCGAGCGTACATGTTATCAGCGCCGTGAACATGAGACTGTGCTTGAGAGAGGCAAACAACGTCGTCGAATGCCTTGATGGCAGGGACATCAGCTTTTCCCCGTTCCGAATAGCCGAAGACACTGTCTTGACCATCGTCAATTATTCAGATTTCGGCGGACTTTACGACATAAGCATCGAGCGCTTGCAGGCAGACCCGCTGGACACAGTTTTCGAACCCAACGCCTCGGCTCAATTCGTTCCCCTGATTGATGGGCCGTTCCGAATACAAGGGACTCTTTCCGCAGGTGGCGACACCGATACGATCGGGTTCAATGCGGGTAATACCGGCCAACTCTGGCGCATCATGGTGCTCGGCGAATCGGTCGGACAAATTGAATTGAGCAATGTCACGGGAAAGATTGCCGACATCCGCAGGCACGGCGGAAATTCACGCCGCCTCGTTACGCCGGATGTCTATCTCGAACCCGGCCCGGTCTATATCAGAATCTACGGCACGCCGGGCGACTACAAGGTCATCGCCAAGCCACTGGGCAGCCCACGAACCGATTCCGAGCGCGAACCGAATGAGTACGTGCCCCGCCGTCTTTCACTCGGCCAGCCGATTGTAGGCGATTCCCAAGAGGGCGATGATGATCGCTTCTCGATGTATTTGCCACGCAATGCACTCGTGGAAATGTCGATTGATGTGCCACCCGGATCTGAATATTACACGACGTTTTCAGTGGCGTCGGAAGACGCGTCCACCAGTCTCGATCGCCAGGTCATCACGCCCGGTGGCTGGAAAAGGACGGTTTCAATTCCAGCTGGCGAACACGAACTGAGATTCAGCCCACGCACGGGAAGTCCCGCGGAATACAAACTGTCGGCCCGCTATGCCAACCCCTTCCCTGTCACCACTTCGTCCGCCCTGAAGCTGGCCGTGACGCGCGTCGCCGAAGTAAGCGCCTATTCCGTCTTCAGGCAACGGGCGACTGCGGTTCTGAACATCACCAACACGTCTCAGGAACCAGTCTCCGGAACGCTCGACTTCTGGTTCGCCCGTCCTGGTATCGAAGTCATCCCCTACAGCGTGTCCCTCGCTGCCGGTGAAACCACCGCGAAATTTGTCAGCTTCCTGCTTCCAGATGATCTCTACGATGGCGACCTTCCCTTTTTTGTTGCGGTCCGCACGGACAAAGGCGCGATCGTTGCCAGCACCGGCCACCATCTGAGAGTGGACTCCCGTACGGCGCCCGTCGGCCCATTGCCCGCGCGCCGGGTTCCACCAGCCCTGGCTGGCGGCATCAATGTGGCCCGAACGAGCCTAGGTGCTAAATGGCTGGAAAGTGACGGCATCGGCGTTGGTGAAGATGGCGACTACGCCTACCGGAACCCCGCAGGCGCACGTAATATTCTGAATTTGATTGACGGGTATATTACTCAGGGAACCGATCATGAGGGATTCCTCTCAAATGGCGTCAAGCACATCCTGAGCCCGATACTGGACCTTCCCGGCAACAAGCCGATCCCGGTTGCCGGAATCGGCATCAATACACGTCTGGATGCACCCCAAGGCATTCTAGGGTTTGCCATAGATGTCTCAAGCGACGGAAAGAAATGGCGCGAGGTCCTGGTCGGCACCCACGAGGAATGGGGCCAGACAGCATATTATGAGTTCCCGAGTGGCCCGATTGACGCCTTGAAGATCAGATTGCGCGCCACCAATCGGCGTGGTGGAGACAGCAGCCGGGTGTCGCTCAGTGGATTCGAGGTGATCGCTAAGCCAGGCTATTCTGGTCTCAAGAACCTGAATATTGCCGACAAGGGACTCGGCGCGTTTGTATCAGGCAACCGCAACATGCAAGCCAACCGGCATCTCCAGATTGACGCGTCCGAGGCCAGCGTCACGACATTCCCGGGTCGGGTGGAAAGCCCCACAGACTTCAACAATGCCATCACGTTCCGCAACCAGTTGGAAGCCGACATCGAAGCCGTAGAGGCGGTATATCCGGCGAGTTTCCCCGACAACCAGTGGCCATTTGCAAGTGCGGCCATTGTCTATGCCTCGGCCTATAGTCCCATAGGCCCCTTTCATGAAATCGGACGATTTGACTTGCCAGCGCAACCACAGCCCAACCAGACCGTCCGGTACGACCTACCTGAATGGTCGTCTGCGCGCGCCGTGAAAATTGAATACGAGCACCCTGAAGGCGGCTACTTCCTTGCCCCGATGATCATGAAGCTCATTGAACGGCCTGAGGATGACACCTACCGGTCCGTTCTTGGTACGTGGGGCGAGTTCGCGACAGCCAAAGGCGCGGCAGCGCAAGACACACTCGATTTCGCTGCGATGAAACACGCACTCGTCTCTGTCCGCGCATGGCTGGATTCCTTTGTTGGTGCTTTCTTCGGCATAGAGCGTAAGAGTACGGCGTCCGCATTAGGCGGTGAACCAGCCCACAGCCCACTGATTCCAGGCTTGCCCTTCTCGCCAGGCTCTGTCGAATTTGGCGTACGCACCGAAACTTGGCGCGTGCCGGCGGAAGGCCAGACAAACAGGCTCAAGATCACAACACGCGGCAGTGCCGGCTTTGATCCAGCAATCTCCGCGCGCAACGCTTCGGGAGACAAGACAGAGCCTGTCGAAATCATCCGCTCGCAACTGCGCCCTGAAGTCACCTACACTTTTGATGTAGACCCGGGCAGTTATCTTGATGTCGAAGTATCTGAACCCCAGCGTTCCGTGGTGTTCCTGATCGATCAAAGCGCGTCCATAGCGAGTAAAATCCCTCAAATTCGACGCGCAATTGTTGATTTCGCCGATGACATGGTGGTCGGGCGCGACGCCGTCCAATTCAAGTCGTTCGGAGGCGACTGGGCGCGCGATGATTGGATCACCGATCCCGAAGCGCTGCGACCGCTACTGGCGAAGTATAAGGGCGGGAGCAATAGTGCTGGCGAATCGTCCCTTTTTGACGCAGCCAAACTCCTGACGGATCGGGACGGGTCTCGCGCAATCGTGGTTATTACCGATGGTGATGTCGATACGAAGCAGGGTCTTGTCGAAGCGCTCCATGAGGCCCGGGCCAGGGTCTTTGTCATCAAGGCACCTTCGAATTCCACTTTTCAGGATCCATCCGTTTCACAGCCACTCGCACTGCTCTGGGCGGGCCAAACTGGCGGCGAAGTTTCGCTTGTGCTGCAAAGCGAGGATATATCAGTCGCCTATGCACGGGTCGCCGCGCGACTACTCGGTCCCAAGCCCTATTCCTTGAGCGCCCAGGCCGAGGTGGTCGTTCTTAAACCCGGCTTCCTTCAGGTCGATTCTGCTTTGGCGCCGGATCTCAAGTCAACGGTCCACAGCCAACTCATCATATTGGACGCGTCTGGCAGCATGCTGAAACGGCTGGGCAAAAACCGCCGCATCGACGTCGCGAAGGCCGCATTGACCGACTATCTCGGTTCCCAACTGGTACGCAGCCAAGCGGGAGAACAGTTGGAGATCGGGTTGCGCGTGTTCGGCGGAGAGCCAAATTCCTGTGAAACAGACCTCGTCCAACCCGTTACCCGTTTCGACAATGACCGATTGGCATCTTCCATAAAGTCCGTTCGCCCCCAGAATAACGCAAAAACCGCTATTGGAGCAGCCTTACTCGAGGCGGCGAAAGATCTGAAGAACACGACATCTTCAGCATCCATCCTTCTAATCACGGACGGAGAAGAAACGTGTGGGGGATTTCCGCTCCAGGCGATACAGAACCTGAGGGCCGCAGGAGTAGAAGCGCGTATAGACGTGGTCAGCTATGCCCTCGAACCGGAAATCGATCGACGACCTTTTGAAGCATGGGCAAAAGCTGGAGGTGGAATTTATGTCGATGCGGCTGATGGCGCGGATCTTGAGAACGCGCTGACAAGCACATCCCGAGTACGGTTTACCGTCTATCAAGACGGTGAACGTGTGGTGAGCGGAACTGCCGGTGGAAGCCCCGTCGAATTGATAGCAGGAAAATATGATCTGCAAGTAGACGGCATGAAGCCAAGGCAGTTCGTGATCACAGCGTCAAAAACCACCAAGGTTGTTCCTAACTGAACGCGCTCCAGTCGGCATTGTCAGCGGAACCGGGCTTGAGCTGATCGATCATGGTGAATAGCCTTCTAATATAACCAATAACCCGTTTCGCCACTTCGAAACATCGCCTGAAATCATCCAACTCGCCGTACTGATGTATGTCCGCTCTCCGCTCTCACTTCGCAATGAGAAGACCTGCTTCACGAGCGTGGAATCGAAATTTGCCATGAAAGCGTCCGTCTCTGGGGCGATCGGTTCGGCACTTACTTCGCACATAAGAACAGGAAACGGCGCTCAGAGTCGATGCGAAGAAGCCCGCAATGGCAGTGGCACCTGGATGAGGTATTCGTCAAAATCCGGGTAGAGCGCCACTATCTTTGGCGCGCCGTTGACCATGAAGGTGAAGTTCTGGGTTCCTTTGTCACGAAGAAACGGGACAAAGCCGCTGCATTGAAATTCCTAAAGAAAGCAATGAAGCGATACGGTAATCCGCATATCGTCGTCACAGATAGATGCCCGTCGTATCGAGCAGCCATGAAGGTGATTGGGAGCGAGGGTCGCCAGGAAACTGGGCGTCATCTCAACAACCGCGCCGAAAATTCGCACTTATCGTTCCAAAGGCAAGAGCGAGCGCTGTCGCGATTCCGGCGCATGCGAAGTTTGCAGAAATTCGTCTCAATCCATTCGTCAGTGTACTATCACTTCACTTTTGAAAGGCACATCAACACCAGAATCCGGTTCAAACAAAAACGAGACGCCGTTCTTCACGAGTGGCGTCACCTTCTCGTCGCCTAAAACCCGCTGGACCGCGAATTGTGGAGACTGGTTGGCATTAGACTGACAGAACCGTTCTGGCGACTGTCGTGGTGAAATAGAGGCTATCAGGGTACAGTCAGTGGCGCTGCCTGTCCAATGCAAACCCGTCTCTGTTATTCGCGGCCGAGCAGGACCTGGGCGACAATACAGTCGCGCTAAGAGAGAGTGAGGTTCCAACTTGCGTTACCATTATAGCCACAGCTGAAACCGCACATCGACGACAGAATAGCGAACTGACCAAAGCGAGGCGTTCTCAAACGATCAGCAACGATACTAGTCATGCGGGTTCGACGAGGACATTGCCAGAAAGTCTGCCCAAGCCTGCATGATGCTGCGTCGCTTGTGCAAAGCGTCCTTCCGCCTGTAAGCCGCTTCGGTCGCGCTCGTCACCTTATGGCTTATGCAAAGCTCGAAGCGTTCGCGATCAAAGTCAGTTTCGTTTCCCACCCAGTCCCTGAAAGATGATCGAAAGCAGTGTTGCGTGCACGGGAGTTTCCAACGTCGCAGGATCGCGGTCAGCGTCATATCGCTGAGTGGACGTCCTGGCTTCTGCCCAGGAAAGACAAAGACAGTCGACCTCGCCTCGTTCAGTTTTACCACGATTGCCATAGCGGCGTCCGACAGCGGCACGCGATGTTCAATCTCAGTCTTGGTGCGGTTCTCTGGCAGCGTCCAAAGCGCATTCGCCATATCGACTTCATCCCAAGTCGCATTTCGGACTTCGCCTGATCGTGGGGATTGTCAGGGCAAGCGGGGTTGATACGATGATTTCGAAGGTATCACTTCGGACCGTGACCCAAAAGCAGATCATATTTTCGGTGGTAGTGCGGCGGACATTGGCAGCGCTTCGCGTTGACAGGATTAGGAGTCATTTCCGATTCATCAATAAGGTAGGAGAATCGCCTTGAATCCGCTTTCTACATTTCTTGCAGCGCTTTGCATTCTCTCGTACGGCACCGGTTTGTCAGCCATCGCCGAGCCGGAGCCGACAAAAGTCTATGAAGTCTGGCGTCAGGACGAACGCGCACCCAATTTCAAGGTGCGCGCGGGCTTTGATGAAGCTGATCTCAAATTGCGCAGCTATGTTTCCGCTGACGCTGCGGCCTGGGCCATGCTCGAGACCGCCTTGAACGAGACCGCCGCTCGCCTTGCAACGGGTGGGTTCCTTTCCGGGAAACAATTGAATGGCGCGTCTATTCCCATCCAGCCCGTTTCGCCTTCTGCGGATGGGCCGCTTTCCGTGGTTCTTCTGAGTTTCGGCCTTGTCATTCCGCCGGACGAGCTGGCCCAGGTCGCCAACGTTCCTGTCGCAGATGTCAAATGGGTTCGAAACCTCACGTCGCGGAAAACGCCACCGCAATTGCAAACCAATTCTTATCGCGACCCGATTGTGTTGGCCGCGAGCGCCGTCGCCGGACAAGCGATCTCCCGCATGGCATTCAATGGCGACAATATCACCGCCAAAACCTGGGATTTCGATGCGTCCGTCAGAGGCACCGATCCCGCGGGCCGCGCCATCATGGCAAGTGGCATGGTCTCGCTGACGGGCTTTGCGACCGACGGGATGGTCGACGCGCACTATGAGAGCGGCCCCGCCCGACTTGGTTTTCTCCACTACGCCCGACAATATGACAGAGTGTATCCGGGCGGAGAGCAAGGCGTGAACGCCGTCAAATTGCTCGGCATTGGCAGCTCCTGGCAAAAAAGCTGGTCCGGCATCGATGATGATTCAGCCAGCGGGGGCGCGTCGCGTACCGCCATGTCCGGCATGTTGAACGCCGTGATGGCCAACGGCGGCCCCGCTGCGATGAAGGCAGTGTTTGAGCGCAAATGGCCGAAGGCTGGACGCGGCGATCCGTCAGTCACGGAATGGATCCGCTGGCTTGATGAAGGAATCAAGTTGTCTGGCAACACGCCCGGTGCATGGCGCGGACAAACGCCCTTCGTTGCCGAGCGCGGACTTGCGGGCGCATATGTGACGTCGCTGTCCGACATTCTCGCGATGCCTGCACGTTTCCGGCGTGAGGCCCCCAATGAGAGCCTGCCGGAAGGCTTTGCCACGCTCTACCATCTTGAGTCATTGTTCAGTCAGCCGGCCTGTCAGACAGTGGACTTCAACCTAGCGGCTGGCGTCACGGACATTGATATCAGTCTGGCCGAACTGACCGCCCAGTGTGTTCGCGTACGGTGGACCGGGCCTGATTTCGGCCGCGATCACGCGCGTCCGCCCATTGCCATTTCCGCCTATGGCGCCGGCCTCGACTATACTGACCTGGACGCGCTTCTTCTCTCCAGTGCGGGCGGAGAGCGGGTTGGTCTCTCTGTCAGCGACAGCGAAAGCGGGAAGACCGTCAAGACGTGGATGGTGGACTATGTGGCCGACTTTGACGGGGACGATGCGATGACGCTCGCCTTCGCAAATGTTGCCGCTGACGCGGCCGCGACTCGCCCACTCTCTATCCGTCTCACCGTCGGCACAGGAATTACGGCCGGCCGGGGCGACCTTGTTGCGCAAGTGAACAAAGCGCCGCCGAACACGCCGTGTAGCGCCGGCGCTGTGCCCATGCCGCCCTTGGCAGATAGCGTGCCCTATCCCGCCATAGCGTCTTTTGTGCTGGGCCTGGAATCCGGTGCGGGCGGTAGCGGAGATTTTGGCGACCTATTGGGTTTTGCAACGGAGCTATTTTCCGAGCAGCAGACGGGAGAGTTGCCGATGCGGTTCTGCACTGCGCCCTTGCGCTGGAACCTGCAGAAGGATGCCCTGTCCGCCCTGTTCAATGGACGCGGACCCGGCGCAACCGCATGCCTCCCGGACATGGCTGACGCGACCCGTGTGTATACCAGCCGAAAGAAGCGTCCGTCGTTTCGGCGCTTCGATCTGAACCTGGCGAAAGGCGCCGACACGTCGGGCAATGTGATCCCGATCAGGGCTAGCGTCACTTGGAACGATCCTTCGCTCCCGGTCTTTCCGATGCCCCGGGCAATGGGTCCGGATGATCGGACCGACGACCCAAAAGCTGAGATGGAAGGGTTTCTAACATTCCAGATCCGTACAGAAACGCGTTTGCGCGGGCGAATTGACCTTGTCGTTCCCCCGCAGGCAAGCAAGGGCGAGTCCACCTGCGGCGCTTCCCCGGCGGGCACAATCACTACCATGTTTGATCTGGTGTCGGCCCTCCCGGACGCTCGCCAGGCGCGGCTGGTTGGCCCGGATGCGCTGGCGGCGGTTTCACCTGACGTCTGGACGGTCATGCCAGCCGCAAAGCGCGCCGAGTATATCGCGCGGGTTAACCGAGAGCGGTCAGGAGGCGGGCGCAAGACGCCTCAAACGTCGCGCCCGGGCGAGGCAGAGGCGTGTCTTTGCACTTGCGCTCAATATTCGGATCCGGCGGCGGCGGCCCTCTGTTCGCCTTCCTGCGCCAAAAAGCTCGAGAACTCCTGCAAAGCGGGGCCGGTTACGCAGGCCGAAAAGGCCTGTTTTGTGAAGTTGAGCACCGAACTGTTGGCCCCTTTCGTACGTGATAGCGCAGCCCGGCAGCTGCGCAACTCTCTGGAGGGAGTCGACCCCGAGATGCTCAAGGCTATGGTCCGTGAACAGATCGAGGAACTCAAGGCGGAGGGGCGCACATGCGACTGATTCTGATAGTCCTTTTGTTTATCAACGCTCATGCTGCCAGTGCGCAGGGCGTCCGTTTGAACCCTGACGATTTTGGTCCCGCGCCGGTATTCAATTGGGCAAAATCGACGCCGTCTATGAATGGCGGGATGCCAGCTCCCCCATCATTAGATGCCTGCATTTCCAGAGACGAGCGTAATCGCGCCCTGCGAAATGTCAGCTATGATTGCAGCTGCACTGGCTACGCGGCCGCGTTGACGCGACAGCCTTGGGATCGCCCACAGGACTTCGTTTGCGGTATACAATGGTATGCCTGCTGGGCGCCCGTTCCTAGTGATCAAACGGTTCGGGATCGATTTCTCTCGGGCTTTGCAGATTACTCTCCAGCGGACCGGGCATTGCTCAACGACGACCTCATGAAGCAGGTGTCTACTGCGCGTGCTCTCGATGAAATGCGCAATGGCCAGGTCTCGGAAGATGCGCTTGCTTGGGACAGGGCTCGTGACTGCGACTGACCACTGAGGTCGAATTCAAACGGGTCCAAAGGCGAGACGGTATTGTCAGGGGAACCGGGCTTGAGGTGATCGATCCTCGCGATTAGCTTTCTAAAGCACATCCGCGACAAAAGGAATCGTGAGGGATTCCCTTTTGCTTCGAACTCTGATTCTCCTGTTCGGCAGGAGGATTTGTCGATGGCAGTTTCGTATTCGCTTGATTTTCGCCGGGCTGTTGCGGCCCATGTTG
>NZ_JBDNGN010000126.1:0-18985 GCF_041689225.1 Hyphomonas sp. | reverse complement strand
GTTCACCGAGAGGATGATATCGCCACGCTCAAGTCCACCCTTTTCAGCCGGGCTGCCGTTGGTGACGTCGGCGATGATCGCGCCTTCATTGTCCTTCAGGCCCTGGGCCTCGGCCATGTCTGCGGTCAGGTCCTGAATGGCTACGCCCAGCCAGCCACGCGACACGCGGCCGTCCTTGATGATTGCCTGCGTCACTTCATTGGCCAGTTCAGCCGGGATCGCAAACCCGATACCGACAGATCCACCGGTAGGCGAGAAGATCGCGGTGTTGACGCCGACCACGTTGCCGTTGAGGTCGAACGACGGGCCGCCCGAGTTGCCGCGGTTGATCGAGGCATCGATCTGGAGAAAGTCTGTGTAGGGACCAGCGCCGATGTCGCGTCCGTCAGCCGACAGGATGCCTGCCGTTGCCGTGCCGCCCAAGCCAAACGGGTTGCCAAGTGCAATCACCCAGTCGCCCTTGCGCAGGTCATGCGAGTTGCCAAAGCGGACATAGGGATACGTGCCCTTTTCCTTGATGCGCAGGACAGCGAGGTCTGTCTGCGGGTCGGTGCCGACGAGTTCGGCATCCAGTTCGCGCCCATCCTTCAAGGTGACCTTGATCTCGGTCGCGTTTTCTACAACGTGATTATTGGTAACGACATAGCCATCCTTGGAAATCAGGAAGCCCGACCCGAGCGAACGCGCTTCCTGGGTCTCGGGCTCCGGATTGTCTTCTTCCTGTTGCTTGCGGTTCTGCAGGAACTCGTCAAATCCGGGCATGCCGCGGAACTGTTCGAAGAATTGTTCCATGTCGGCCAGTTTGCCGACTTCGCGCTCGCTGACGACGTTGACGCTGACCACAGCTGGCTCGACCCGCTCGATCAAGTCGGCAAAACTGAGCGGTGCGCCGCCGGGGGCCTCGATGGCAATAGGCTGCGCGCCCGCTTCCGGACTGAAGATTTTCGGCGACAGCACCAGCGTGCCCACGGCCGCTGCGCCGAAGACAGCCGCCACGAGGGCTTGTCTCGAAATGCCAAATTTCTTCATTAGTCTCTCCAAGTCACTGAAATTGCGTCGGTTAGCCGATCATAGGATAGATAAACATGTCACAGGCAATGTGGTCATTAAATGTCAGTTAGGTGGATTTGGTCGGGGTTTCCACCGTTCGCACGTGCCCGCCCGTCTCAAGTGTCTGGTGAACCGGGCATTTGTCCGCAATTTCCATCATCCGGGCGCGCTGGTCAGCGTTCAGGTTCCCCTCGATTGTGATCGCGCGGTCGAACACGTCAATCTTCCGGCCTTCCTCGCAATGCAGGCAATCGTCGACATAATCCTTGCTATGGGTGATCGAGACGGCCACGTGCTCCAGCGGCCATCCCTTCCGGTCGGCATACATGCGCAAAGTCATCGAGGTGCAGGCGCCGAGCCCGGCTGCAACGTATTCATACGGGTCCGGCCCGCGTCCGCCGCCGCCGACATCGATCGGTTCGTCGGCGATTGACACATAGTCGCCGATCACGACGGCATTCTCATATTTGCTGCGCCCGGTCTCCCTGACGACCACATCGCGGGTTACGCCGGCTTCCTGCACGGGCATGGCCGCACCGGCATCGAAAACATAGGGCTCGGCCCACACAGCAATCAGTTTCCCGGCCCGTTGGGCATTGCCCGGCGATGTCAGCAAGTGATCCGCCTTGTCGAGGCTGATGAAGGATTTCGGATGTCGCGCGGCCACGAACAGGTTGGTCGCATTCTCGATACCCACAGTCTCGTCCAGCGGCGCGTGCATGACCAGTAGAGGCCGCTTCAGCCCGCCCACGGCCTCGGTCACCTTTGCCCCGCGCACATCTTCCAGGAATTGCCGCTTCAGCACGAAAGGCCGCCCGGCCAGCTGGACCTCCGCCTCGCCTTCATCTTCGATTTGCTCGACATGCGTACGGATCGCCTTGATCACGTGCGCGGCATCCGATGGCGCGCCAATGGTGACGACCGCCTTCACCTGCGGAATGTCATGCGCCGCCACGATCACCGCTGCCCCGCCCAGCGAATGCCCGATCAGCAATTGCGGTCCGCCATGCGCCTCTTCCAGCCATTTGGCCGCCGCCACCAGGTCCTGCACATTGGTCGTGAAGTTCGTATTCGAAAAATCGCCCTCCGAATTGCCGAGTCCGGTAAAATCGAACCGCAACACGCCGATACGCTGTTCCACAAGCGCCGCCGTGATCTCCCGCGCCGCATAAATATCCTTCGAACAGGAAAAACAGTGGGCGAACAGGGCCCATGCGTGCGGTCGGAAGACGGGGGTATCCAGGCGCGCCGCCAGCAGGCCGCCGTCGTGGCCGGGAAATTCGATGCGATTGGATTGGCCCATGTCAGCTCCCTGAATTTGTCCAGTCACAGAACTGGCGGACACAGGCCCGTGGTGCAAGGCCGCGTCCATCGCATTCGCGTGACTGAAAAGGTGAACAGGCTTGACTTGCCCGGTCGGCATGACGTTCGTGACGACCAGACCCAATCGCGGGAACCGTCCGAACCACCATGAAGCCAGTCTACATTTTTCTCGCGATTGCCATTCCGGCCATGATCGCCAGCGCCTGGCTCCTGGCTCCGCCGGGGACGATTCTGCTGTCGCTCAGCCTTGGCGCCCTGCTCATTGCCCTCTCAGCCATCGATATCGCCACGCTGCGCCTGCCCGATGCCTTGACCTTCACTGTCCTGCTCTTCGGCGTCATCATGGTTGCGCTGACGCGGCCGGATCTCTGGCCACATCACCTGCTCGGCGCCGGCATCGGTTATGTCGCGCTGGTCGGGCTGGAGCTTGCCTACAAGCGCCTGCGCGGACGTGACGGGCTTGGCCGCGGCGACGCAAAACTGCTCGGCGCCATCGGCATCTGGGTCGCCTGGCCGGGCCTTGCCCCGGTCCTGCTCGTCGCGTCCATGTCGGGTCTCCTCGGCGCCGTGGTCGCCAGCCTCTTCGGCAAGCGCTCGCTGTCGGGGGCGACGCCGATGGCGTTCGGCCCGTGGATCGCGCTTGGCGGCTGGGTCGTCTGGCTCGCCGCGCCCCACATGGCTTTGGTCCCGCTAGGCTAGATCTCGTCCGGCACCAGAGGTTCGGCGCCTGCCTTGCGCCGCCGTGCCACGCCGAATGCAATCAGCCCGCCAATGACGAGCAGACCGAACGGCGCGCCCCACAGGATAAAGCCTTCCAGGCCGGTGCGCTTCGGCCGGAACAGCACGAATTCGCCATACCGGCTCTCGAACCAGTCGCGGACCTCACCATCGCTCGCGCCCTCACCGACCATCACACTTACGCGCGCGCGCATGTCCTCGGCGATCGCAGCGGAGGATTGCGAAATCGGCTCATTCTCGCAGGCCACACAGCGCAGTTCCCGCATCAGCGCCTGCGCCCGCGCCTCCTCGGCCGGGTCGTCGAGGACTTGGCCCATCGACGTCAACGCAAACCCGAACGCGATCAGGCTCAGAAACAACGCCCTGATCATGGGGCGTTCCTCCTGCGTCTCGCCGGCACCAGGCTGAACAAGGCGCCCAATCCCATCAGCATGACACCAAGATACACGAAATCGATCAATGGGTTGAAATAGACCCGGAACACCCAGCGCGTCTCGCCATCCACGTCGCGCCGGTCGCCCAGCGCAATATAGAGATCGCCGCCGCCGGTCTTGTGTATCGCCGTTTCGGTCGTCGGCATCCTTGAGGCCGGATAGTAGCGCTTCGTCGGCGCCATCTCGGCCTTTATGCTGCCCTTGCGCGCCGTCAGCACCGCCTTATCGGCATACCAGTTCGGACCCTCGACCGCGTGCACATCCTTGAGCGTGATGTGCCAGCCCGCCACAGTGCCTGATCCGCCTGCCGGCAGCGCCAGCGTCGCCTCGTAGCGCTGTGTCGTCTCGACCACCGCGCCCATGATGAACACGCCCAGCCCGATATGCGCCAGCGTCATGCCCCACACCCTCAGGGGAAGTCGGAGCACGCGGGCCAGCGTCACCGCCCGCCGCCTCACTTCCCATAGCGCGCCAAAAATCAGCCAAATGGCCAGTGCCAGTCCGAACGCTGCGCCCAGCGGAATGTCCCACAGGCTGACGCCCAGCAGCAGGAACACGGCCACAAGTCCGACACCGCCGGCCGCCCATTTCCACACGCCCGAAAGGTCAGCCTTGCCCCAGGTCCAGGCCTGCACCACCGGCAGCACCGCCAGCAGCGCGGCCAGCATCGGCACGAAGGTCAGCCGGAAATAGGGTTCGCCGACCGAGATCGTCCGGCCCGTCGCTTCCGCGATCAGCGGGAACAGTGTGCCCAGCAGCACTGTCAGCGCCGCCACCACAAGCACCACATTGTTCGTCGCCAGCGCGCCTTCGCGGCTCAGCATCTGCCACGGCTTGCCGCCTTCCAGTTTGGGCGCGCGAACGGCAAACAGGCAGAGCGCCAGGCCGCCATAGACCACCAGCCCGCCCAGCAGCAGCATCCCGCGTTTCGGGTCGACCGCAAACGCGTGCACCGAAGTAAGTACGCCGGAGCGTACGAGGAAGGCACCCATGATCGAGAACAGGAAGGCCAGCACCGCCAGCAGCGCCGTCCAGGCGGCAAAGCTGCCACGCTTTTCGGTGACCACGACCGAGTGCAAGAGCGCCGCGCCGATCAGCCACGGCATCAGCGAGGCATTTTCCACCGGATCCCAGAACCACCAGCCGCCCCAGCCGAGCTCGTAATAGGCCCAGTAGCTGCCAAGTGCGATCCCGATCGTGAGCGGAATGAAGGCCGCCAGCGCCCAGCGCCGGGCCTCCTTTGCCCACGCCCGGTCGATCCGCCCGTCGATCAGGCCCGCTGCCGCCAGCGCGAACACGAAGGAAAAGCCGACATAGCCAAGATAGAGCATGGGCGGATGCGAGGCGAGCGCCACGTCCTGCAAGACCGGATTGAGCCCAGCCCCCTGCAACGGCGCAGGGTCGAGCCGTAAATAGGGCGAGGAGGCGAACAGGAGGTAGGCCAGCGACCCCGTGGCGAGCCATCCCTGTACGCCCAGCGCCCGCGCCTCGAACACATCACGCCCCGTGCGCATCCACAGCGCCCCCGCCGCACCGAAGCCCAGCGTCACCAGGCACCAGAGCGCCATCGAGCCCTCATGGTTTCCCCAGACCCCGGCCAGCTTGTAGATCATCGGCTTCAGCGTGTGGGAATTGTTGACGGCCAGGGCCAGCGAAAAGTCGGACTGCGCAAACGCCACCAGCAGTGTCGCGAAGGACAGCGACATCACCGCAAACGCCACGATCGCAGCGCGCCCAGCCAGCGCCCGTGCGCCTGTCAGGCCCAGCACGCCTTGCGCCAGCGAGGCCGCGAGCGCGAGGAATGCCGCAAGGTGGCCAAGCTCGATCATGTCAGCTGGCGCTTGCGTCCGGGCCCGCGCCCAGCAGCTTCAGCTCGCGCGGCTGGTAATTCTCGTCGTGCTTGGCCAGCAACTGGCGCGCTGTGAACTTGCCATCCGCGTCGAACGAACCGATCGCTACCACGCCCTGTCCTTCGCGGAACAGGTCTGGCGCAATACCGGTAAAGCTCACGGTGATCGTCGCGGGGCTATTGTCGATGACCGTGAACACGATCTCGCTGCCATCGCCCGGATAGGTGAGCGAACCGGGCGCCACCCAGCCGCCGACCTTCACGTCCTTGCCGATCTCCGGAATACCATTTTCAGCAAGAACTTCAGGGGTGTAGAACAGGTTGGCATTCTGCCGCAGCGCGACAAAAGCGAGCGTCGCGGCGGCCAGCAACAGGGCGGCGGCAACGGCGAATGTCCACAATCTGCGGGTCCGGGCTCTCATGGAGCCAGTGTATACTGGCAACCGCCGGAATTGACAGTGCGGCAGATGCAGCAGCGCGCCTGTCGCTATTCTGCGGGGAGCGCCTCGCTCTCGCCAATCACGTCCAGCATCGCCCCGAAGCGGTCGCGGCGCGGATCGTCAGGCGGCAATTTGGCGAACACGGCCCGCATCATCTGCGCGGCCCTGTCCTGGTCGCCGGCCTGCGCGGCGCCCATGGCCGCCCACATGCCCGCCTGTACCTGTGTGTCGTCCAGTTCGTACGCTCGCGCAAACAGCCGGGCCGCGTCCGGGCCAACCGCACCGTCGCCCATTTCGACCAGCACCTGTGCCAGCCCGACCAACGCGGGCACATATGTCGCATCCCGCCGCAGGGCCGACTGGTAGGCCCGTGCGGCATCGTCCGGACGATTCTGGCCGCGCAGCAATTCGGCGATGAAATAATGCGGCTCTGGCGCGTCGGGCTTGTCAACTGCCGTCCGCTCCAGGCGCGCCAGCGTTTCAGCCGCCGTCAGCGTTTCCGGCGCGTTGCGGATCTTTTCCATGATTTCGTGCTGGCGTTCGGCCATGGGACTGTCGGCCATACCCGGCCGCCCGATGACAAGATACCCGCCCACGCCAAGCGCCAGGCAAACCGCGACGATGATCATCTGGATACGGGTCATGATTTCGGAAACCTCAGCCGCGCGCGAAGGCCGCCCTGTGCGCTTTTGTCCAGTTCAAGCCGGCCTTTGTGCAGTTCGGCCAGTTCGGTGACGATCGACAGGCCAAGGCCCGTACCGGGTATCGTCTCGTCCAGCCGCACGCCGCGCTTCAGTGCACCTTCGCGTTCCACTGGCGACAGGCCCGGCCCGTCATCCTCGACATCGATCACCAGTTCCTGCGCCGCGTCCGAAATTCGCACCAGCACATCAGCCTTCGCCCACTTGCAGGCATTGTCCATCAGGTTGCCGATCATTTCCTCGAAATCCTGTTTCTCGCCGCGAAACACCGCGCCCGTATCACCCACAACGCTGACATTGATGCCCTTGGCATCGAACAGCCGGTTCAGCAACCGGGCAAGCGCCTCGACTACCGGCGCCACATCCGTGCGCGCGCCCAGAGTCTCGGCCCGCGCCGCCATCCGCGCGCGCTTCAAATAGTGCTCGACATTCGCATGCATGGATTCGGTCTGTCGCCGCACGACATCGTCCAGCTGTGCGTCGCCCTTCGCTTCGTTGCGCAGCACCGCAATCGGGGTTTTCAGCGCATGCGCGAGATTGCCGACATGGGTGCGGGCGCGCTCGACCACATCACGATTGTGGCCGATCAGCTTGTTCAGCTCCTCTGTCAGGGGACGAACCTCTATCGGATAGCCTTCCCGCAAGGTCTGCCGCGTGCCCGCACGAATATCCGCGATGTCGCGCTCGATCCGCTTCAGCGGCTGCAACGAAAACCGGATGCCAGCCACCATGGCCGCAAACACGCCACCGAACAGGGCGATCATCGTCCCTAGGAGCATGCCGCGGAAGCGTGTGGCGGCCGCGTCATTCGGCGTGCGGTCGGCTGCGGCGACAAGCACCAGCGGCGTGTCCCTGTTCTCGAGGATGATCGCCTTGGCAGCCACGCGGACGCGTTGCTCGTCCGGCCCGTCGAAATCCGCAAATTGCGCCATCCCCGGTTCCGCAACCGCTCGGCGGATCTGCTCAGGAGTCACGGGCACCGGCTCATCCCACAGGCTTTTGGAACGCAGATCCCCTTGAATGGCGAAGTCGGGCGTCAGGCCAACGACGGCCCAGTACTGCCCTGAATACTGTGTCTGGAATCGGGCGTCATGCGACAGGAATTCCCGTTCGGCGTCGGTCACCCGGCCGTCTTCGAGGAAGGCCCCTCCCTGGGTCATCTCGCGCGTCAGCGTAACCAGTGTCTGTTCAAGGTCTTCTTCCAGAAGGGACAGGGTCTGCGCGCGGTACAGCGCCGACAAGGCAAGCGCGCCGCCGATCAGAACCACCAGCCCCCACAGCGCCGCCGCCAGCATCATCCGCCGGGCCAGCGAAACGCCTGGCCAGCGATCAATGAAACGCGTGACGTGGTTGCCCGGTGTATCCATTCAGACGGTCTGGCACGCCAGGTGCCTATCCTGCAACGCGCGCCTCGTTCTCAGGAACGATCAGGCGATAGCCGAGACCGCGCTCGGTCTGGATACGCTCAACACCGATCTTGCGGCGCAGGCGTCCGATGAACACTTCGATTGTGTTCGAGTCGCGATCGAAATCCTGATCATAGATATGCTCGACCAGTTCGGTGCGCGGCACGACCCGGCCCTGATGGTGCATCAGGTAGGAAAGGACGCGATACTCGTGCGCCGTCAGCTTGATCGGCTCGCCATTGACCATGGCCCGCGCAGCGCGCGTATCGACCATCAGCTTGCCGGCCTCAAGCGTCGCAGCCGAATGCCCGGCGGCCCGGCGCAGCAGCGCCCGCAGGCGTGCCAGCAATTCTTCCGTCACGAACGGCTTGGCGAGGTAATCGTCGGCGCCGGCATCGAAGCCTGCCACCTTTTCGCTCCACTGGTCGCGTGCCGTCAGGATAAGCACGGGAAAGGACTTTCCGTCCGCACGCCATTTCTTCAGGATGCTCACACCGTCCATCTTGGGCAGGCCAAGATCGAGGATCACCGCGTCATAGGGTTCCGTATCGCCGAGGAAGTGCCCGTCCTCGCCATCGGCCGCGAGGTCGACGGCATAGCCAGACTGGGACAGGACATCCGCCAGCTGGCGGCGCAGGTCGGCGTCGTCTTCAACAACAAGGATACGCATGGAAATTACCTTCCGTACAACGGGTTAACACGGATTACGCGCCGCGCCGAGCTGTGATTGATCCGGACTGGGCGTCAACGACAAAGCGCATCTTGCGCCCGTCACCTGTCATCCAATCTATGTGATATTCGGCCCCGCCATCTTGTTTTGAAACAAGGTCTGCGCCGAGCTGGTAGCCGCCATATTCGCGTTTCAGCATCTGGAAAATCTTGCTGAGCGGCACGGTCTTGCCATCGCGTACAGCGTCGCGCGCCTGTCCCGGCGAAAAGGAATCGCCCCAGCCCTGCGCAATCGCAGGTCCGGCAGACAACAGCGCCATGGCTGCAAGAGACGCAAAAATCCGCTTCATGGGCCCAGCGTATAAGGTCAAAGCCCTGAATGTGAAGTGAACATCTGACACTGAGGTGTTCACGTCATGCGGCTTCAACCTTCGAATGCAGTCAGATTTTCGATTTTGTAACCTTAAAGCGGTATTTTCGGTTATCACTAAATGAAGACCCGTTCGAAATGCACTACGTTTTCAACTTTATAGAGAACGAACACGATTTCGTTCACGTGTTGATGGCGACGCTCGTCCTCGGCTTCAGCAGCGCGTGCGCACAGGTCGTCTTTGTCCGTAGCCTGGTCACCCTGTCGCGACGCGGAAAGTTCATCTGGATGATCGCAGCCGGCACGGTCATGGGCATTGGTGCCTGGGCGACACATTTCATTGCCCTTGTGGGATACCGCCCGGGTTTCACCGTCGAGTTCGACGGCTGGATCACGATCCTGTCGCCCCTCATCACGATTGCAGGCTTCATTGCGACGGCGGCCCTGCTGACGCCCGGAAAGACCGCATCGACACCGGCAATGACTGTGGCACGCCGGCTGGGGTGCGCCATTTTCGCGACATCTTCGGTTGCCGCCATGCATTTCCTTGGCATGAGCGCCCTGAAGGCATCTGCCATTATCGAATACGATCCCGCGACCAATCTCGCTGCATTCGGCATCGGCTTTATCTGCTTCTCGGCCACCTATTTTGCCGGATTGCTCAGGTCACCGCGACTTGCCAGTGGCACCGCTTGGCTGTCCAGCCTCTTCGCCGTCGCGTCGATCCACTTCATCGGCGCAGCGGGCACCACACTCATTCCCGTCAAAGGGTTCGCTGCCCCTGTCTGGGTGCTGAGCACCGGCCATGTCGGTTTCGTGATTGCTTTGGGCGCGGGCCTCATTCTCATTGTGGCCGCCCTCGCTGTCGGCCTCGACCGCCTGATTCAGTCCATGCGAAGCCAAGAAAAACGCAAACTGTCCCTGCTCGCGGACTCGGCCCTGGAAGGCATGTTCGTCGTCGCCAGCAGCGGCAAGGTGGTCGAGGCGAACCTGACGGCTCAGACCATGCTCGATACACCGCGCGACGCGCTCTGCGGTCGCCAGATAACCGACCTGCTGCAGATGGATGACCTAACGGACCTGTCCCTGCTCACGGACCAAAATTTCCCGGAACGATCACTCACGTTCGCCAATGGCAGCCGGATTATTGTCGATATCAAGAGCCGCGCGATCTCCGACAATGCTGGCTCCTTCATCGTGTTTGCCGTGCACGACCAGACCGAGCGCATCCGAAACGAAGCCAAGGTGCGCGCACTGGCCTATCGCGACGCTCTGACCGGTCTGGCCAATCGCGTCGCCTTCAACATGGCGCTGTCGTTCGCCATCAAGAATAATCCAGCCGCCACTTACGATCTGGCGGTAATGATCATCGATATTGATGATTTCAAGGAAGTGAATGACCAGTTCGGGCACCAGGCCGGTGACCTGCTTTTGAAAACGGTCGCTCGTCGCATGGCCCGTTGCCTCAGCAAGGGCGACCTCGTTGCGCGCCTCAGCGGAGACGAATTTGCCGTTCTCCTGCGCGACTGCACAGACAAGGCACAGGTCGCGGCAACCGCTCGAGCGCTCCTCGCGGCCATTTCCGAACCGATCAAAATAGGCCAGCGCACGCTCTCGGTCGGCGCCAGCATAGGCATTTCGGTGGGCGTGCCGCCTTCAGGTGGTCTGACAAGGGTGCTCACGTCCGCCGACCGGGCGCTCTATTCCGCAAAGAAAGCCGGGCGCGGCTGTTACCGATTCTATGGCCGCCGGCTGCACCGCGAGCACGAAGACCGCCGCACGCTCGAAGCGGACCTCCACAAGGCTGTCATGCTGGAACAGTTTGAACTCCACTACCAGCCCAAGGTCTGCAGCCGCACGCGCGCGATCGTCAGTCAGGAAGCATTGATCCGGTGGCACCGGCCCGATCATGGGCTCGTCTATCCTGACCAGTTCATTCCCATCGCAGAGCAGAGCCTGCTGATTAACCAGATCGGAAAATGGACCCTGCGCGCCGCCTGCGAAGCGGCCGCCGCGTGGGACGAGAACATTACAGTCGCCGTCAATCTGTCGGCCAGGCAATTTCTCGATCCTGATCTCGTTGAAAACGTGCGACTGGCCCTGTCTGGCAGCGGCATCACGCCAAGCCGCCTCGAACTCGAAATCACCGAAACCGCCCTGATCCAGAACACGCTACTCGCGGTGTCCGTCCTGAACGAACTCAAGCTGATCGGCGTCCAGATCGCGCTGGACGATTTCGGAACCGGCTATTCATCAATGAGCTATGTCCAGATCTTCCCGTTCGATCGAATCAAGATCGACCGGTCCTTCGTGGCAGCAATGAATGCCGATCATAAATCACGGGCCATCGTGGAATCGATCATCCACCTTGCGCATGCGCTGAAAATACCGGTCGTGGCCGAAGGGGTCGAAACCGAGGACCAGGCGGCGGCCCTCTCGCTGCTCGGCTGTGAAGAATTGCAGGGCTATCTTATCGCCCGGCCGCAGCCCTTGGCTATCGATCGCAGTTGGATCGACAGGCCGTTAGGCGTCTCTACCTCGCACGCAGCCTGACGCACGGACCGGCGTTACTTGCCTTCGGCCCACTTCTTCAGTCCGGGATCATTCGGATCATCCAGCATGATCTTCAGCCGCGCATACAGGTTTCCCGGCGTACTGGCCTGCACGCCCTTGCCGCGCAGGCGAAGCTGGGCGTCCGAGTTTGAGCCAGCCGGGACTTTCAGCGTCACAGGGCCTGAAGGCGTCCTGACCTCGACGCTGCCGCCCATCACCGCTGTCTTCAGGCTGATCGGAACGGTCATGCGCAGGTCCTTGCCGTCCCGCTCCCAGATATTGCTGGGCCGCACTTCCACTTCCAGCAGCGCATCGCCGGGGGCTCCGCCATTGGGCGAAGGCTGGCCCTGGCTCTTGAGGCGCAGCGTCTGGCCCGTGTCGATTCCTGCCGGAATGTTGACGTCCAGCGCGGTGCCGTCGGCCATGGTCATGCGGCGACGCGCGCCCGTGATCGCATCCTCGAACGAGATTTCCACCCGGTATCGTATGTCGCGGCCCTTTTGCGGGCCTGGATTGCGCCGACGCCCGCCTCCCCCGAACATGCCGCCCAGGATGTCTTCAAATGGATCGCCCTGTGCGCCGTCGAACGGACGACCGCCGCGCGATTCCCAACGATGGCTACTGCCGCCGGGAAATCCAGCCGGGTTGCCGTCGCCATCGATTTCGCCCCGGTCGAACTTGCCCTTCTTCTCCTTGTCGCCAAGAATGTCCCAGGCCTGAGACACGCGCTTGAACTCTTCCATCTTCTTGGAATCGTCGGGGTGCAAGTCCGGGTGCAGGGCTTTTGCCTTGTTGCGATAGGTTTTTTTTATCTCGCCCTCACTCGCGGTGCGGGGAACGCCAAGCACGGTGTAGGGATCCAGGGCCAAGGGCGGGGCTTCCTTATCTTTGTGAAAAATCAGTTCCGCACAGAGTTAGGGTGTTCCGGGCCCGATTGAAACCCATGGCCCGGTGCGACCATCAGCGCCAATCTCGGCCACCCGCGCGGCAGTTGCGCCACCGGGAAGCGTCGCCTCCGGCACTGCCACGTCAAACCGGGCTCCAAACCCGCTGGCTTCATCGACATCCACCGCGAACCGCGCATCATTCGCCGCCTCCGGAAACGTCCAGCTCTCGGCCACGTCTGTGCCGCGCCGTGTCCACTGCAACTGGTCGCCCGAACGCCGCAAGTGCGCCACGCTCCAGGGGCAGGCCTGCCACATTCTTAAAGGCCAAAGTGGCAGCGACCTCACCCCCAGCCGCACGCCAATCGACGTCCAGCCCAACTTCGCCCGGACTGACCGACGTGCGAACCACGGCCTCGTACAGTAGGACCATCCGCGCCCCGGTCTCCGCCGCTGCGCTCACGCTGCCCTGTTGCCCCCGCAACAAGCCGCTCAACTCCCCCGTATCCACGTCCACCAGTTCGGCACAGGCAAACTGGATCAATTCCCAACCTGCATCTGTCTCCACCAGCGCCGCATTACCGCCGCCAAGCACAAGCGCTTCTGGCAGGTTCCCAAACGCACCGCCGGGTGAATACACGCGCAGCACACTCGCCCCGTCCCACCGCCCGACCGGCCCGGCTGTGGCCGCCTCAACCAGTCGTCCGATCACGGCGGGCCGGGTCGGCACCAAGCGTTCGCGCATCGCATTTACCGCGAGGCCCGCCAGCACACGCACCTCGCAGGGCCATGGGTCTGCCCATGCCGCCACCACAGCCGCATCCCCTCGCAGGCCCGCCATCAAAGCCGCCTGCACCGCCGCCTCCGCCCGCCCGCTCACAGCTTCACCCTGCGCCGCGCCGACACGATCGCGTTCACCCCTTCGGGCAGGTCGCTACCCGCCGTCCCGCGCCGATAGGCCTCCAGCACCAGCAGCTTCAGCGCCAGCACCAGGTCCTCTGGTACATCCGCTGCTGCGCCATAGCCTGCATCGAACACGGCTTCGATCCGCCCGCCCTCGAGCACCAGTGGCAGCGCATTCCACGGCCTCAGCTCCAGCCGCCCGCAGCGCACCCGGAACCGCCCGGTCATCAGTTCCGCCGTCGCCTCCGCATCCACCACGCTGACAGACAACAAAGCCGATACCGGTCCGGCGCCCAGCCACGCCCCGCCTCGCGTCATCCCGCGCGGCCATTCCTCCCATGCCTGCTCCAGCGTGCGCGTCACCAGCGCCAGCCCGCTCGCCGCCTCCAGCCGCGCCCATGCCGACGCGATCAGCGCTGTCACCAGCGCATCCTCGGCATCCGTGCCGATGCGCAGGTAGTCCTTCGCCGCTTTCAGGGACAAAGCTTCCCCGTCCGGCGGTATGATCACCGTCAGTGTCATCTGAATAATCCCGTTTCCTGTCAGCCCTTCAGCGGGCTGTTTCCTTTTGGTTCAGCACTAGTGGGGAAGTATGATAGCCAATCCCCGTCCCTGCTCCCGGAGCCGTCTTTGCCTCGTTCTCTTCTCCTCGCCGCCGCCCTGGTCCTCTTCGCCCTGCCCGCAACCGCGCAGAGAACGGACTATATGAACGGCAACTACCAGCACGGCGTGGAATCTGGCGCCGTGCCGCAAACCGCTGCCAACACGGTCGCCTGCGCCACCCACTGGGCCGTCTGGTCGCAAAGCGCTGCCACGGACTGGGATGCCGACTTCATCGCCGATCTCGATCCCGACCTGCGCCCCGCCGAAAGCCAACTCGCTGCCGGTTACTGGGCCACAATGGCAAGCAACCGCTACGAGGCCGAGACTGGCGACACCGCCCTCTTTGAACATGAGATCGGCATCGCCACCCCGCAGGCCATCCAGTCCTACTCCAACCTGATGACCAGCTCTGACGCCCGCGTCCGCTACCACATGTTCCGCATCCTCGGCGCCTGCCACCTCTCCTTCGAGTGAGGTCCGCCGCGCCTAGACCAGTGCCGTCAGTTTCGAGATGATCATCCCGCCCACCGGCAGGCCGACCTGGCCCACCAGTTCGTCATCAATGCCGGTCTCCGTCGATTTGATCAGCGTCGCCAGCGCCTCGGCAGCTCTTGTCGTGAATTCCTCCTGCTACGGCTTGGTCAGCAACGCTGTCCTGCCGGATCAGGGCAATAATCACGCATTCAATCATGGTCGTCTCCTTGGTTTGAAAGTAAAACGGAATTGAAAAGCCAGAAAACCATTGCTTTAATGGCATCAAAATTCTGAACCCCGCCACCGACGCGCTTGGTCGTGTAGAACAGCACGTACGGCTTGGCCGAATACGGGTCGCGCAGCACGCGTGCGCCCTGTCGGTCGGACATCAGGTAGCCGCGCCGGAAGTCCCCGAACGCTATTGCCGCGTTGCTGGCTCCGATATCCGGCATGTCTTCCATCTCGGTCACGCCATAGCCCATGATCGCCGCCGCTGCCCGGCTGCCACAGGTAACGCCCGTCGACATCCTTCAGTTTGCGGACGGCTGACACGGTACGCCGGTTCATCACGAAACGCGCGCTGGCCCGGAACTGGCTCTTCGGCGTATAGATCAAGTCGATGACCTGGTCGGCGGCATCGTCCAGCGTGAAGTCCCCCGCCACGGATCCGATCTTGCCCCAGACATTGCTTGCTTCAGCGACAATCTCATAGTCGAGGAAGCCGCGCGGCTTTACCGTCCCGTCGTCGCTCACAAAGGCGGCAGATTCCTGCGCGGCAAAGGCGCTCTCCACCTCGTCGGCCAGCCAGGCATCGATATTGGCATAGGAATCGTCCAGCGTCGCGAAGCTCGCACTCTCCAGCCGCGCCCACAGCGCGTCACGCTCCACCGACAGAGCCGGCACCCGGTCCATGTCGCAGCGCACATCCACATCCCCGTCAAAAGGCGCGTCCAGCCAAAGCGACAGGGCCGCCACTGTCTTCTCTGCCCGCGGCAAGACAGTCATCCGCCAGAAGGCAAGATTGGCCTCGCGATAGTTCGAATACGTATTGTCGCCCGGAATCCCCAGCAGCATTGGCCGCACGCCTAGCGCCAGCGCGATCTCGCGTGCGGCCGCGTTACGCGCCTCCTGGAAATCCATCTCCGACGGTGACAGCGACATCGGCTGCCATTCCAGACCGCCTTCCAGCAACGAGGGCCGCCCGGCATTCGCCGCCCCGGCATAGTGCGCCTCCAGTTCGGCCTTCAGGGTCTCGTACTGGTCGTCCGGCAACCGCCCGCCGGCGCCATAGACCAGCGCACCCGACGGCTTGGCCGAATTGTCGATCAGCACCTTGGCCCAGTCCGCGCTCGCATTGTGCAGGTCCAGCGCCCGACGGGCCGCGCCCAGAGGAGGAAGCCCCATCACGTCATCGACCGGGTTGAACAGTTTGAGATGCAGTACCGGGCTCCAGCCCGACTCCTCCCGGCGGATCATCCGCTCGCCGCGATGCCCGTCCGCCCGTCGATCTGCACCGCTTCGACAAAAGCGTTCCCCGCCAGCTGGACCTGCGTGTAGACGCCCTCGAGAAAACTCGCCCCCGCCATGTCGGGTGCTGGCTGGCGCAGTAATTTCGCCGCCCGGTCATGCTGTGTCACCAGCGGCACACTGGCGGCTGCCTCCGCCACCATGCGCACACAGCGATAAGCCACCGCATTGCGCAAAGAGCAGTCCTGCGTCAGCGCCGCCGCGTCGCGCCCGCCCCAGACCGGAGAGCCCAGCTGTGACAGGGCAACCAGCGGCACAGCGGCCTTCGATTCTCGCCGTGTCCGTGCAAAGGGCCAGCTCGTATTCATATCGCGCCTGGCTTCCATGGGAACGTCTTCCGATGCCGCGAATTTAGCCCGGCCAGGCCCCCGGCCGGAGAAGAAATCCGATTTCTCAAGGAATCCTCGGGCATTACATTGGAAAGCTGATGGAAAACGGCGCCCGGTTCCTGCATTTTTCCGCGCGCAGGCAATAGCCATGCGGGACCAAATCTGCTTTGTGCCGCGCTGGTGACAGGGGAAGAGGAGCTAGCAGTATGTCGGCACACGTGATCTCGATCGCGAACTCGAAGGGCGGTGTCGGCAAGACAACCACCTGCGTCAGCCTCGCCGAAGCCTATGCGGCATCCGGGCGCCGCACGCTCGTCGTCGATCTCGACACCCAAGCCAACGCGTCCCTGCTCGTCTATGGCCATGAAGGCGACGAACACCTGTTCCAGGCGATCAATGAATACGCGACGATTTCCGACTGGCTGCTCGAGAACTTCTTTGCCGGCGAACAGAAACGCCTGTCCGAGTTTGTCGTCACCAATGCAAGCGACGTCACCTATGAGGGCAAGTCGCTGCCGCTGGACCTGATCCCGTCCTCGCCCCGCCTGCGCAAGACAGAGCGCGAGCTGATCTATGAACTCACCGCCAAGAAATATTCGATGGAGGCCCTGCAGGGCCAGGTCGGCCGCCGCCTGCGCGACGATTTCAACCTCCTTAAAACTGACTATGACGTCATCATTTGCGATTGCCCCCCCGGCATATCGGTGATGACCGAAAGCGTGCTCGCCGCCAGCCACCTGATCATCGTCCCCACGATCCCGGATTTCATGTCCACGCTGGGCCTCGACCTCTTCACTGGCGACATCATGCAGAATCTGCGAGACAGGGATATCGAAAGCCTGCCCGTCGTGCTGGCCACGCGATACGACGACACGCCACACCAGAAAGTGGTCCTCCAGGCCATGCGCGAAGCGGCGAATTCCAAGGAAGCCGAATTCGAAATGTTCAACACCGTCATCCCGCTCAAGACCGGTTTTGCCTCCAACCCGCTCGAGCTCGGCCCGGACCCGACCCTCGCCGCCAAATGGCCCGGCGAAGCGCTCGGCATCATCGACAAGCTTCTCAAGGAAGTTCAGGAGCGGCTGAAATGAGCGGACTGACGGCGACCGGGGGCACCGCCGCACTGGCCGCCCTGCTCGACAATCGCGACCGTTTCGGCAAGCTGCTCGACAAGGACTTTGCCGCCGCCACCGGCCTGCTCGTTCGCAAGCTCATGAATGCGGGCGGCCAGACATGCGATGACATGGCCGCCCTGCGCGATGCGGTCGGCACCGATATTTTCGAAACGGAACTCAAACGCCTGTCAGCCCACCAAGCGCGTCTGCTCGCCAAGCGCATCGACAAGGCCGTCGACGATTTCGAAGTCTCCACTGCTGGCGCCGCCGCCGCCCACATCCGCAAGGTCATGTCCGGCGACCTGACCATGACTAAACCTGCGGCCACACCCCAAGCCGACACGCCGGCCACAGACGCTCCCGATGACAGGCCGCCCACCGATGAGGGCACCCCCAGGAACAGCTATTTCGGTCGCAAGTCCTTCCGCTCAGGCAACTGAACGCTCCCTAGTTGTGGAGTCTCAACAGGTTGTCCACGGTTAGACCGAGTCGACTGATGGGAGTTTGATGTTGAATGCCGCCATGGGGTCGATGGAAGTTGTATCGATGTGTCCAGCCTGCGAGGCAGGCGGCCCTCTGGTCTGAGGTATTGTAGGACCTGGCGTAAGCCCATTCCCTGAGGGCGGTCTGGATGAAGCGTTCGGCCTTTCCGTTTGTCCGGGGCGTGTAGGGTTTGGTCCGGACATGTTTGAGGCCGAGCTCGCGACAGGTATTTTTGAAGGCGGTCGAACGATAGCACGCACCATTGTCTGTCATCACCCGCCGGACGGCGACACCCAGACGCTTGTAGTAAGCCACGCAGGCCTTCAGGTGGTCGACGGCACTGGAGGCTTTTTCGTCGGGATGGATCTGGTTAAAGGAGACGCGTGAGGCGTCATCCACGGCGACATGGACATACTCCCAGCCGATGCCGCGATGGATAGACTTGCTCTTCCTGCTTCCGGTGATGCGGTGCCCGGGACGCCCGAAGCGCCCGAGCTTCTTGATGTCGATATGGATCATGTCACCGGGATTTGGGTGCTCGTAGCGGCGGGGCGGTTCAGGCGGATCGAGATCTCTGGCCCGGCTGAGCCTTACGGCGCGCAGGATACGACTGACTGTGGCTGGCGAAACCTTGCATCGGTGGGCGATCTCGTGTCCCGGCAAGCGTTGGCGACGTAGCTTGATGACCGTCTCGACGATCGTACCGGGCGTCGGGCGATACAGCCGGTGCGGACGCGAAGAGCGCTCCCTGAGGCCTTCGGGCCCTTCCGCAAGTAAGCGGTCTACCCACTTGCTGACAGTCTTGCAGCACACGCCGAAGGCTTTGGCGACGGCGCTCCTGCTTGCGCCTTCCTCAATCACACGCCGGACCATCTCGGCTCGACTATGGGGCGTGGTTCGGGGAGCTATGACTGAATCTGGTGTTTGAGCGGTTTGAAGGTTGGCGGCGTATCTGGTTGTTTTGTTGTTGTGAGACAGCAACCCAACCCAAGAAGATACACCACCATGGAAACGAGTAACATTGTTGATTTTGCGCGTCGAGACGGGATGACGGACGCGCTGACGGATTTGTTGAGAACAGGGGCGCAGCAATTGATCGCGACAGCAGTTGATGCTGAGCTCGAAGGCTTCCTC
>NZ_JBDNGN010000125.1:0-38131 GCF_041689225.1 Hyphomonas sp. | reverse complement strand
TCGCCGCCAGACGCCTCGGCCAGGACCATCGAAATGGCCGCCGTCAGCGTCGTCTTGCCATGGTCAACGTGTCCAATCGTGCCGATGTTCACGTGCGGCTTGTTGCGTTCAAACTTTGCCTTGCCCATCGGGCCTCTCCTTCATTCTAACTTCAAAAGACCGGATCGCCGGTCGGGATGGATCAGGAACCTGCGACTTCCTGGATGATTTTCTGCGCTTCAGCTTTTGGCACTTCGTCATAGTGATCGAAGATCATCGTGAACTGGGCGCGCCCTTGCGACATGCCGCGAAGGTTCGAAACGTAACCGAACATGTTGACCAGCGGGACGAAGGCTTTGATCGCCACCGCGTTGCCGCGGGGTTCAGAACCCTGGATCTGGCCACGACGGGAGTTAAGGTCGCCGATCACATCACCCATATAGTCTTCGGGTGTCACGACTTCCACTTTCATGATCGGTTCCATCAGGCGCGGGTCGCCCTTGCCCTTGAGCTCGCGGAATGCGCCACGCGCGGCGATTTCGAAAGCGAGGACCGAGGAGTCAACATCGTGGTAGGCACCGTCAATCAGGATGGCCTTGAAGTCGGTCACAGGATAACCAGCCAGGAGGCCGTTTTCCTTGGCCATGTTCAGGCCCTTCTCGACGCCGGGGATGTATTCCTTCGGAACCGCGCCACCAACGACCGTGTTCTCGAACACAAAGCCGGAACCGGCTTCGAGTGGCTCGAACTGCAGCTTGATGCGGGCGAACTGGCCAGTACCACCGGATTGCTTCTTGTGCGTGTAGTCGATCTCGGTCGCGCGGCCGATTTTCTCGCGATAGGCCACCATCGGCTGACCGATATTGGCTTCGACCTTGAACTCGCGCCTCAGGCGGTCAATCAGGATGTCGAGGTGAAGCTCGCCCATGCCCTTCATGATCGTCTGGCCGGATTCGAAATCTGTTTCGACGCGGAAAGACGGGTCTTCCGCAGCAAGGCGCTGCAGGCCGACCGACATTTTTTCCTGGTCAGCCTTGGACTTCGGCTCGACAGCGATCTCGATCACGGGATCGGGGAAGCTCATGGTTTCGAGGACGACAGGCTTGTTCACGTCACAGACCGTATCGCCGGTCGTGGTTTCCTTGAGGCCGGCGAGCGCAACGATGTCGCCAGCAAAGGCTTCCGTGATCTCGTCCTGCTTGTTGGAGTGCATCATGACCATCCGGCCGACGCGTTCGCGCTTGCCCTTGGTTGCATTCAGGAAGGCATCGCCTTTCGACAGCGTACCGGAATAGATGCGCGTGAAAGTCAGCGTACCCATGTACGGGTCGTTCATGATCTTGAAGGCGAGGCCCGAGAATGGGTCGCTGTCAGAGGCGCGACGTTCAATGTTACGAACTTCTTCTTCGTCGCCAGGCAAGAAGCCAATGTAGGATGGCACATCCAGTGGGCTCGGCAGATAGTCGACGACCGCGTTCAGCATCGGCTGGACGCCCTTGTTCTTGAATGCAGAACCACACATCACCGGCACGAATGCCATGGCCAGCGTACCTTTGCGGATCAGCTTGCGCAGTGTTTTGACGTCAGGCTCGATACCGTCAAGGAAGGCTTCCATGGCGTCATCGTCCTGCTCAACGGCAAGCTCGATCAGGTGCGCACGCATTTCGTCGGCCTGCGCCTTGAGGCTGTCACGCACAGGCTTGAGCACCCAGGATGCGCCGAGATCGTCGCCTTCCCATACCCATTCCTGCATCGTGACGAGATCCACGTGACCGGCCAGCTCGGTTTCGGAACCGATCGGCAACTGAATCGGCGCCGGGATCGCGCCCGTGCGGTCCTTGATCATGCGAACGCAGTTAAAGAAGTCTGCGCCGATCTTGTCCATCTTGTTGACGAACACGACCCGCGGGACCTTGTAACGGTCAGCCTGGCGCCAGACGGTTTCGGTCTGCGGCTCGACACCGGCGTTCGCATCGAGGACGCAGACGGCGCCGTCGAGAACAGCCAGGGAGCGCTCGACTTCGATCGTGAAGTCGACGTGTCCGGGCGTATCGATGATGTTGAAGCGGTACTTGTCGGAGAGTGGCGTCGAGCCATCTTCCGTACGTTCCCAGAACGTGGTCGTCGCAGCAGACGTGATCGTGATGCCACGCTCCTGCTCCTGCTCCATCCAGTCCATGGTCGCGGCGCCATCATGCACTTCGCCGATTTTGTGCGACTTGCCGGTGTAATAGAGGATGCGCTCTGTCGTCGTGGTTTTGCCAGCATCGATGTGAGCGATGATGCCAAAGTTACGATAGCGATCCAGCGTGTATTCGCGGGCCATGTGGGTAAACCTTCGTGTCTGCTTTCCGGGAGGAAATTGTGGCAACTGACGGGCGCGTTACCCTCAGTTGCCAAATAATTCCAGTGCTTATTACCAGCGGTAGTGTGCGAACGCCTTGTTGGCGTCGGCCATGCGGTGCGTATCTTCGCGTTTCTTGACGGCGTTACCGCGGCCTTGGCTCGCGTCCATCAATTCACCCGCAAGACGCTCACGCATCGTGTTTTCGTTCCGGCTGGCGGCCGCGGCCGAGAGCCAGCGGATCGCGAGCGCCTGGCGGCGCTCTGTACGCACTTCAACCGGCACCTGGTATGTTGCGCCACCGACGCGGCGCGAACGCACTTCGACGGATGGGGCGACAGCTTCAAGCGCGGCGTGGAAGATTTCGACCGGGTTCTTCTTGGCACGCGTTTCGACGAGCTCGAAGGCACCATAGACGATGCGCTCGGCAACCGACTTTTTGCCATCGCGCATGATCTGATTCATGAACTTGGTGACGATGATGTCTTTGAATTTCGGATCCGCGAGGACCTGACGCTTCTCTGCACTGTGACGACGAGACATGTAGCGGCCCTCTTATTTCGGTTTCTTCGCGCCGTAATGCGAACGGCGCTGTTTACGGTTCTTGACGGGCTGGGTGTCCAACGCGCCGCGGATGATGTGGTAACGCACACCGGGAAGGTCTTTCACGCGGCCGCCGCGAATCAGCACAACCGAGTGCTCCTGAAGGTTGTGGCCTTCGCCCGGAATGTAGCACAGCGACTCGAACCCGGAGGTGAGGCGCACTTTTGCCACTTTACGAAGCGCCGAGTTCGGCTTTTTCGGGGTGGTCGTGTAAACACGGGTGCAAACGCCCCGGCGCTGCGGACAGGCCTTCAGGGCGGGGGTCTTGGTACGCGATGGCTTTGGCGTACGCGGGTTACGAATTAGCTGCTGGATTGTGGGCATTCGGGCCTTCTGTCTCTTCTGAACTCATGGCCCGATGGGCCGATAACGAAATGATGTCCCGAAGGCTGGAAACAGCTTCCGGGACGGCTTAAAACTTGGGGGCCAGATTGGCCGGTTCGTTCCTGAGCCGGTGCGGTGAACAGGCCTGAACCCGTACGCCTCTCTGACGATTTGTGGCGTGTAAGCCTCTCGGGCGCTGGCGTCAAGGGTCGCGTGCCGCTCAGCCGCAGCAATCTTTGGCGATCCGGCACCTGTCTAGAACGGCAGGCCGACCCTTGCGATGCAGGCGTCGGCTTCGGGTCCGGCGCTGCCCGCCTCCAACTGAGACCGGAAGGCGGAAAGCGCCTCTGCCATGGCGGGTTCCAGGGTCCCCGCCCGCTGGAAATCGCCGGTGCGCAGGACATCCCAGCAATCGGCAATCGCCCAGCTTTCGAGGGAAAGCCCGACCACCAGGCCAATCGCGACAATGGCGCAGGCCGCTCCGATCATGTCGTTCCGTTGCATTGCCAGACCACCCTGAAAAAAAGAAAGCCTGCCTAGGCTGGCAGGCTTTCTGTTCTGTTTCAAGTCGCGTCGAGACCCGACTATTCGTCCGAAGGCTCGGTGACTGGCGCAGGCAGCGCTGCCATGGCGAGATTCGCAGCCTCTTCCTGAGCCTTGGCCATTGCGGCTGCCCGCTTGGCTTTGAGCTTCGTGTCGCGTTCTGCAGCGACGCGGCGGAACTGGCGAATACCGCCGCCCGTACCGGCCGGGATCAGGCGTCCGACGATGACGTTCTCCTTCAGGCCGTCCAGCGTATCGATCTTGCCCTGGATGGCAGCCTCGGTGAGCACGCGGGTCGTTTCCTGGAACGACGCAGCCGAGATGAAGCTGCGGGTCTGGAGCGACGCCTTGGTGATGCCGAGCAGGAGCGGATTGGCCGTCGCTTCGCGCTGGTCCTTCTTGCGGGACTTGCGGACGACTTCATTGGCATCATCGAAGTCGATGATGTCGATATGCTCGCCGACGATGAACGCCGTGTCGCCGCCATCAACGATCTCGACCTTCTGCAACATCTGCCGAACAATCACTTCGATATGCTTGTCATTGATCGGCACGCCCTGCAGGCGATAGACCTTCTGCACTTCCTCGATGAGGTAGTTGGCAAGCGCTTCAACGCCCAGTGTCGACAGGATATCCTGCGGCGCCGGGTTACCGTCCATGAGGTATTCACCACGCTTGATGAAGTCGCCGTCCTGGACGGCAAGGTGCTTGCCCTTCGGCACGAGATAATCGATCTGCTCGCTGCCTTCCTCGATCGGGACAATCGAGACGCGACGCTTGTTCTTGTAGTCACGACCGTAGAGCACCTTGCCATCGACTTCTGCGATGATGGCGTGGTCCTTTGGACGACGTGCTTCGAACAGTTCGGCCACACGTGGCAGACCACCTGTAATATCCCGGGTCTTGGCTCCACCTGTCGTGACACGCGCGAGCGTATCACCAGCTTCGATCTTGTCGCCGTCAGACACGGACAGGATGGCACCGACCGACAGGAGGTAAACAGCATCGGAGCCGTTCGGCAGTTTCACGGGCTTGCCGTCCTTGTCGATGACCTGGATCGACGGCTTGATGTCAGCCGCTTTCGAGGCCGAACGCCAGTCAATCACGACGCGGGACGAGATACCCGTCGCTTCATCGGTTTCCTCACGTACGGACACCGCATCGATCACGTCGATCAGTCTCGCTTCACCGGAGACTTCCGAAACGATCGGCTGGGCGAACGGATCCCAGTCTGCCAGCAGGATGCCGGGCGAGACCTTTGCCTTGTCCTTGACCATCAGGCGCGTGCCATAGGCCGGACGGAAGGACTGACGGGTACGTCCGTCGGCATCGACGATCTCGACCTGCATGCGCCGACCGACAACCACGATGTTCTTGTCCTTGCGGGTAACGTATTCGGCATCCGTGAACCGGACCGTACCTTCGAAGCTGGATTCGACCGACGACTGGTCTGCCACCTGCGCTGCGCCACCGATGTGGAACGTACGCATGGTCAGCTGTGTGCCGGGTTCACCGATCGACTGCGCCGCGATGACGCCGACCGCTTCGCCGCGGTTGACCACGGTGCCGCGGGCAAGGTCACGACCATAACACTGGACACAGATGCCGTTGCGGGCTTCGCAAGTCAGAGCCGAACGCGCTTTCACGATGTCGACACCGCAATTCTCGATCACGTCAGCAAGATCTTCGTCGATATAGGTATTGGCCGGAACAACCAGCGCGCCATCGGCGCCCTTGATATCTTCCGCCGTAACGCGGCCGAGCAGACGCTCACCGAGCGAAACAGTTACATCTGCGCCCTCCATGACGGCCGAGATGTCGATACCCTTTTCGGTGCCGCAATCGTCTTCATTGATGATGCAGTCTTGTGCAACATCGACGAGGCGGCGTGTAAGATAGCCGGAGTTGGCCGTCTTGAGCGCCGTATCGGCAAGACCCTTACGCGCGCCGTGGGTGGAGTTGAAGTACTCCAGAACGGTGAGGCCTTCCTTGAAGTTCGAGATAATCGGCGTTTCGATGATCTCACCCGATGGCTTGGCCATGAGACCACGCATACCGGCCAGCTGCTTCATCTGGTTCTTCGAACCACGCGCACCGGAATCGGCCATCATGTAGATCGAGTTAACCTGGGCCTTACGGTCGCCCTTGGCGACCTGGGCTTCGGCAGCCGAATCCATCATGGCGTCAGCAACCTTGTCCGTACATGTGGACCAGGCGTCGACGACCTTGTTGTATTTCTCACCACGCGTGATGAGACCATCGGCGTACTGGCGTTCGTATTCGGACACGAGTTCCTTGGTTGCTTCGACCAGCCGCTTCTTGGCTGGCGGAATAACCATGTCGTCCTTGCCGAACGAGATGCCGGCCTTGCAGGCCTCTTTGAAGCCGAGCTCCATGATCTTGTCACAGAAGATGACCGTCGCCTTCTGACCGCACAGGCGGTATACTTCGTCGATGATCTTGCCGATCGCCTTCTTGGTCAGCGTCGTGTTGACCATGTCAGGCTGGATGCCTTTGAAACGCGGCAGGATATTCGCAACCATGAAACGGCCCGGCGTCGTTTCGATCACGCGGCGCCATGGCTTGCCCTCGTCATCAACGCCTTCGTACATGGCCTTGATCTTGGAGTGTAGCGACACGAAGCCGTTGTCGAGCGCCTGCTCGATTTCGGCGAGGTCCGTGAACATCATGCCATTGCCGACCTCTTCTGCCCGGTCGAGCGACAGGTAGTAGAGACCCAGGATGATATCCTGCGACGGAACAATGATTGGCTTGCCGTTGGCTGGCGACAGGATGTTGTTGGTCGACATCATCAGCACGCGGCATTCCAGCTGGGCCTCAAGGCTCAGCGGAACGTGAACGGCCATCTGGTCACCGTCGAAGTCGGCGTTGAACGCGGCGCAGACCAGCGGGTGAAGCTGGATGGCCTTGCCCTCGATCAGCTTCGGTTCAAACGCCTGGATGCCGAGGCGGTGAAGCGTCGGCGCACGGTTTAGCATGATCGGGTGCTCGCGGATAACCTCATCGAGGATATCCCACACTTCCGGCTTTTCTTTCTCGACCAGTTTCTTGGCGGCTTTCACCGTGCCGGCGAGGCCTTTCGCGTCGAGACGCGCATAGATGAACGGCTTGAACAGTTCGAGCGCCATCTTCTTGGGAAGGCCGCACTCGTGCAGTTTCAGGTTCGGGCCCACCACGATGACAGAACGGCCGGAATAGTCGACGCGTTTGCCGAGAAGGTTCTGGCGGAAACGACCCTGCTTGCCCTTCAGCATGTCGGAGATGGACTTAAGCGGGCGCTTGTTGGTGCCGGTGATCGTGCGGCCACGACGGCCGTTGTCGAACAGGGCATCAACCGATTCCTGCAGCATCCGCTTTTCGTTGCGAATGATGATGTCCGGCGCGCGAAGCTCCATCAGGCGCTTCAGGCGGTTATTCCGGTTGATCACGCGGCGATAGAGGTCATTGAGGTCGGACGTCGCGAAACGGCCACCATCAAGCGGTACCAGCGGACGAAGGTCCGGTGGAATGACCGGCACGACTGTCAAGATCATCCATTCGGGCTTGGCGCGCGAAGTCAGGAAGGATTCGACAACCTTGAGGCGCTTGGACGCCTTCTTGGTTTTCAGTTCCGACGTCGAATCGCGCAGGTCGTCGCGCAGCGTTTCGGCGAGCGTCGGGAGATCCAGATTGCGCAGGATCTCGCGGATCGCCTCGGCGCCGATCATGGCCGTGAACGCGTCTTCACCGAGGCTGTCCTGGGCATCCATGTATTCTTCTTCCGTTAGGAGCTGCTTGGGCTCCAGTTCGGTAAGACCGGGTTCGATGACGACATAGCTTTCGAAGTAGAGCACGCGCTCCACGTCTTTCAGCGCCATGTCGACCAGGGTCGAGATCCGGGACGGCAGCGACTTGAGGAACCAGATGTGCGCGACAGGCGCAGCAAGGTCGATATGGCCCATGCGCTCGCGCCGGACACGCGCCAGCGTCACTTCAACACCGCACTTCTCGCAGACGATGCCGCGATACTTGATGCGCTTGTACTTACCGCAAAGGCACTCGTAGTCTTTCACGGGACCGAAGATGCGTGCGCAGAACAGGCCGTCGCGCTCAGGCTTGAACGTCCGGTAATTGATGGTCTCGGGCTTCTTGATCTCGCCCGATGACCACGAGCGGATCTTTTCCGGGCTCGCGATCGAAATGCGGATCGCCTCGAAAGTCGGGGCGGGTGTATTCGGGTTGAAAATGCTGGCGACGTCCTGGCGCATGGGTGTCTGCTCCTTGGGTGGGCGATGTTATCGGGGCAATGGGGCCCCTGCCCTCATGAAATTTTGTGTCGAGCGTGACGCCCCGCAAAAACGATTCTCGTCTCGCGGGGCGCCCCGTATTTCGCGTACTCTCTACTCGGCAGGCACCGTGGACTCTTCGTCCTCGTTTTGGCCGTTGTCTTCCTCGATCAGCTCCACATTGAGACCGAGCGAGCGCATTTCCTTGATCAGGACGTTGAAGCTTTCAGGGATGCCTGCTTCGAACGAATCATCGCCACGAACGATCGACTCGTAAATCTTCGCACGGCCCGCCGTATCATCCGACTTGACCGTCAACATTTCCTGCAGCGTGTACGCAGCGCCGTAAGCTTCGAGTGCCCACACTTCCATCTCACCGAAGCGCTGGCCGCCGAACTGCGCCTTGCCGCCCAGCGGCTGCTGGGTAACGAGCGAGTAGGGTCCGGTTGAACGCGCGTGGATTTTCTCGTCCACAAGGTGGTGAAGCTTGAGCAGGTACTTGTAGCCGACCGTGACCGGCCGGGCGAACTGGATACCCGTCCGTCCATCGAACATCTTCACCTGGCCAGACGTGTCGAGACCGGCACGAGTCAGCAGGTCGTTGATGTCGTCCTCACGGGCACCATCGAAGACCGGTGTCGCAATCGGCACACCGTTACGCAGGTTTCCGGCCAGTTCGACGATCTCGTCGTCGGTTTCAGGCAGCTCCTGTTCCTTGCCATAGGCAGTGACCAGGGCGTTACGCAAGGCCTTCATGTCATGCTTCTGGTGGAATTCTTCCAGGGCCTGATCGATGATGCGGCCAAGACCGCGGCATGCCCAACCCGTATGGGTCTCGAGAATCTGACCGACGTTCATGCGCGAAGGCACGCCCAGCGGGTTCAGAACGATATCGACGGGTGTGCCGTCCTCAAGGAAAGGCATGTCTTCGCTTGGGTTGATCTTGGAGATCACACCCTTGTTGCCGTGACGGCCAGCCATCTTGTCACCCGGCTGAAGCTTGCGCTTCACGGCCAGGAAGACCTTGACGACCTTCATAACGCCCGGAGGCAGGTCGTCGCCGCGCTGGACCTTGTCGACCTTGTCGTTGAAGCGGGCTTCAAGCTCATGGATCGAGCCGTCGAACTGGACGCGCAGGGCATCAAGCTCGGCCTGGGCCTTCTCGGATTTCAGGGCGACGTCCCACCACTGGCTTTCGCTCAGCTCTTCAAGCGCAGCAGCCGCAATCCGGCCCGGCTTGAAGTTTTTCGGTCCCGCAACGGCTTCCTTGCCGGTCAGCAGGTCAGCCAGACGGGCATATGTGTTGCGCTCGAGGATGGACTGTTCGTCTTCCTTGTCTTCCTGGAGCTGCTCGATCTGCTCGCGTTCGATCTGAAGCGCACGCTGGTCCTTGTCGATACCGTGGCGATTGAAGATGCGGACATCCACAACCGTACCGGCGTCGCCAGGAGGCACGCGAAGCGACGTATCGCGAACATCGGAAGCCTTCTCGCCGAAGATGGCGCGGAGGAGTTTCTCTTCCGGCGTCATCGGGCTTTCGCCCTTCGGCGTGACCTTGCCGACGAGAATGTCGCCAGCTTTCACTTCAGCACCAACAGCCACGATACCCGCTTCGTCGAGGTTACGCAGGGCTTCCTCGCCGACGTTCGGAATGTCGCGCGTGATCTCTTCCGGTCCGAGCTTCGTGTCACGGGCCGCGATTTCGAACTCTTCGATGTGGATCGACGTGAACACGTCATCCTTCACGATGCGTTCGGAGATCAGGATCGAGTCTTCGAAGTTGTAGCCGTTCCAGGGCATGAACGCGACGAGCACATTCCGGCCAAGAGCCAGCTCGCCGAGGTCGGTCGATGGACCGTCCGCGATGATGTCGCTCTTCGTCACCACGTCGCCCACTTTAACGATCGGGCGCTGGTTGATACAGCTGTTCTGATTCGACCGGCGGAACTTGGCCAGACGATAGATGTCGACGCCCGATTTCGAGCCCTCGAGATCTTCGGTTGCCCGAACCACGATGCGGAGTGCGTCAACCTGCTCGACCACGCCCGCCCGGCGGGCAATGATCGCTGCGCGGCTGTCGCGGGCCACGATGGATTCCATGCCTGTGCCGACGAATGGCGCTTCGGACTGGACCAGCGGAACGGCCTGACGCTGCATGTTCGAACCCATGAGGGCGCGGTTGGCGTCATCGTTTTCAAGGAACGGAATGAGCGAGGCAGCAACAGACACAACCTGCTTGGGCGAGACGTCCATGAACTGGATGTCGTCCTTCGACACCATGGTGGCTTCGCCGGCGACCCGCGCGTTGACGAACTCGTTCTGGAGTTCGCCCTTGTCGTTGACCGAGGCATTGGCCTGCGCGATCGAATAGATCGATTCTTCCATGGCTGAGAGGTAGACGACCTCGTCAGTCTGCTTGCCGTTCACGACCTTGCGGTAAGGGCTTTCGATGAAACCATACTTGTTGATCCGCGCATGCGTGGCCAGTGAGTTGATCAGGCCGATGTTCGGGCCTTCCGGCGTCTCGATCGGGCAGATACGACCATAGTGGGTCGGGTGGACGTCGCGGACTTCAAAGCCGGCGCGCTCACGCGTGAGACCACCAGGGCCAAGCGCCGAAAGGCGCCGCTTGTGGGTGATTTCCGACAGCGGGTTCGTTTGGTCCATGAACTGCGACAGCTGGGACGAGCCGAAGAATTCACGCACAGCGGCCACAACGGGTTTCGCGTTGATCAGGTCATGCGGCATGACTGTGTCGATATCGACCGAGCCCATCCGCTCCTTGATCGCGCGCTCCATGCGCACGAGACCGATGCGATAGTTGTTTTCCATCAGCTCGCCGACCGAACGCACCCGGCGGTTGCCGAGATTGTCGATATCGTCGATCTCGCCCTTGCCGTCCTTCAGGTCGAGAATGACCTTCATGACGCCGAGGATGTCATCATTGCGCAGGACGCGCATGCTGTCTTCTGCCGCTTCGTAGCCTTTGACGGCGACGCTGAGGCGCATGTTCATCTTGACCCGGCCAACCGCCGAAAGGTCATAGCGCTCCGGATCGAAGAACAGCTGGCCGAACAGGGCATCGGCCGCATCCTGCGTCGGCGGCTCGCCGGGACGCATCACGCGGTAGATGTCGGACAGCGCTTCGAAGCGCGTTTCGTTCTTGTCGGCCTTCAGCGTGTTGCGCAGCCAGGGGCCGCGGCCGGACGCGTCGATATCGAGGACTTCGATCGTCTTGATGCCGTATTCGCGCATCTCGGCGATGACTTCCTCTTCGAGCATGTCGCCAGCTTCACCGAAGATTTCGCCGGTTTCCATGTTGACGACGTCACGCGCCAGGAATTTGCCAACCAGGGCCTCGGACGGGACAAGGATCTCGTCCGTCCCGGCTTCGGCAATACGCTTGGCTTTCAGCGCGGTGATCTTCTTGCCGGCTTCGGCGACTGATTTCTTCGACTTCGCGTCGATCAGGTCGAACTCGGGCTTGAGACCCTTCCAGGCCTCCGAACGGAAACCCGTGATCCAGCCCTTCTTGTCCAGGCGATAGATGGAGTGGGTGTAGAACAGGTCCAGGATCTGCTCGGTGTCATAGCCGAGCGCATAGAGCATGGTCGTCGCCGGCAGCTTGCGCTTGCGGTCGATACGGATGTTCAGGACGTCTTTCGCATCAAACTCGAAGTCGAGCCACGAGCCGCGATAAGGAATGATACGGGCCGTAAACAGGAGCTTGCCGGACGTGTGGGTCTTGCCCTTGTCGTGGTCGAAGAACACGCCGGGCGAACGGTGCATCTGCGAAACGATCACGCGCTCCGTGCCGTTGACGACGAACGTACCCTTGTCGGTCATCAGCGGGATGTCGCCGAGGTAGCATTCCTGCTCTTTGACTTCCTTGACCGAGCGAGCGCCCGTGTCCTCGTCAATGTCGAAAACGACCAGCTGCAGACGGACCTTGAGCGGCGCCTGATAGGTCAGGTCGCGCTGCATGCACTCTTCAACGTCAAACTTCGGCGTTTCGAACTCGTAGTTGACATACTCGAGCGTCGCGCGCTCGGAAAAATCTGAAATCGGGAACACCGATTTGAAAACACCTCCGAGCCCATCGTCCGTGCGCTTGTCGCGCGGCGTGTGCATCTGAAGGAAGCTCTCGTAAGAATCGCGCTGAACCTCAATCAGGTTCGGCATTTCAATGGCTTCGGGAATGCGCCCGAAGGACTTGCGGATACGTTTCTTTTCCGTGAAGGAGAGTGCCATCCCAGGATCCCAATTTTGTCCGTCCGGGCCACATGGCCACAGACCTTATCACTAGAACGCGAGTTCGCGGCGGCCCCAGAAGAGACCGCCGCGCATTTCTTAGATAGGACAGCGCCTCGCGCGAACGCTTTCCGAATTTGAAGAAGCAGATGCTTACTTGAGCTCGACGGTTGCGCCGGCTGCTTCGAATTTCTTTTTGATCTCTTCGGCTTCTGCCTTGGAGACGGCTTCTTTGATTGCCTTAGGAGCAGCTTCGACCAGGTCTTTTGCTTCTTTCAGGCCGAGAGCCGGAACGACATCGCGAACGGCTTTGATGACGTTGATTTTCTTGTCACCAGCCGACACGAGAATGACGTCGAATTCGGTTTGCTCTTCAACAGCGGCAGCCGGAGCGGCACCGGCAGCAGCGGCAACAGCCACGGGTGCAGCGGCAGAAACGCCCCACTTTTCTTCGAGCATCTTAGCGAGCTCAGCAGCCTCAAGAACGGTAAGGGCCGAAAGGTCTTCGACAATCTTTTCGAGATTTGCCATTGTTTGATATCCTGTTTGGTTCGGTTGTTAGTATAAATATGTCGCGAAAACGAGTGCCTTAGGCGGCGTCTTTCGACGCGTAAGCCGACACCACACGGGCAAGCTGGCTGGCTGGGGCCTGAATAACGCCAGCGATTTTCGTCGCCGGTGCCTGCAGGAGGCCAACAAGTTTGCCACGGAGCTGATCGAGAGAAGGAAGTTTCGCGAGAGCCTGAACGCCATCGGCATCCAGGACCACGTCACCCATCACGCCACCGATGATGATGAATTTCGCATTGTCTTTCGCGAATTCATCCGCTGCTTTCGCAGCCGACACCGGATCAGGTGAGTAGGCAATTGCCACAGGACCCTGGAACAGGGCCTGGGCATCGTCGCCACCTTGTCCGCCTAGCGCAATTTTCGCCAGACGGTTCTTGACCACCTTAAGCTGACCGCCGTCCTTACGAAGGGCGCCGCGCAGCTTTGTCATTTCCGCAACGGTCATTCCGGAATAGTGCGTCACGATGACAGCACCGGACTCTGCAAAAACCCCTTTCAGGGCCTCCAGAGCCACAGATTTTCCAGCTTTATCCATAGCGGGTCTCCAGTAGAGGCGCCCGGACCATCCGGCCGCCCTGGTAATCGCCTTCCGCCCGAAAAAGAGCTTCCAGCGCCTGCCCAGGGATTGGCCTGCCCGGAATAGCTGCCCGAGGAAAATACCCCAAACACCCGAACCGTTTCAACGCCTCACCCCGTCTGCATAGGTGGCCAAAATGCCTTTATCTCGCCCGAAGGTTTGACCTATGGTCTAGGACAGGAAAACGGGAGGCCGCCGATACACATCGGTGATCTCCCGTCAAGAGAGGTCTGTTAACGCTTTATCCAAAGGCCTGCAACCCCTTTGAGTGAGAAAATGTGCACCTGCAAGAAAAAGCCCGACCCCAATAAATGGCCGGGCTTTTTGTATACTTGCGATGATCCGCTGAGGATCAGGCCGATTTGGCCTCGGACGTATCGATCAAAACACCCGCGCCCATCGTGGAAGACAGGGAGATCTTGCGAACGAACGTGCCTTTTGCACCGGTCGGGCGGGCCTTGACGAGCGCGCCGAGGAACGCGTTCACGTTCTTCTCGATGTCGTCCTGGCTGAAGCTGGCCTTGCCGATACCGGCATGGATGATACCGGCCTTTTCGACACGGAACTCGACAGAACCGCTTTTCGCATCCTTGACGGCCTGCGCGACATTCGGCGTCACGGTGCCGACTTTCGGGTTTGGCATCAGGCCGCGCGGGCCGAGAACCTTGCCGAGGCGACCGACGACAGCCATCATGTCCGGCGACGCGATAACGCGGTCGAAGTCCATGAAGCCACCCTGGATTTTCTCCATCAGGTCTTCTGCGCCGACAAAATCAGCGCCTGCAGCCCGAGCTTCGTCTGCCTTGGCGTCCTTGGCGAACACGGCGACGCGAACGTCCTTGCCTGTGCCCGACGGGAGGTTGACCACGCCGCGGACCATCTGGTCGGCATATTTTGGGTCAACACCGAGGTTTACGGCGATATCGATGGTTTCATCGAACTTCGTCTTGGCGTTGGCCTTCACGAGCGAGACAGCCTCGCTGACAGTGTAGGCCTTTTCGCGATCAACTGATTCAGCGATTGCGCGAGCGCGTTTTCCTGGTTTCGTCATTGTTCTTACTCCACCACTGTCAGGCCCATTGCACGGGCAGAACCGGCAATGATCTTGGACGCTGCGTCGAGGTCGTTCGCGTTGAGGTCTTCCATCTTCATTTCCGCGATTTCGCGAACCTGCTTCATGGAGACAGAGCCGACCGTGTCATAGCCGGGCTTCTTCGAGCCGGAAGCGGGCTTCTTGCCGAGCTTCAGGCCGGCAGCCTTCTTCAGAAGCACCGACGCGGGCGGCGTCTTCGTGACGAAGGTGAATGATTTGTCCTGATAATACTGGATCACGACAGGAATCGGCAGGCCTTCTTCAAGGCCTTGCGTCTTGGCGTTGAACGCCTTGCAGAATTCCATGATGTTGATGCCGCGCTGACCGAGCGCTGGGCCGACGGGCGGGGAAGGGTTTGCCTTGCCTGCGGGAATCTGGAGCTTGATCTGCCCCAGCAGTTTCTTAGCCATTGTGTCCTCACAATTGTTACGAGGGGACGGTGGTCTTTCGATCCGTCCCGATTGGGTATCGAGGTTCCGCGGTTCGGCTGGCTGGCCTTCCGCAGAAGCGCGCGTATGGCCCAATCATCCCCGGCGGTCAAGCGGCCCGGATGCAAAAGCCCGGACGGCGCGAGCCATCCGGGCTTTTTTGGTCGCCATCAATCGGACGGCTACATCAAGGCATAACCGCGCGCATTGATATACTGGCGCAGGGCCGTTGCGCGGTTGGCCGGGTCCGGGTGGGTCGACATGAATTCCGGCGGCCGCGAACCGGTCGAGTTTGCATCCATCAATTCCCACAGGCGCACCGACTGGGTCACGTCATAGCCGGCATTGTGCATGTAATCGACGCCAAGCTTGTCCGCTTCCAGCTCGTTGGAGCGGCTGTAGGGCAGGATCACGCCATACTGGACAGCTGCGCCGCCAAGGGCGCCGATCGCCGCGCCATACTTGCCGAGGGTCTCGGATTGGCCGACGGCGATCTGGCCCGCCATCAATCCGACCTGCGCTGCGGTCTGGATCGAGTAGCGCTCTGCCGCGTGGCGCGCGATGACATGGCCGGTCTCATGGCCCAATACCGAGGACAGCTGGTCGTCATTCTCTGTGAGTTCGGTGATACCCCTGTAAACGCCCACGCGGTTGCCAGGCATCACGAAGGCATTGACGTCGTCGGTGTCGAACACGGCCACATCCCATTGCTCATTCTGCTTGCCGGCGCCCGCTGCCGTCCGGTTCCAGACATTCAGAACGCGGTTCTTGAGCGCTGTATTGGATGTTTGCGGTGTCTCAGCCTTCATGTCGGTCCATGCGGCCGCCGCCATCGTCGCAATCGCGTCGTCGCCTACCAGCAGGAACTGGCTGCGTCCGGTTGCAGGATTGGTCGTGCAGCTCGAAATGAGCGGAAACACCGTCCCCGCGGCCAGGCCGCTGATAATGCCGCGCCGGGACAGGTTTATCCGCGGGGCGTCTTCGAGAATCTTGCTGTCAAATTCGATCCGTTCAGTCATCTCAATCTCCGTTGCGGTCGGGCGCAGAGGGTACCCATCGGCCGCCAAATTGCAATCTGGAAGGCCCCCTCACAGCGCCCAAACTGGGCGATCAAGACTGAACCTGTAATGAATAAAGGTCCGGCCCCTACTCGTCCGCGACGTCTCCGGACAGGATTGCGGCCTGTTCAACCCAGCCTTCGCGGGAAATCCGACCCGAGAAATTCAGGTGGTGATCGACCCAGGCAATGTTTTCCGGGCTCCAAGCCGCGATCTGGTCATAGTGGAAGACGCCGAGTTCGTTCAGCACTTCCTGTATCTTGGGGCCGATACCGCCAATGATGGTCAGGTCATCAGGCGCATCGGCGACCGGCTTTTCAAGCGCGATGGGCCGTTCCGCCTCGATCTCATCCTCGGCCTCGTCCGACTCCCCGGCGTCATCTTCATCGTCCGAATCCAGGTCTTCCTCGTCGACGTCATCTTCGTCGACGGCGTCTTCGTCGATGTCGCCCTCTTCGGAATCGTCATCATCGTCTTCTTCAGCGTCATCAGCGTCATCATCGTCATCATCGTCGTCATCGACGTCTTCATCATCGGCTTCGTCGTCTTCGTCGTCTTCTTCAGCATCATCATCGGACTCGTCGTCGTCTGAATCATCATCATCCGATTCATCGTCTTCGGACTCGTCGTCTTCATCCGACTCATCATCCGAATATGCGTCCTCGTCTGACTCGTCGTCCAACTCTAGCGCGTCTTCATCTTCCTCCACCCCGTCCTCATCTTCGCCGACCTCGTCCTCGTCGTCCGCCTCGGCTTCATCCTCGTCATCCGGTTCAGCCTCGTCTTCGAATTCGTCAGCCAGGTCGGTCTCGCCGGCATCGGCTGCCGCATCCGCCTGTTCCAGTTCGGTCAGGATGGCATCGGTGGCCGAGACCCGTTCGGCGCCGTCATCCAACGAGGACTCGTCCGCATCCTCCGGAGCGTCATCTGCCGCAGACGCAGAATCCCCTTCAAAATATGCGATCCGCCCCTCGAGAAAGCGATTGCGCCAGCGCAGCCGCGCAAGTTCTTCATTGGCGTCGGCTCCGGCAGCGGATTGGGCCGGGCTGGCATCAGCGGCGGGCTGGGCGGCAAGTTCGGCCTCGAGCGCCTCGACGCGCTGCTTCAGGAAGTCAGCCTGCCATTTCAGCTTGTCGGCCTGCGTTGCATCCGATTCGGGCGCCATACCGGCGACCGTTGCCGCGCCCGCGACTGTGGCAGCTGCTGCAACGGCCGGCTGGTGCAGCGCCGACTCCAGGTGCCGCACGCGGCTTTCGAGATGACGGTTGCGCCAAACCAGGCTTGGCTCTTCGTCAGCCGCAATCGTTGCAGGCCTGGCCGAGGCAGCCGCCAGCGCAGTGGCCGATCCACGGCCAGCGCTTGTCTTCAGCGATTCCAGTTCGGCTTTTGACCGCGACAGTTCAGACGAGAGCTCCGCCATCCGCTTTTCGCGCACATTGAGTTCTGCCTTCAGAGCCGGGTCGCTCGCGCCGGGGGCCGTATTGCGCTGCGCGGCGTACAGGCCCTCGATTTCGGCCTGCGCCTGTTCCAGTTCCGTCCGGGCGACATCGCGGTCGACGCGCGCCGTGCGCAGCTTGCCAACCAGCAGGATGCCGCGAACAGACCATCCAAGGAGGAGCGCGAGCAGTCCAACAGCGGCAAGCGCCATCCACATGTGCGTGAGTAGCCAGGACATTATTCGCTCCGTTCTAGAACAGTGATTTCAATCTGCCGAATGTCTGCCCCGGCGTCAGCAGAATCAATAGCCTGCTCCGCGATGCCGGGGCCATAGCCAATCGCAGACAATCGGCCGGCATCGATGCCGGCTGCGGTGAGAAAATCAGCCATGAAGGTGGCGCGGGCCTTGCCCAGTTCCACGTCGGCCCGCGCGGCGTTCATGGCATCGCCGTCGCCGACAATGGTGAAATCCAGGGACAGCTCGCAGACATGAGCGCCAGCAGCCAGCCGGTCGAGCGCATCGCCACTGTCACGACCGGGGGCTGCAGCGCCGGCAGCGAAGGTGATCGGGCTGGCATCGAGCAGGGTGGACACGAGGCCTTGGCAGGCGTCGCGCGCGAACGGCGCAGGGCCGGCGGCAGACGGTGCGGGCAAGTAAGTGTCAACGAGCAGGTTTGCCGAATAGGCGCCTGAGAGGCCCGCCAGGTCTTCGCGCAGGTATGCGAGCGCGCTGGGGCTGGACTGTCCCGCAATATAGAAGCCCGACCCTTCCGGGTCGAAATCCATCTCGCCATTCTGGAACCTGACAAATTGCTGCAGTCCCCGCCGGACTCCGTCCATCCATCCGGGGAAGGACTGGTCGGCAATCACCATCTCGTCGGTAATATCGCCTTTGAAATGTTTGCGCGCGAGCGTCAGGATTTCGCGGCGCTCGGATTCACTCGACACGTTGCCCTTCAGCACGAGGCCCGATTCCGACACGCGCGCCAGCCAGAGCGACGCGCCACGGATCATCGGCTCGCCCTTGAACGGGGCTGCGACATTGCTGATCTCGGCCTGCACCTTGGCGCGCACCTCCGGATCAACAGACACGCCATTCACGCGCAGCCGCCTGTCATGCAGGCTGACCTCGCCCGAGCTGAGCCGCGCCAGTTGCTGGAGGCCGAGACGCGCCATGCCCTGCCAGTTGCCAGCCGGTGCGCCGGTTGCGAGTTGCATTCGGTCTTCGACATTCGCGCCGCCCGAAAGCAGCGTCGCCTCGCCAAGCAATGCCTTGCGAATGGCCTTGGAGGGGACGTGGCCGGAGAGGACGAAGGCGCCTTCCGGCGTCTTTTCCCCGCGCCAGACAAAGGGCGACACGGGCGGTGCACTGTCGGCGGCATTCTCGACCTGGGTCACGCCGCCGAAGATCAGGCCACCGGGGCCGTCAGCGCTGAGAACGATCAGCGCAGCGTCGCGAACGGCATCGGGTGACGGGGCCTTTCCGGAGAGCACGGCGTGCTGGCCATCCATGTTGACGACGGCCCAGTCCATGCCCGCAGCCTTGAGCGCGGACGAGGTTTCCTGCTGAAGACGAAACTGCAGGTTTGCAGCATTCTGCGGTGACTGGTAAACGCCCCACCAACTCGCGGCGACAAGACCGGCGAGCGCCAGTAGAGCGAACAGGTAATCGAGTAGCCTCATTGGGACCCCTCTTATTTTCCTGAAGACACTTCCCTGTGCTCAGGGATGCCCTATTCAACCCTTATCCGCAAGACTTCTGCTGTAGGCCCCATTCTCCATGAATCACCTGATTGAGACAATCACCAGCCCATCCAATACGCTCATTAAGTCCTTGAAAAGTCTTGAAAGGAAGAAGGGGCGCAGCGAAACGGGCCTTTTCCTCGCAGAGGGTGCAAGACTGGTTGAACAAGGCCTTGAACAGGGCTGGAAAGCCGAGACGCTCGTCATTGCCTCGACCATGGCGGACCGGCCCCATCTGGCCGCCCTCGCCAACCGCGCCAGCGCGGCCGGCGCCCGCGTCGTGCAGGCCCCGGAAAGGCTGATGTCCAAGATCACGCACAAGGACAATGCCCAGAGCGTGATTGCCTCCTTCCATCAGGCGCACCGCTCGCTCGACGCCCTGGAATCCGAGGCCGACGGTATCTGGATCGCCCTCTATGAAGTGCGCGACCCGGGCAATCTCGGCACCATCCTGCGCACCGCTGACTGCGCCGGGGCCAAGGGCGTGATCCTGCTGGAAACCTGCTGTGATCCCTACAGTTTCGAGACCGTCCGGGCCTCCATGGGGTCAATCTTCGACATGCCGTTCGCCAATGCCACCTTTGAACAGTTTAATGCGTGGAGACAGGTCGGCCAGATGAGCCTGACAGCCGCGTCGGTAGACGGCAGGGTGCGCCACGACCAGGCACCGTTCGGGCCGCGCGCCGTGATCATCATGGGCAATGAGCAGGCCGGCCTGCCGGAGCCCATCGAGACTGCATGCGATACGCTGGCGCTGATCCCGATGCGCGGCGGCGCCGACAGCCTGAACCTTGCACAGGCGACGGCCATCATGACATACGAAGCCTGGCGGCAGAGAAATTACCAATGATTACAGAAACGAAGCTCCTGATCGCCGACGACTGGGACGATTACGCCCTGCTCGACAGCGGGCACCTGATGAAGCTGGAACGCTTCGGCAGCCAGACCGTCATCCGGCCCGACCCGCAAGCCTTCTGGGAGCCTGCCCGGCCTCTGGACAGCTGGAAGGCCGATGCCATTTTCGCCAGCAAGAGCAGCGACGACGAAAGCGGCGGCCAGTGGGAAATCCTCTCCCCCCGCGCCGCCGAGGAATGGCCGATGCGCTGGAACGACCTGACCTTCACCGCGCGGCGCACGGCCTTCCGCCATATGGGCGTATTCCAGGAACATTCGGTCCATTGGCGCTTTGCCCAAGACCAGGTCCGCGCCGCCAAGAGACCGGTTAAGGTGCTGAATCTATTTGGTTATACCGGAATGATGTCGCTCGCCTGCGCCGCCGCCGGCGCCGAGGTGACGCATCTCGACGCCAGCCCAAAATCGAATGGTTTTGGCAAGGATAACCAGGCCCTCAGCGGCCTCGCCGACAAGCCGATCCGCTGGATAGCCGACGATGCGATGAAATTCGTCGCCCGCGAAATCCGCCGCGAAAACCGCTATGACGCCATCGTCCTGGACCCGCCGAAATTCGGGCGTGGCCCCAAGAACGAGACCTGGCGCTTCGAGGAAGACCTGCCACCTTTACTTGATAACATTCGGGAATTGCTGAGCGAGACGCCGCTTTTCGTCATCGCCACAGCCTATGCCGTGCGGCTCTCCTACCTCGCCCTGTCACAGACGCTGGCTGACCGGCTCAGCCCGCTTGGCGGCGTGATGGAACAGGGAGAGATGGCCCTGCCGCAACAGGGGACAGACCGTCTCCTGCCCACGGCGCTCTACGCAAGGTGGCGCGCCGCCTGAGGTGGGACAGCCTTGCCTCTTATCCCGAGGATACGGCACTAAGGACACTGCACGAAAAAAAGCACGGTAACGGACCGGACACGGCACGGACAGCGTCCGGGCGTGCACGAGTCGTATTTCGCCCGCTTTGCGATCAGGCCGGACAGCCCCGCACCCCTGACATCAGGACAAAAGAAAACGGCGGCCCCGAAGGACCGCCGTTCCCGAATGTTTGCCGTGAGGCGTTGGACTAGAAGTCCAGCGTCGCACCAACGAAGACGTAACGACCCAAAGCGTCATACGACTGCGGGTAGGTGTTACCGTTACCCGTTGTGCCAACCGAAGCCGACAGTGGCGGATCGACGTCCAGCACATTGTTGACGCCGAAGCGGAACGTTGCGTAATCCGTCGCGCCCCAGGTACCGGCGAGATCGAAGTAGTTCACTGCATCCAGTGTGGAGTCGACGCGGCCGGTTGCACCGGTATCGAGATCGACTTCACCCATATAACGCCAGGTACCGCTGATTTCGAGTGCCTCAACTGGTGTAGCCCAGCTCAGACGAGCGCGGTGACGCCATTCTGGTGTTGGTGTCAGACAGTCGTTACCATACTTACCAACACACTCGTACTCAGCGAAGGTTTGACCGATCGGGTCATAGTCGAGAGCTTCGAGCCATGTGCCGTTCAACGACATGTTCAAAGAACCGAGCGTCCCCATATCGAAGCCGTATGCAGCACTGATATCCACACCGGACGTCGAAACGCCACCGATGTTGATATTGGTATCGACCACATTACCGGTGCCGACCCAAAGCTGGCCGTTCTGGTTACGAACGATACGGCTACAGGCGTCTGCATCATTGTTCAGGTAGCAAAGCTGCGTGGTAATCGACGCACCAACAGTCGAGATCGCCTGGGTGATATCGATGCTGTAATAGTCAACTGACAGGTTGAGGCCGGGCAGGAAGGTCGGCGTTGCCACGAAACCAACGGTGAAGGTTTCAGCTTCTTCCGGATCGAGGTCGGGGTTGCCGCCCTGCAGGAAGCTGTACTGACCAGCCGGGCTGTTCAGAGCACCGCCGTCAGCCTGGGCCTGTGTAACCTGCCACGGGTTCGTACCAATACAAGCCGCACCACCGGTGCCGTCGGCGGCCGGATCCGTGAAGTCGCAGAGGTCATCGTCAAGGTCAAACAGGTTGAAGCCCTGCGCCTGGAAGAGGTCGATGACGTTCGGCGCGCGAACGGCCTGCTGGTAGCTGGCGCGGAAACGGATATCCGACGTTGGCGCATAGTCAGCACCGAGCTTGTAGGAGCTTGCACCACTACCTGACGAGTAATCAGCGTAGCGATAAGCGCCTTCGACCGAGAGCAGCTCTATACCGGGCTGGCCCGTGATGAGTGGCATCTGGAATTCACCGAAGGCTTCGTAGGAGTCGATCGCACCGGAAAGACCGATGGTTGGACCACCCTGACCAGCACCGTCACCCGTTGCGAACGAGTTGTCGGTGACGGATTCGAGCGAGTCACGACGATACTCGATACCCATGGCAACCTTCAGGCCCTCTTCAGCCGAAGGCATCTTGAAACCATACTGGCCCATGTCGCCGGAAAGGACAGCCGACACGACGTTCTGGGTTGTCGTACCATTCTGCAGCAGTGGCACCTGAAGGTATGACAGAGCAGCGGGTGTGACGTTTCCGAGCGTGAAGATGTCCCACGGCACACAGTTCGGATCCGTGCCGTCGACAACGCTGGCACAAACCGCATTACCGGCACCATCGTCAACGACGTTGAGGGCACGATTCAAGCGATTGATCGAGAACTCGTTGGTGTAGGCACGCGACAGGGTAACCTGCGAGTACTGGGCCGAGAGATCATAGGTCCAGCCCGGTGCGTCCAAGAGGTCGCCGCGAAGGCCGACAACACCGCGATAGGTCTGGTAACCGAGGTTATCGCGGCGACCACCACCTTCGATGTTACGACGGGCAATGTAGATATCCGTCGAAGCGTCAGTGCTGATGTCCGCTGGCGAACAGCCAATGTCTGCAGCTTGCGAAGCAGACAGAAGTGGGTTGCCGCAATTCAGCGTGCTCGTTGCGAAGAAGTTACCCGTCGGGGCGATCTGCGAATTCGACTGGTAGTCCATGAACGTGAACTGCGTGTAGGCTTCGGCGTTCGGATTGATTTCATAGCGGCCCATGAAGCCCACCGAATAACGGCTGTCTGGACGCTGGTAGTAGTTCAGCGGACCGTAATTGTACTGGTCGGTCGCGTTATTGAAGTCACGGAACTCACCAGTCGCCTGGTCGATCGTGTAGTTGAAGGAGCCGAAATCAGTGAAACGACCCGGGAACGACGTCGACGAACCACCGCAGGTGAAGTTGGTCGCAGAAGCCGAACCAATGGCACATGCCGAATAATCACGCTGGCCCTGGAGCACTTCGTCATTGTCGCGGAACGAGATGAAAGCAGTCAGGTTGCCTCGACCATCATCGGTGTTAACGCCCATGATTGCGGTGATCTCTTTCGAGTAACCGTCAATCACGTTATCGTCAGGAAGCGCAAACTGCGCCGGGTTCGTCAGAGCGCGATCCGCGATTACCGAACGGAGGTCGCCGTTCGTGTCATAATCGTTATTGTGCTGGAAGAAGCCATACTGAGCGTCGATTTGAACGCCTTCGAAATTGTCCTTCATGATGAAGTTGACAACGCCCGAGATAGCGTCCGAACCGTAAACAGCAGAAGCACCACCGGTCAGAACGTCGACGCGCTCAACCAGCGCGCCTGGGATCAGGTTAAGGTCGGCAGCCGCATCGTTTGGCGAACCGTAGGGCATACGCTTGCCGTCGATGAGGACCAGCGTACGGGTCGAACCGAGGTTACGCAGGCTGACCGTCGCAGTGCCCGAGGATCCGTTCGAAACGGTCGAGTTCTGCGCCGCAAAAGCCTGTGGCAGCTGGGTGATCAGGTCTTCGACCTTGGTGACACCCTGAAGCTTGATGTCGGCGGCCGAAACCGACGTCACTGGGCTTGTGGTGACCAGGTTTGGCGACGCGATGCGCGAGCCAGTGACGTAGACAGTTGCCTGACGTGCGGTCGACTCTTCGACGACTGGTGCTTCGACGGTGTCGACAGCGTCGTCAGTTTCTTGGGCTGTAGCGAGCATGCTCGCTGATGCCATAAATGCAACGCCCGCGAATACGGACGAGGCAAGCAGGCGGGATTTCATGGTATTCCCGTTCACGATGGTACCTCCAATTGTTCAAGATGGCGCCCTAAAAGTGACGCGCGCCCGGACCCCTGATTCCGGGACTTAGTCACACCGATAGGGCTTTCGTCATGTGATCGTCAACGCGTCGTTACCTATCTGTCATCAAAAGCCATCGGGTGTGGTTTATTTGCCTCAGTTCCGGGCATCCATGCCTCAAGTCAGAAGAAAGCTGAGCACAACAAGGCCGATGGCCAAAGCTAATAGTAAGATCATGCCGAAAATCAACAGAATGGAGGTTCGAAACGCCGACAGGATCCGCCCGGTGCCGTAAGTGACCCGCAACATCCTATAAAGATAGACAACTACCGCTAAAAATCCGCCCGCAACGAGCCAGCCGGCAGAATGCGGCAGGGCCGCGGCGGCTAGTAGCAGCGCCGTTCCCAGCACATATAGAAATGTCTGAAAGTGCAGCCCGGCGATCAGGTGATCAAAAACGTAAATTCGGCGGTGCCAAGCAAAAATAAGCATCAAAATCAGTGAAAAAACCGGTAAAAACAAGATGCTAAAGCGCGGCGCCCACTGCCGGAGCCGCGCTCCGAACCTGTCCTGGTTCTCATAGACCGTGGCCGCCTGATCTGCGGCCATATAGGCCGTCGCCAAAGCGGCGGGGTCCGAATTGGGCTCAGCGCGATCCTCGACAAGCTGTTTGAGCCCTGCCCGGTCAATCTTGCCGTTCGGAAGCAGCAAATCGGCAAATGGCAGCCCTTTCTCGGCGTCGAGCGCCCCTTCCGCGATCAATTCCGGGGATTGCCTCTCGACATCCGCCTTTTCGAGTGGCTCCGTCATTTCGCCGGGAGCGGACTGGGTGTCGCCCCCCTGCGGGCCAAACGAAAAACCACTTTCCGGCGCCAGATCGAGGCCAAAACCATCAAACCAGCCCAATTCATCGCTGACCGTGAACACGGTAAGGAAAAAGATCACGGAAGCGAGCAGGAACATACGAAATGGCGGGACGTAGCGGGCCCGTTTGCCATCGAGGTAGTTGCGGGTCATCCGGCCCGGGCGGAACATGAGCATCGGCACCGACCGGAACAAACGACTGTCGAGGGAGAACATGTCCCCCAGGCTGCCGCCGATGAGTTCCCAAAAAGGCCGGTGAAAGTTCGCCGCAAGCTGACCACAGGTTGAACAGAACCTGTCCGGCACAACCTGGCCGCAATTCTCGCACGGCAGGCCGGACTGCACGGAAAAATGCATGCCGGACGACAAGCCGCCCACGGATGCGGCGCCCAATGCTTCTACTTCATGTTCCATTTCGCCCTCCCCGCGACCCAGAAATCTATTCGGCTTTCATACCCTCTCGGCACAGGAAACGCGAACGGTGCTGGTCGACGGCGTTCTCGCTCCAGCCTGTCAGGGTCGGATCGACGAGGTTCTTGGTCACCTGGAACCACATGGGCGTGATCGGATAGTCATCGAGCATAAGCTGTTCGGCTTCAGCGAAGATCTCGGCCCGCTTGTTAAGGTCCAGCTCGGCATTCGACTTGGCCAGAAGGGCATCATATTCCGGGTTGGAATAGCGCCCGTAATTCTGCTGTCCGGTCTGGGAATCGAGCAGGTAGAGGAAATTTATCGGGTCATCGAAATCCGCGACCCAGGCACCGTCGGCCACCTGGAAATCGGACTGGCGAAGCCGCGCATAGAGCACCTTCGTGTCTTGCTTGATGATGATGGGGTCCACCCAGGGCGCAATTTCGGCCCAGTTCGCCTGCGCGACCGGCGCGGCTTTCGGATTGTCGTCTGTCGAGCGGTGAATGAACTCAAACCGGAAAGGCTTGCTCGGGCCGTAGCCAGCCGCTTCAAGCAGGCGCCTGGATTCCGCGAGGCGCTCGGCACGCGGCATGTCTTTCCAGTCAACACTTGGCCGCTCGACATTGTAGTTGTCGATGCCTGGGGGGACCATCGAATAGGCGGGCTCAAAACCGGGCGTGAGAACGTTGCGGACGATGAATTCCCGGTCGAGCGCCATGGCGAGCGCCTTGCGCACGCGCACGTCCTTGAAGATCGGCTGCGAGGAGTTGATGCTCCAATAGGTGGTGTTGAGCGACGGGGTTGTGCGCGGCCAGCCCGGGAACTTCACCTCCAGCTCGGCCTGCCGGGCGCCGTCAAACGAATTGTTGATGTCGAGTTCGCCGGCCGCAATCTTGTTCTCGACGGCGGTCTGGTCCTCGAGCTCGTAGTAGACGACCCGGTCGAAGCAGACTTGGTCGGCGGCAAAGCCGGTCGGGCTCTTTTCCGACACGAGCTGGTCGCCGGTGCGCCAGTAGACCAGTTTGTAGGGTCCGTTGGTGACGATGTTTCCGGGCTGGATCCATGCGTCGCCATATTGCTCGACGACATGCTCGGGCACCGGATAGGTCGTGTAATGGGTCAGCAGGCCGGGCAGGTAAGGTGCGGGGTATTCGAGCGTGAGTTCGAGCGTCTTGTCATCAATGGCCCGTGCGCCAAGCTCTTCAGGCAATAATTCGCCGGTATTCACCTGGGCGGCGTTCTTGATGACATAGAGCAGCGACGCATATTGCGACGCGACTTCCGGCTTCTGGATCCGGCGCAGGGCGTAGACAAAATCACCCGCGACAACAGGCTCGCCATCCGACCAGACATAGTCGCCGAGATGGAAGGTCCAGACCAGGCCGGACGGGTCTGTCTCGTAACTGTTCGCCATGCCGTAAACCGGCTTGCCGTCCTCACCATGAGTCATGAGCCCGATCATCATGTCGCCGATCACGATGTTTTCCCACTGGGCCGACGATTTGTGCGGATCGAGCGTGTCGACCTTGGCCGAAATGCCCCGGCGGAGCGTTGGGACGTCGTCTGCCGCCTTGCCGCCACCACCGCCGCAGGCGGACAAGGCCAGCATCAGGGCGGCCGTCACGGTCGAACTCATCAGGGGCTTCAGCATCATGCTTCCTGTCTCCGGTGGCTTTCCGGCATGCGCCAGATTTGCCACAGTGCTGCCAGACTGGCCCGGCTTTGGAAAGCCTAGGCTCTGACACGAACACAGAGGACAACCTGCGATGAACCGATCCCTGAGCGCGATTGCCGCGATTTGCCTCGTTTCAATGCCTGCACTGGCGGAGGACGTTTCGACCGATGACGTCTATGCCTGCGTCGGCATCAGCACCGATGCCGAACGGCTCGCCTGCTATGACGCCGCCGTCGGACGCCTGAAAGCCGCTGAAGATGCCGGCGAAGTGACAACAATCACCCGTTCCGAAGTCGAGAAGGTGAATCGCGACTCTTTCGGGTTCTCGATCCGGTCCCTGCCGTCCCTGGCGCTGAAGAAGAATGGCGGGTCCGACAAGGAGCTCGATGAGATCACGACGGGCGTGACGTCTGTACGCATGGACAGTGCCGGCAGGCTGCGTGTCACGCTGGATAATGGGCAGGTCTGGGTGCAGATCGACGACAAGAGTACCCGCGCAAGAAACCAGACCGAAGCCCGCATCTATTCCGCTGCGCTCGGCAGCTACAAGATGAAGCTCGACGGCGGACTGGCCTTCCGGGTGCGCCGCGAACAATAGCGTCTTTTCCGAATTGCCTTGGCACGAGCCGATGCTTTCGGCACTCTCTCCAAAAATACACATGGAGAGGGAACGAGATGAGCAAGTATCTGGGGTGGGTCATCCCGGCCCTCGCATTGGCCGCATGTGCGCCAAGCACCAACATCGCCAATGACATCGACGCGTCTGCCACGGCTCAACCGGCAAGGGGTGCACCGGCCGCGAACCCGCTGCGCAACGCGTATTTCGGCGATGTTCACGTGCATACGAGCAATTCGTTCGATGCCTATATCTTCGGCGTACGCGCGACCCCGGACGATGCCTACAAGTTTGCAAAGGGCGAAGCCATCCGTCACCCCGCTGGCTATGACATCAAACTGTCAGGCCCGCCGCTGGATTTTCTGGCCGTCACCGATCATGGCGAATACCTCGGCGTGGTTCCCGCGATGAACACGCCGTCGTCTCCCTTGTCGCAGACCGCAATCGCGCAATCCGTGTTCGGCGCTAACGCGACCGATCCGGGCAACTCGTTCCTGCGCGTCGGCATCACGGTCGTGACGGGCGAGGAAATCGCGGAAATCTATGACCGCGATCTCATCGATTCCGTCTGGGCCGCGACAATCGACTCCGCAGAACGCAACAATGAGCCGGGCAAGTTCACGGCCTTTTCGGGCTATGAATTCACGGCCATGATGGCGGTTCCGGGCGACGGCCCGCCAGCGGCCGGCAACCTCCACCGCAATGTCATCTTCCGGGGGGAAGCCCCGCAGCGGCTGTTCTCGACGCTTGATTCCACCAATCCGGAAGACTTGTGGACATGGATGGAAGGGCAACGCAGCGAAGGCCGTGACGTGCTGGCCATTCCGCACAACTCGAATGCCTCGAATGGCGAGATGTTCGCCCTGCAAACCTATAACGGAGAGCCCCTGACGGCAGCCTATGCCGACAAGCGCATGCGTAACGAGCCGCTTGTCGAAGTATCACAGGTCAAGGGCACGTCGGAAACATCCCCCACCCTGTCGCCGAACGACGAATGGGCCGATTTCGAGCAATACGAATATTTCGTCGGCGGCACGACGAAGACGACGCCAAGCGCGGGTGACTTTGTCCGCCCGGCCTACAAGCGCGGCCTCGCCCTGCAGGAGACGGAAGGATTCAATCCGTACAAGTTCGGTCTCATCAGTTCGAGCGACACGCACGTCGCAGCAGCGTCGCTGGTTGAGGAATTCCATTGGGGCAAGACTCCCCAGGATGGTGCCAGCCCGGAAGGCCGCCGGTCGGTTCCGCCCAATGGCGCCAAGACCTGGGATGGCGCCGAAGACCCCCGGACACGTCGGGAAATAACCGCGACCCAGTTCAGCTCCAGTGGACTGGCCGGCGTCTGGGCGGAATCCAATACGCGCGAGGCCATATTCGATGCCATGAAACGCAAGGAAACCTTCGGCACATCCGGCCCGCGCATGAAAGTGCGCTTCTTTGCCAGCATGGATTATACCCCCGCAATGCTCGCCGATGCCGCCCTGCTGGAACGGGCCTATGACGCGGGCGTACCGATGGGCGGCCAGTTGGCCAAGGTGAGCGGGGATGCCGCCCCCGGCTTCCTGGTCTGGGCCGTGCGCGATCCGATGAGTGCGCCGCTACAGCGCGCACAGGTGGTCAAGGTATGGACCGATGGCGGCGAAACGCACGAGGCGATCCATGACGTCGCCTGCTCCGGCGGCGCCTTGCCGGACGCAGCGACACACCGTTGCCCGGACAATGGCGCGAGCGTCGACATATTCGATTGCAGAACCGAGCCAGGCGCTGGCGCCGACGAGCTCAAGGCCTATTGGCAGGACCCGGACTTCGATGCCGACCTCGAAGCAGCCTATTATGTGCGTGTACTGGAAAATCCGACCTGCCGCTGGTCGACATGGGACGCCGTGCGCAATGGCACGCCACCTAACCCGGAACTTCATACGACCCTGCAGGAGCGGGCATGGTCGTCACCGATCTGGTATGCCGGGTTTGATCGCCTGACGAACCAGTAGGCCGGTCAGGCGTTCATGCGGGGCAGCTCGAAGTGAGAGCGCACCGTGGGCGCCGCATCATCGGCGCGCACGACGCCGGCCTTGATCAGGGCAACCATATGTCCGAGCACGGACATCGCCGCTGCCGGGTGGAGGCGCTTTTCGACGTCTGCATACATGATCTCGACCATGGCCGGGATTGACGTTTCACCATTGCGCAGGTGCTCGAGGATCGCAGCCTCGCGGGCGCGGCGGTGGCTGGCATATTCGGTAATGAATTCGTTGACGAATTCCTTGCCGCGCACGGGGTTGCCATGCGTCGGCCAGATCGTCTCGAAACCCTTGGTTCGGATCTTCTCGAGACTGTCCATATAGTCGGCCATGTCGCCATCAGGCGGCGCGACGACCGTCGTGGACCAGCCCATGATATGGTCGCCGGAGAGGCAGGCTTTCTCTTCGCGCAGAGCGAAGCAGAGATGGTTGCAGGTGTGCCCGGGCGTTTCGATAACGTCGAGCGTCCAGCCGGGACCCGTGAACGTATCGCCGTCGCCAATCTTCACGTCCGGCATGAAGCCGAGATCGTCCGCACTCCCCAACTCGCCCTTGGCGGTCGGGACGCCGCAATTCTTTGCGTAGGTCTTGCAGCCCGCCCATTCGGCCAGCGGCATCGCAAGCGGCGAATGATCGGAATGGCCGTGGGTGACCAGGACGTGGGTAACGGTTTCGCCCTTCAGGGCCGCCTTGAGCGCCTCGAAATGGGTCTCGTCCATCGGACCGGGATCGATAACTGCCACCTCGCCGTGCCCGACAATGTACACGCCGGTGCCGACATAGGTGAAGGGGCCGGGATTGTTGGCAATCACGCGCCGAATCAGCGGTGAGACCTGCTGGACCTCGCCGTACTCAAACTCGATGCCCCGAACGAATGGAATAGCCATGCTTTAACTCCTGAACTTTCGCCTTGCTCGCCCGGATCAGCGCTTCTTAGGTGCAAACGCGCCGGCAAAAGCGACGGCCATGCGGCGCGTCGCGCGCAGCTTCGCGCCAAGCTTGAGCGCCACTGGCGGGCCCATGTCGGTCTTGTTCGCATCGACGATATATATCCGTCCGGATGTCCGGTCACGCAGAACGTCAACGCCGCCCCAGTCGAGCCCGACGTCTGCCGCAAAGCGCTCGATCACGCCAATTTCATCCGGCGTGTAGCAATTGCGAGGCTCGTCGAGCAACACTTCGACATTCTCGTTGAGGAACCGCCGCGCGAGCGGACGGCGCTTGCGAAACACGATGATCGGCGATCCGCCGACGATGCAGCAGCGCAGGTCTTCGACAAGCCCGCCGTCAATCTCGTTGTCGACCAGCAACTGGTATGTCTTGCCCGCGACAGGCGTATCGAGCGGGCCTTCCAGCACACGGCCGTCATGGGCAGCGTTCAATTCCGACTTTTCGACCATGCGGCCTTCATAAGTTGTCGGATCAACTTTCAGCGAATAGCCGGCAGCGCGTCCAAACGCTTCCGCGACGGTCGTCTTGGACACGTCCTGGCAGCCAAAATTGACCAGCAGCGCATTCTCCCGAACGGCGGGCACGGCATTGTTCGTTTCGGTGGAATCGTCAAACTGGAAAACAATATCCGCCTTGGAGACGTCGTCGATCAATTTGGAACCGGAGACATGCATGACCGGCCAGATAAAGTACCAGGGCCGTGGCTTGTCGGGATAGAACGCGATCGTGGGCCGCTTGTGGCCTGTCACGCGGCGCCATGTGCGCCAAGTCTGGGCGAAGAAGTAGAAGCAGAACCAGGTAAAAATACTCTGCAGGAGCGACAGGTCCGGCACGATTCGGTGACCGGTCTTTTTGACCAGGATCGTACCCTCGTCATATTTGAAATCCGTGATCCAGAGACGTTCGGACATCGCGTCAACTCCTGTCGCGGGAACAACGGATGGCTGCGCCCTCGCTTCGCTCTGCCTCGCACGGTGACCGATCACTGACAACACACTTAATGCCGCACGAATGTGACGTTTTGCTCACAGAAGTTTGTTCTGCGTGCCGCAGGCCCATCTAGAGCAGCGATTCAAGGCTCGACAGATCATATCCGGCAGCGCCCGCCGCATCAATGATGTCTTCCGACGCGCCTTGCCCGGCCTGGGTCAGCGCCCAGGCGGTGATGCAGCGCGTGCCCGTGCGGCAATAGGCCAGCACTGGCTGGGGCGCTTCATTGAGAATATGGCCCATCCGCTCGACGATCTCGGGTGTCGGAGCGCCCGAAAACGGCAAGGCCGCGAAGCTCAGGCCCAACGATTCGGCTTTCGCACGGATCGGGCCCATGCGGGGCTGGTCGACGCCGCCTTCGCCATCCGGGCGATTGGCAACAATGGTCTTGTAGCCCGCCGCAGCGATTGCCTCGACATCCGCTTCGGAAATTTGCGGAGCGACGGAAAAGGCGTCCGTGACGCGTCGAATGTCTGCCATGGGAAATATCCTGAATGTTGGCGCAGTCTTGATCGGCTCTGTACACAAGCTAAGGAGGATGACGCAACCTGCCAAGCTTCGGGGTTCAACTTTCGTCGCCTACCCAGTAACAGTTACGGAAAGTCACGCTCCCGTGTCATCACTTCAGAGAGCCCTCAGCCGCGTTCCATGGGCCTATACATTCCGGCGCCTGCTGATTGCCATCCCGACAATGCTGGCCATCATCACGATGGCCTTCCTGATGATGCGCGCCGCGCCGGGCGGACCGTTCGACGGCGAACGCAAGCTTCCGGCCGCCACGGAACAGGCCATTGCCGCCAAGTTCGGCTTCGACAAGCCGCTTCACGAGCAATATTTCAGCTATGTCGGAGGCGTCCTGCAGGGCGATTTCGGCCCGTCCTATAAGACACTTGGCAAGAGCGTGAACCAGCTGATCGCCGATGGCCTTCCGATTTCCCTGACCATCGGGTCACTGGCCATGGTGCTGGGGCTCGGGCTTGGCACGTCACTGGGCGTGTTTGCGGGACTCCGACAAAATTCGGCAGCCGATTTCAGCGTTATGGGCGTTGCCATGGCCGGCATATCCATCCCAACCTTCGTGACCGGACCGATCCTGATCCTGGTCTTCTCGCTCGGCGCGGGGATATTTGCCGTCGGCGGGCTGGGCCAGTACCCGAATATCGGCATGAACTGGCACAACATGACCCTGCCGATCGTCGCCCTCGCACTGCCCCAGATCGCGATCATCTCACGCCTGATGCGCGCCTCGATCATCGAGACGATGCGCTCGAATCATATTCGCACCGCGCGCAGCAAGGGCCTGTCAGAGCGCCACGTCATCGTGCGTCACGCCCTGCCCGCCGCCATGCTGCCCCTCATCTCCTATGCCGGCCCCGCCATGGCCCGCGTCATGACAGGCTCGGTCGTGATCGAGAAGATATTCGGCCTTCCCGGCCTCGGCTCCTATTTCGTCAATGGCGCCCTCAACCGCGACTACACGCTCGTGATGGGCGCGATCATCGTCTACGCCGGCCTGATCGTGATCCTGAACCTCGTCGCCGACGTGCTGTATGCGGTGCTTGATCCGAAAGTGAAGTACGACTGATGACCGAGATCAAACCCCTCCTCGATCCGACCGGCCGCGTTGAACCCGTCACACAGGCCATCATTGGCGGACGCTCGCTGTGGGACGATGCTCGTGCGCGGCTGTTCCGCAACAAGGCCGCCGTCGTCTCCATGTGGATCCTCGGCATTATCGTCCTGATCGCCGTGTTCGGTCCCATGGTCTGGGTCAATGACTACAAGGCCATCTCGAATGCGCGCACCATCGCACCGACACTCGAGGCTTGGCACATTCTGGGCACCGACATCCAGGGACGTGACCTGCTGGCCCGCCTGATGATCGGCCTGCGCATCTCGCTGACGGTGGGCATTGTCGCCACCGCCGTCAGCCTCGTGATCGGCGTGACCTGGGGCGCGACGGCCGGCTATCTCGGCGGGCGCGTCGACAATTTTATGATGCGGATCGTCGACGTGCTCTACGCCCTGCCCTTCATCTTCTTCGTGATCCTGCTGCTGACCGTGTTCGAGCGCAACATCGTCCTGATCTTCGCCGCCATCGGCGCCATCGAATGGCTGACCATGGCGCGCATCGTGCGCGGCCAGACGCTGGCCATCAAGGGCAAGGAATTCATCGAGGCCGCACGGGCCTCGGGTGTCTCGCGCCGGGCCATCATCCTGCGCCACATCCTGCCCAATGTGATCGGGCCCGTGGCCGTTTATGTCACGCTGACAATTCCCGTCGTCATCCTCGCTGAAAGCTTCCTCTCCTTCCTCGGCCTCGGCGTGAACGAACCGCTGACCTCTCTCGGCGTGCTGATCTCCGAGGGGGCCAAGACGATGGAAGAGAAGCCCTGGATGCTGCTCGCCCCGGCCCTGACCATGGCCGTGACGCTGCTCTGCCTCAACTTCATCGGCGACGGCCTGCGCGACGCGCTGGACCCGAAGGAACGCTAGCGCCTTTCCAACAGCCTGTTGCATGAAATCCCTGTTGTGACGGGCACTTCCGGCTTCCCTATCCGACCCCAAGCCCCTTGCGCGTACAATCGCACCGTCCATTGCCCTCATAGGAGGTCGCGGATCGGTCCGGATCGCCATGGGCAAAGGGTCGTGCCAGCGCCTTTGGCGGTCTTTAAGCGGATGGGTGGGGGCCTCTGCGCACGAGGGGTAGCCATGCCATTTGCCATAGCCATTGCCACAAAAGCCCCCCTCGCAACGGGGACCCTGCCTGCCCATCCGCAAGGACTGGCGCATTGTACGAGCCGGGCTTGGGGCCCGCAGCAGCCGGAGGCGCCATGCGCCGTCCGGCCATAGGTGCTGGCGGTCTAGTTCAGCCGCACCTCGATCTCGTTGAGCAGGTCGCGCACGCGTTTCGAATTCGCGCCGAGATCCGACAGGCCAACCCGGCTGATCGAACGGACATCGATGCGCGAGCCGTCGCCGTCCGGCACAACCCGGATCAGGATATCATCCTTGAAGTCGAACCAGAACGAGGTCTGCGTAGCCTCGATGCTGCCGGCCTCGACATCATTGGTGACGATGGTCCAGCCACGGTCTTCGACGGCGGCAAGGGCGGCTGCGAAGGCCATGTCATACGACGCTGCAGGCTCGACCAGCGTATCGATCTGCGGATAGGGCGCATCCTTCGGCGAAGATTGCGTCGCCGGGTCGAACTCGGCTTCTTCCTGCAGTTCGGAGACAAGGCGTCCACCCGTGCCGGGCCAGCGGGCATCAGCCCCTGCAGGCACGACAGGCGCGTCTTCAACAGTATTGAGTGCCCCGGTCGATTCGCGTGCGGCCAGCAGCGCTGCACTCGGCTGGATCGGGTTGGACCAGTCGGTCTGGACTTCATGCAGGGGCGGAAGGCGCCCGGCCTGGCCGCCAAAGGCCAGCACACGTCCGAACGCCAGCCCGGATATCAGCAAAGCGCCAAGCGCCAGCATCAGGGCCTGTTTGCGGGGTGCCTTGATCAGCGCCACGATGATCGCGATCACGGAGACGCCAAGCGCCGCCATCAGCAGCATCGGCCCCCAGCCAATCGTCATCTTGCCAAGGCCAAACTGCCAGCTCCACAGCCCGAGTTTGGTGCCGATGGCCGCCGCAGCGAACCATAGGACCGCAAAAATCGACAGGCCCAGGGCAAAGCCGGCAAACTTGCCGCGCCATCCGGCGTCTTGTGACTCTTCAGGTATGCTCGACATGCGCTCGTCTCCCTTGGTTTTCCATCAGATAACGCGATGCGCTCGCTTTGTCGCCCCCGGCCTTATCCCCCTCATTACCACCGCCGTTCAGTAACAATCGCGGCATGTCGGGGAATTTTGTCCGACACTGCCGGAACCGGCTTATAATTTCCGCCAATGTCGCTTCTCTCGCCCCCTTGGGATCTTCCCGCGCACCTGCGCCCGGCCTGGCCCTGGATCTGGCTGCAGCACCTCGTGCTCCTCGCCTGGATCCGGCTGACCTATGGAAGGGGCTACCTGTATTGCTGGGCCATCACGGACACGGGCCGCGTCGAACTGCTGTGGATCGACCGCGACTCACGTAACCCGGCCATCGTGCAGCCTGTCGAAGCGCCCGCGTCAAAGCAGCTCGCCGCCGCGCTCAGCGGCGAGGCGTTCGACCCGGTCTTTGCGCCTGCGCTGTCGCCGGCCACGTTTGCGCACATCATGCCTGCGGCCCGCGCACCCATCGTCCGCCCGGCCGCGCTGCCATTGCCGGGCTCCAGACATACCGGCAAAGCCCGCAAAGAAACCTGGTTTACATGACAGGCGCCTTCACGGGCGTTGCATCTGCTGGTCCGAATGTCAGGCCGTCGGCAGTTTATAGTCCTTGAACGTCTCACGCAGGGCCAGCTTGTTGATCTTGCCGGTGGCACCGAGCGGGATTTCATCGACGAACTGGACGTCATCCGGCGTCCACCATTTGGCGATCTTGCCTTCGAGGGACTTGAGGACCTCTTCCTTGGATGGCTTTTCACCGGGCAGCGCCTGGATGATCAGCAGAGGGCGTTCGTCCCACTTCGGATGATAGATGCCGATGGCGGCTGCGTTGGCGACCTTGGGGTGGCCGAGCGCAATGTTCTCGATGTCGATGGAGGAAATCCATTCGCCGCCGGACTTGATCACGTCCTTGGCACGGTCGGTGATCGTCATCGTGCCATACTCGTCGATATTCGCGACGTCGCCGGTATCGAAGAAGCCTTCATCATCGAGCACGTCACCGCCGTCGCCCTTGAAATAGCCCGCAGCAATCGCTGCGCCGCGCACCAGGAGGCGTCCGGATGTCTTGCCGTCGCGCGCCAACACCGTACCCGCATCGTCGACAACGCGCAGTTCGACCCCGAATGGCGGACGGCCCTGCTTCAGCTTCTGCGCCATGCGCGTATCGACATCAGCATCAATAAGGTGCGGTGGCAACGTACCGAGCGTGCCAAGCGGCGACGTCTCGGTCATGCCCCAGGCATGGACAACATCGACTTCAAAATCCTCTTCGAAGGCGCGCAGGATCTTCTCGGGGATCGCCGATCCGCCGATGATCACCTTGTTGAGATAAGGCAGCTTCAGATTGTTTTCCTGCAGGTAGTTCAGCAAGATCAGCCACACGGTCGGCACGGCGGCCGTGATCGTGACTTTCTCGGTATCAAGCAGTTCGTAGATCGAGGCGCCATCCATCTGCGCGCCCGGCATGACCATGTTGGCCCCGGTGGCCGGACAGCTGAGGGCAAGGCCCCAGGCGTTCGCATGGAACATCGGCACGACCGGCAGCACGACATCTTCCGACCCCATGCCCATGGCGTCCTTCGACATGGTCACCAGCGTGTGCAGCACGTTCGAGCGGTGCGAGTAGAGCACGCCCTTCGGGTTGCCCGTCGTGCCCGACGTATAGCAGAGGCCGCAGGCGGTGGTTTCCGGAAAGTCGCCCCAGCGCACGTCTGTCGGGCGGCCATCGATCCAGATATCGAACGGAATCGCACCCAGCGTGTTCTCCGGCATCGTGTCGGCGTCCGCGAAGATCACAAAGGTCTTCACGGTCAGGAGGTGTTCCTTGATCGCCTCGACAATCGGCAGGAATGTCTTGTCGAAGATCAGCACCTTGTCTTCGGCGTGGTTGGCGATCCAGGCGATCTGCTCGGGGTGGAGGCGCGGGTTGATAGTGTGCAGGACGGCGCCGATGCCCATCGTGCCGTACCATGCGGCCATATGGCGCTCGGAGTTCCAGCCGAGCGTGGCCACCCGGTCGCCCATGCCGATATTGATATCCTTCAGGGCATTGGAGACCTGTTTGGACGCGACATAGAGATCGGCATAAGTCGAACGCACTATATTGCCTTCAACGCGGCGCGTGATGATTTCACGTGCGCCGTGCTGCATGTTCGCGTGTTCCAGGATCTTGTTTACCGTCAGCGGCCAGTCTTGCATGATGCCTTGCATCGATATCCTCCTCTGTGCCGCCATTCGGCAGCGTTTTTTCCTCGTTGAGGTTGGGTTTATTCGGGCTATTGCTGCAGCGCAAGGAACTAGGAGTGCGACCATGCTGAGATTTGCGTTACTTGGCGCGGTGCTGGCGACGCTGGCAGCCTGCGGAGACACATCCCGTGAGGCGAGTTCCGGCGACTCCCCGGCAACGTCTGCATCGATTGCTGCGCCCGCGCTTCGCCTGCCCGCCTATTTCGACTGCGTGCGCGAGAACAAGGGCCTGCTCATCGCCGCCCATCGCGGCGGCCCCGCGCCCGGTTTTCCCGAAAATACGCTGGAAACCCTGCAACACGGCTTTGCCAACGGGATCAACGTGTTCGAGATCGACGTGGCTGAGAGCCGCGACGGCGTCATGCTGCTGATGCATGACAACCGCCTCAACCGCACGAC
>NZ_JBDNGN010000124.1:0-5663 GCF_041689225.1 Hyphomonas sp. | reverse complement strand
TGGCGACGCACGCAAGCCTCAAGCTCAATACGGTCTGATGAGGAAAGAAAGCCGGTGCGGATCATGGGCATAGCTGAATCGTTCCAAGCCCAGCCGTCAAGCCATCAAATTCGGCTTCCGCAGGACTCGGAGTATACCAAAAAGAGAGTGTGAGCCATGACACGGAATTCGTCCTTTACGACGGAACAAATTGCGGAGGCAGAAGTCCGTCTCGATATTCTGCCACCCGAGACGGACCCAAAAATAGATTTGCTGGTGAATGAGTTGATCGGGCGCGTGGCCGATAAGTGGACGCTGCTGATTCTGGAAGAGCTGCAAGACAATGGTGTGATGCGTTTCTCCGAAATCGGCCGGGCTGTTGAAGGCATCAGCCAGAAGATGCTGACGCAGACGCTGCGGCTGATGGAGCGCGATGGACTGGTGACGCGGACAGTCTATCCGGTTGTGCCGCCGAAAGTGGAATACGCGCTGACGCCGCTGGGAGAGAGCCTCGGGGCGGCGTTCTGCGGTGTCTGTGTCTGGGCCGAGCGCTATCTGGAGGAGATCGAAACCGCGCGGCAACGCTTTGACGCAAAGTCGAAGGACCAGGCGTCAGGCCTGCAATGCCTGCTCTGTGCCCTTGTCCCAGCCGACAATGATATCAGCGCCCGTGTCGATGACCGGGCGCTTGATCAGCGTCGGGTTTTCAATCAGCAGGACGGCGCCATCGCCGAGAGCGGTGGCCTGCTGCGCGGTCGTGAGGCCGCGCCATGTCTTCGAGCGGCGGTTGACCAGTTCCTCCGCGCCGACGGCTTTCAGCCAGGCGGGAACACGTGCGGGCAGGTCTGCCTCGGCGCGGATATCGACAAAGGCGACCTCGCGGCCTGACCCTGTGAGGGCGGTCATGGCCTTCTTGCACGTGTCGCAATTCTTCAGGCCGTAAAGGGTGAGGGGCGGTTGGGACATTTTCACCAGTCTTGCGGGTTATGCTTCACGCGGGAAATGATGCCAGTTCCGGATACAACGCAACCCGGGTGCCTGGCCTAATCGCAGTCGCGGGACACAGAGCAGCCCCCGGCGGCGGCGGCCACAGCGCCTGCCTTGAGGACAGCCAGCGTCTGGAAACTGTTGCTTGAATAATAGAACTGGTTCGAGATTACCCGCCCTGACTCGTTGAGCCTGACGCGTCCCTTGACCCAGTAAGACGTGCCGTCGGTACCAATAAAGGACAGCGTGCCCTGACCGAGTTCGCCATCATCGGATGTTTCACAGCTGTCCATCTCGAATTGCTTGTTGCTCTTCATCCAGACCACAGCACTGGATTCAGCCTCCAGCCGGGATTCCAGGGCGCTGCGCACGATGGAAACGAACCCACCAGGACGCCAAGCAGTATCGCCGCGTATTTCAGGTATTTCGGCATATGATTGCCCTACGTGAAATGTCTCACAGCCATAGGGCCCTATACGATGCCCAGCACGGCGATGACGAGACCGAAGGCCATGGTGACGAGGCCGAAGCCGCGTACATGATCGTCTTCCGGTACCATCCAGCGGGCGAGTGCGAAGATTGGTTTCGGCCAGGCCAGCATCAGCAGGCTTTCGATGATCATGCCTGCGGCGAGCACGGTGGTGATGCCCCGCGTAACCGTGGCAAAATCGTCGACGAGGGCGAGCACGGCCGCGCCGAGGAAGAACATGAAGGCGCCGGTGACATAGGCGAGTGCCGGACTGGTATCGAATTCGTCGAGTACGCGGGTGGCCCGGCCCGGTTCGATCACCATGCCGAGCCCGGCGGCGAGGGCGTAGATTCCGAAAATAACGCACACTGTATCGGCGACCATGGCGTCTGCTCCTGTTTCAACCTCACGCCCCCATAGGGCAGGGGCGAGGCCGAAATGTGTCAGGGCGCTGCGGCGCGCGATTCAACCACGGCGACGATGGGGCCCATGTCGAGGCCGGATTCGTCGCGCTTCAGATCCGGGACGTAGAGACGTGACACGACGCCATCGAGATGGAGCGCGTTTGGCGTGCCGAGATGGTCGCGGAAGAGGCGGGCGAAACTGTGGAATTTCACGGGCGCATCGCTGATCGCGAAATAGGCCTGCCGGCCATCGGCGCTGAGCCCGACGCCGTTGCGGCGCTTGCGGCTGGGACCGTCCTCGTTGAAGTCCGGATGCAGCGCGCCGTCGAGCACCAGCATCGGACCGGACTGGGTGGCAAAGCGCGGCTAGGTTAGGGGGAAGCGCGTGTCATAGGCACTGGTTTCAGCAATGCCCGCAGCCGAACTGTCGAGCCAAAAGACGCCAATGGGCAGCATGCCGAAATTGCCGGGGCCGGCGGACCGGACCAGCGGGGCGACCTGGTGACCCTCTTCGACATAGAGGCCGACGGCGCGCTGGTCGCCATGATACATGCCGCCATTCATGGCAAAGGCGAGGGTCTTGCCTTCCGGTTCAAGTTGCTCGGAAAGGCGGCTGCACTGGCCGTAGGGTGCGCATTCCGGATCGTTGAGGAAGAGGCGTATGTCGGACCCGGTCGCGTCTAATTTGCACACGGTGTAGGGCGCTCCGTCGAAGCTGACCGGGTTGCAGGCACGCGTGGCGGGTTCAGCGCTGCACGCACTGAGCGACAGGCTCGCCGTGAAACAGACGGCGAGGAGAAGGTATCGGAGGGCGATCATGAAGCGAACCTAGGTTTGGTTCATGGCGAATTGCGGGAGGAATCCCCCTTGCAAGGAGGGCGCATTTTCATCATTTCACTTAAACAATTTTTTCATTTCACATGATAGTTAAAGCACGAAATGACGATTGTCCTGGGCGTTCCCGGGCGCGTGGGGAGAGGTTGTAGTGAAAAGACCATTTGCAACGACGCTGGACAAAGCCTCCAGCCGATCCACGATGCCTGGAGAGCACGCAAGCTATGTGCGCGGCATGCAATTGCACACATTTCGGCAGCTTTTTCCCTTCGGCCTGATCGCCAGTTCGGCCAACTCTGCCATCCTGATCGTCTATTTGTGCATTCACAGGCCTTCGGAGGAATTGTATATCTGGACGGGCATCATGCTGGTCATGGCCCTGCTGGGTATGTTCGCTGCGTTGCGCGCGGGCAGGCGCAAGTCGTTGCCGCGGCCGCGGTCGGTTAAGGCCCTGTTTCGCCCCATTGCGGAATCGGCAGTGTTGGGACTTGCCTGGTCAATGTGCCCGGTCCTGCTGCTGCCAACCGCCGAAGGGTTTGATATTGCGATCATTCTCTGCATCTGTGTGGGGATGATGACCGGCGCGTCGTTTGTGCTGTCCACCCTGCCGGGCGCTGCGATTCCGTTTGTCGCATCAATGTCATTTGGATTGGGACTCGGTTTTCTGCGAATGGGTAATGGTAGCGAACAGATAACCGTTCTGGCGCTTCTGGGAACTTTTACCATTGTCATGGTGCGGACGACATCTTGGAATTTCTCCAACTACGTCCGTTCATGGTCGCAACAGTTTGAATTGGAAGACCAGACGCACCTTCTTAAAAAGCAGAAAGGCGTTATCAGTCTGCTGTTGAATGAGTTCGAACAGGCGGCTTCAGCCACCCTGTGGGAAGCGGATGCCGAACACCGGCTCGTGCGGCCGTCCGAAACCCTGTCCGAACGAAGCCGGATTGCGGTTTCCGATCTGGAGAACCAGAACCTCGCCAGCTTTTTCGACGCGACCAACTTGGAGGCGCGACCAGAAATGGATCGCCTGCGCGCCGCTCTCGCAACGAATGCAGAGATAAACAACCTCGTCTTGCCGGGCCTGCGGACTGGAAGCACGTACTGGTGGCGGATTTCAGCCAAGCCCGTTTTTGCGGATGATGGCAAGTTTGAAGGTTATCGCGGCGTTGCCTCGAATGTCACCGAAAAGCGCCTCGCTGAAAAGCAGATATTTGACTTGGCGCATTTTGACTCGCTAACGGGAGTACCCAACCGCGAGATGCTGCTGGAAGCCATCGAAGATGCGCTTAATGACACAGATGCCGGCGCATCCAGTTTTGCGCTGCATGCTATGGATGTTGACCGGTTCAAAACCATTAATGACGTGTACGGTCATGATGTCGGCGACAAGTATCTTAAAGAGACAGCCCGGCGTATCCAGGAACTGTTGGGTCCGAGTGACATGGTCGCGCGTTTTGGCGGTGATGAATTCGTGGTTTTGCAGAATGAACTGTCAAGTCGGGGTGAGGCCATGGCGATGGCTGTTAAAATCCAGCAGGCCCTGTCGGAACCTGTCCGGATTGGCGGAATCAGCGCACAATCCAGCGTCAGTGTCGGCATTTCTATCTATCCGGAACATTCGCAGAAAACCTCAAGTCTGTTGAAATTTTCCGACCTGGCGCTGTTGGCGTCAAAACGGGCTGGCCGTGACACGGTCTGCTTCTTTGATAGTAAGTTGAACGATGATGTCAGCGAACGCATTGCGATCGAAGACGATCTGCGAACCGCGCTGCAAAGAAACGAGTTCAGCCTGACTTACCAACCCATATTTCACGCCAAGTCGGGACGGTTCGGATCGTTTGAAACGCTTGTCCGCTGGAATCATCCAACCCGGGGTGCGGTCGGTCCGGACACGTTCGTGCCGATCCTTGAACAGGCGGGCATGATCACGCGCGTGGGCGACTGGATTATTCGCGAGGCGCTGCGCGAAGCCGCGACATGGGATGAATCTGTCAAGATAGCGATCAACCTGTCGCCGCTGCAGGTTCGAAACAGGTCGCTGATCACGACCGTGGCCCACGCGCTGGCCCAGACCGGGGTCGATGCGAAGCGCGTCGATTTCGAGATCACCGAGACGGCGCTGTTCGACGACACGGAAGAGAGCCTCAGCATGCTGCATGCCCTGCACAAGCTGGGTGTCACGATTTCGCTGGATGATTTCGGGACGGGATTTTCTTCGCTCAGCCTGCTTCGGATCTTTCCGTTCGACAAGATCAAGATCGACAAGTCGTTCGTCCAGAAAATGGAATCAAGCGACGAATGCGTTGCAATCGTCCGGGCCGTTGTCGGCCTGGGGCGCAGCCTGGGCATACGGACGACGGCCGAAGGCGTCGAAACGGAACGCCAGGCTGAAATGCTGAAGATAGAAGGCTGCACGGAACTTCAAGGCTACCTGTTCGGTCGCCCGAAACGGCCTGCCGATCTCGTCGAAGCCGGGATACTGAAGAAGCGGCCCCCCGCTGTCCCGGACCAATCCGAAACCGTGACTTTACCCGCCAGACACGATGGCTCACTGCGTCGCGTGGTGTAGCTGGCGCGGCTTTTGGCAGATAAGGTATCGCGAAGCGGCATGCCTTGGGTTAACCTGAAGCCTTAGGCCCACCGTATTGGCGGCCAAGGCAAGGACGCCCGCATGGCAGAGAAGTTTGAACGCCACCGTCAGGCATGGACCACTGACGAGGTACAGAAACTGCACCTCCTGGTTGGAAAGGGCATGAGCCTGAATGCGATCAGCAAGGCGATGACCCGCTCCAAGGAATCAATCCAGACGCGGGCCAAGATCGACAAGTTGAAGATTACCAAGCTTCACTAGAGCATCCCTCTCCAAATGTGAATCGCGGAGGATTCCCAATTGGACTGGTTTGTGATTCCCTCGTCTTGGAGGTGGATCATGGGCAAGAGTTATTCTCAGGATATTCGCAGTCGGGTGATCAAGGCGGTTGCCTTGG
>NZ_JBDNGN010000123.1:0-2791 GCF_041689225.1 Hyphomonas sp. | reverse complement strand
TGCGATGACGGGCCTTGAAATATCGCCGCTGACGGAGGCCGACGCGATTAGCGTGGCGCGGTATCACTATACGCGGGCCGGCAAGATCAAATCGGCGACCCTTCTGGTGGATCAGGCAGATGCGCCGAGCGAAATCCAGTCCCGCAAGCTCCCATTGTGGCGGATTGATTTCTCCGATGCCGGGTCGACCGCTTTTTATGTATCACCGGACGATGGATCACTCATCACAAGGCGGCACACTTACTGGCGCATCTTCGATTTCGCCTGGATGCTGCACATCATGGACTATGAAGAACGCGCCGACGTGAACAACACCCTTCTGCGCATCGCTGCCGGGCTCGGCATGGTTCTGTCAATTCTGGGCACATGGTTGCTGTTTTTCAGCTTCAAGCGCCGCCGTGGAGCTATCTAGATGATGACGATTGTTCGACAGGCACACAAATGGATCGCACTCATCCTCGCTATCCAGCTCACGCTGTGGATGCTGAGCGGCCTTGGTATGGCGATCCTTCCCCACAGTAAGGTGGCAGGTGACCATCGCATGGCGGAACGCGCCGCCCCCGCTCCAGTCCTGAAAGCCGCGACCGGCCAAATCGGCCTGCCTGCAACCGTGGACGGCGCCGAAGTCCAGCAGGTTCGCCTGCGAAATCTGGACGGACGGGTGATATTCGATACGGTAACATCTGACGGATCCGTGCTCTCGGATGCAGTCACCGGAGCGCCCATCATCGTAGACGAGGGACTCGCCACCCGGATCGCGCTTGCCGATTATGCCGGACCCGGTGACGTCGTGAACGTCCAGTATATGCTAGAAACAACGCTGGAAGTCCGAGATCATTTGGCCCCTGCATGGAGGATCGACTTCGACGACCCCGAACGGACCACGATCTACGTATCGGGACGCAACGGTCAGATCCTGGAGCGGCGCAACCATTACTGGCGCGCCTTTGACATCTTCTGGATGCTCCACATGATGGATTATCAGAACCGGGCAAGTTTCAACCATCCACTCATTATCACCGCTGCGCTTATCGTGCTCTGGCTGGGTCTCAGCGGAATCGCTCTGTGGTTTGACAGCTTCCGGCGCAGCGATTTCAACCTCGTCGGCAAGTGGCAAGGCCGCGGCAAGGTCTTCCCCCTGTCACTCACCGACAGCGAAGGTAGCGCGATCAAGATGGCCAGCGCCCGACCGATGCAGTCCCTTTTCGCCGCAATGGACGAGCAGGGTTATCCACTTCCCTCAACATGCGGCGGCGGTGGCACGTGCGGCCTATGCAGGGTCCAGATTGGCACAGCCCTTCCAATACTACCCGCTGACCGCAGGCAAATCCCGGAAAGCGAACTGGCATCCGGCTATCGCCTGGCGTGCCAGCATCGGGTGGAAGCTCCGCTCGTGGTCACCCTGCCGCACGGCCTGCTCGACGCGAAAAACCTGGAAGGTACGATCGTGGCGACAAACTTCATCACGCCTGACATGTATGAGCTACGCATATCGCTCCCCGAGCCGCTCGACTTCAGGGCTGGCAGCTATATCCAAGTCAAGGTTCAGCCCTTCCGCTGGGATATTGAGCAGTCTAATCTGCCAAATTCGGTCAAGATCCGGTGGGAAGCCTCAGGAACAGCCAGGGCTGTCGGGACCGACGAGGCGGTCTACCGGACCTATTCTCTCGCGAATGCCCCGGGCGAGCTTGGCCATGACATCATCCTGAGCATCCGTCTGGCGCTCGCAAAGCCTGAGGCACCAGGCGCTTCTGCAGGCATCGGGTCGACATATCTCGGCTCTCTGGTCGCCGGTGATACGATTGAATTGCGAGGGCCATTCGGAGACTTCCATGTCGACTCCGGAGCCAGTGAGACAGTATTCATTGGCGGAGGGGCCGGCATAGGGCCAATCCGCTCGATGATTGTCGACCAGTTGGCCACGAACGGCCGAACTTCGCAAATGTCGCTCTGGTATGGCGCCAGGACGCAGGAGCACATTGTCTACAAAGACGACTTCGAGAAGCTGGCAAGCGCTCACCCGAACTTTTCCTGGCATGTGGCCCTGTCAGAAGTGCCGGAAACGGATGACTGGCCCGGCGCGCGCGGTCTGATCCACGACCTCGTCCGAGATCAGTATCTCGCCTCGCATCCGGATATCGAGCGCTGCAGTTTCTACATTTGCGGCCCACCACAAATGCTGAAAGCGGTCCTGTCGTTGCTGAAGTCCCTAGGCGTGCCTGACAGCCGAATTATGTTCGATGATTTCGGCAACTGACGTGATGACGATATAGGCAACCATCTTGATGGCCAAGGAAGTGCCGACGTTGTTGTCACCGGAAGCGGACTTGAGGCGACATATCCTGGCGTTTAGCCTCAGGAAGTGGCCAATATTCTGTTTCGCTACTTCAAAAACTGATGCTGTCATGTGTGGACGGCCCCGGCTCTGCCAGCGCCAAGTTTGACGGACGTTGATCTGACGGGAAGCGGTCGTGTGTCCGGCTTGCTTAATCCTCACCCAAGAGCCGCCGGTGCCTATCTCGACGGAACAAGACAGGATCGATCTTGAACGCGCAATGATGATCATACCATGAAGGAACTCATGACAGTCCTGACCTTTGAAAAAAGCCCTTCCGGCGAATGATACGAGCCAAACAGCCGGGTGTGCATGTACTAAAGCACATCCGCGACAAAAGGAATCGTGAGGGATTCCCTTTTGCTTCGAACTCTGATTCTCCTGTTCGGCAGGAGGATTTGTCGATGGCAGTTTCGTATTCGCTTGATTTTCGCCGGGCTGTTGCGGCCCATGTTG
>NZ_JBDNGN010000122.1:0-2272 GCF_041689225.1 Hyphomonas sp. | reverse complement strand
CTCGGTCACCAAATCCAAGTTCGACAACAAGTATGGCTGCAAGGAATCGCTTGTCGACGCGATCCGCCGCGGTACCGATGTCATGATGGCCGGCAAGAAAGCCTTCGTCGCCGGCTATGGTGATGTCGGCAAGGGCTCGGCCGCCTCGCTCGCCGGCGCCGGCGCCCGCGTTTCGGTTTCCGAGATCGATCCGATCTGCGCCCTGCAAGCGGCCATGGACGTCTTTGACGTTCTCACCATGGACGAGGCGGCACCGAAATTCGACATCTTCGTCACCGCGACCGGCAACAAGGACATCCTGACCGTCGACCATATGCGCGCGATGAAGGACATGGCCATCGTCTGCAACATCGGCCACTTCGACAACGAGATCCAGGTTGAAGGCCTGCGCAATTTCGAGTGGACGAACATCAAGCCGCAGGTCGACATGATCACGTTCCCAGACGGCAAGCGCATCCTGCTCCTGTCCGAAGGCCGCCTGGTCAACCTCGGCAACGCCACGGGGCACCCGAGCTTCGTCATGTCCGCCTCGTTCACGAACCAGACGCTGGCGCAGATCGAACTTCACCTGCGGGCCGACGATTACGAGAACAAGGTCTACACCCTGCCCAAGCACCTCGATGAGAAAGTGGCGATGCTCCACCTCGACAAGCTCGGCGTGAAACTCACCGAACTGTCGGGCGAACAAGCAGACTATATTGGCGTCACGACCGAAGGCCCGTTCAAGCCGGAACACTACCGCTACTAGGCGGGAGCGAAGCGGAGCATGAGTCAGGAACACATCCTTACGCTAGCCTGCCCTGATCGGGTCGGACTGGTCGCGACGCTGGCAAGGCTGATGGAGCGGCATGGCTGCTTCATCGCCTCGTCGCGCACCTTTGGCGATCCCGATACCGGGCAATTCTTTGCCCGTCTGGTGTTCCAGTCAGAAACGAGCGACGCCGTGCCAAGTGGCCTGCGGACTGACCTTGAATCGGTTGCGAGCGAGCTAAACGCATCGTGGGGAATCCACACGGTCGGGCAACCGGTGAAGACGCTACTGCTCGTTTCCAAATCGGACCATTGCGCCAACACACTGCTATATGGTGCACGTCGGGGCGAGCTGCCGATCGAGCTGGTCGGAATCGCATCCAACCACACGACTCTGGAGGCCGGGTTCGCGCATTGGAACCTGCCCTTCTTTCATGTGCCCGTGACAGCGGGCACGAAGGCAGAAGCTGAACAGCGCCTGTTCGATCTGGTCGATGAAACCGGCGCCGAACTGGTGGTGCTTGCCCGGTACATGCAGGTGTTGAGCAACGACGCCTGCACGCGTCTCGCGGGCCGCTGCATCAATATCCACCATTCCTTCCTGCCAAGCTTCAAGGGCGCGCGGCCCTACCATCAGGCACATGCGCGCGGCGTGAAAGTAATTGGCGCTTCCGCCCATTACGTGACGCCCGATCTTGATGAAGGCCCAATCATTACGCAGGCCACGGAAGGCATAGACCATTCCTTCAGCCCGGCTGACATGATCGAACTGGGCCGCCATCTTGAAGGCACCGCCCTGCTGCGCGCCGTCAAGGCGCATGCAGAGCACAGAATATTTATCAATGCTGGCAAGACGGTTGTCTTTGCCCGATAATCCCGACCGCACCGCTTCCGAGGAAACGACACAATGAAGATGAACGATTTTGAATTCACCAGCGAGAGCGTCGCAGAGGGCCACCCAGACAAGGTTGCCGACCAGATTTCCGATGCGATTGTTGACCTGTTCCTGACGAAAGACCCGACCTCCAAGGTCGCTGTCGAAACGCTCACCACCACCAACCGCGTCGTTCTGGCCGGCGAAGTGCGCACCAATAATGGCGCTGTCGTCACCCATGAAGAAATGATCCAGACCGCCCGCGATGTCGTGAAGAAGATCGGTTACGAACAGGATGGCTTCCACTGGGAAAAGATGGATGTCAGCTGCTACGTACACGGCCAGTCTGCCGAGATCGCCCAGGGTGTTGAAGAAGGCCAGGGCCTGTTTGCCGAAGAAGGCGCCGGCGACCAGGGCATCATGTTCGGCTATGCCGCCGACGAAACGCCCGAGCTTATGCCTGCCACGCTCGTCTATTCGCACCAAATTCTCCAGAAGATGGCTGAACTGCGCCATTCGGGCGAACGCCCTGAATTCGAACCTGACGCCAAGAGCCAGGTGACCCTGCGCTATGTCGATGAAAAGCCTGTCGGCGTGAACGCCGTCGTCGTCTCGACCCAGCACAAGGAGAGCGCAACACTTGAGGAG
>NZ_JBDNGN010000121.1:0-18479 GCF_041689225.1 Hyphomonas sp. | reverse complement strand
GTCCGTTCGCCTGCATCAAAAAACGTCTCATCCACGACGCCATCGATGGGGCTGCGGATCTGGTGCTTCTCGATGATCACCTTTTGGCCTTCGGTCTGGGCTCTGGCACGTTGCAGGGCCGCTTCCAGGATGTTCAGGTCGTGTTCGACGAGGGATGCGTCGCTTTTGGAAATCACCGCTTCACGCTCTTTCGCTGACGATGATGACAGACGGGCTTCGGCCCCACGCAGGTTCTGTTGTGCCGCCAGTCGCTTGTTTTGGGCCTGCTCCCAGACGTTTTGTGTGATCAGTCCGGTTTCCTTGAGCCGCAGCTCACGATCATAGTCTTGCTGCGCAGCCGTCAGGTCAGCTTTGGCCGCCTCTACTGCAGCCCGTGCGGATTGCACATCGGCGCGGCTGGCGTCGATGTGCGTGCCGGACCGCGAGCCGACAAGACCGAGCTGTGTTCGCTCCCGGTCGATTTGCGCGGCAAGGCCATCTTCTTCGGCCAGGTATTCCGCCAGCAAGTGCCGGGCCTCCCGGTCGTCGATCTGGTAGAGGAGGTCTCCGGTTTTTACCCTGTCTCCGGAGGCGACATAGGCGGCTGTGATATTGCCTGAGACGTCGGCTGATACGGACAGGATGTCGGCGGCAATTTGGGCGTCGGACGTGGACACGTAGTGAGAGCGATCAATCAGCCAGGCACTGACCAGCGCGATTCCAAGCAGCAGCGACGTGATCGCGAGAATCAAGCGTGGGGCCAGAAGGCGGTTGCGCCAGCCGAGGGGCATCACCCATTTGGATTTATACTCTTTTCGGATGGTCTTCTGGTCCATATGTTTTCCCGTGAGCTGCCGAAATTTTCCGTCGATCCTCTTCAAACACGTGTGGCAGGACAATTTGCCGCCCGCGTTTCAAAAAAGGCAAGATTGACGTTGGGGCGGCGTTTCCGTCCAATCGCTCCGGGCGAAACGAAGTCGCTTGACCGCTGCGCGGCGATTGTGGATTGGTTAACCACCATTTCAGCGTCTGCAATCTCTGCGAATAGGTCCGGGCGTCGAAAAACCTCCCGGCCATTCAAGGCTGCCGTAGGGACCCGACTGGCGAAAGCGTCAGCTTTCTGCTTCAGTCCCTCGCGACAAGGCGCTGGCGCGATATTCAGGCGACCAGCCCGAACACGCCGAGACAAGGCACCATTCCGGAGGACCACACGCATGACCGACCTAAGCATCACGATGACCATCAATGGCCAGGCTGTTTCAGGCTCCGAGACGTTCGATGTCGAGAACCCCGCGACCGGCCAGGCCTTCGCCAAGGCGCCAGATTGCACCAAGGCCGACCTTGATGAGGCGGTTGCGGCCGCCCGTGCGGCGCTTCCGGCATGGAAAGCCACGCCGATCGCAAAGCGCCGCGAACTGCTCAACGCCATGGCGGGCGTGATCATGCAGAACCTGCCCGAGCTGTCGCGACTGCTGACGCGCGAGCAGGGCAAGCCGCATCCGGATGCCGAGGGCGATGTTGGCGGCGGTGCCTTCTGGCTGATGGAATCCTCGAAACACGAAATTCCGGAACACGTCTCGGAAGACTCCGCTGAGCGCCATGCCGTCACGCGCTATGGCCCGATTGGTGTGGTTGCGGCCATAGTGCCATGGAACTTCCCGATTATCCTCGCCTCATTCAAGCTTGGCCCGGCCTTGCTGGCGGGCAACACGGTTGTCCTGAAACCGGCCCCAACGACACCGCTGACCACGTTGCGCATTGGCGAACTCCTGCGCGGCGTGCTGCCCGACGGCGTGCTCAACGTGATCTCCGGGTCGGACCGCCTCGGCCCCTGGCTGACGGCCCATCCGGGCGTCGACAAGGTCAGCTTCACCGGCTCGACCCAGACCGGCAAGAAGGTCATGGAAAGCGCGGCGCATTCGCTGAAGCGGGTAACGCTGGAACTCGGCGGCAATGATCCGGCCATCGTGATGCCGGACGTGGATGTGGAGAAGGTCGCTGAAGACCTGTTCTGGGCGGCGTTCCGCAATACCGGCCAGATATGCATCGCTACCAAGCGCATGTATATTCACAAGGACATCTACGAACCGCTCAAGGCCGCCATCGTCGCCTACGCCAAGACCGTGAAGGTCGGGGATGGGGCAGAGCAGGGCACGCAGATCGGCCCGATCCAGAATTCAGCCCAGTACAAGCGCGTGCTCGAGCTGATCCAGGACGCCAAGGACAATGACTACAAGTTCCTGATCGGCGGCGATGCAGCCGACGTGCCGGGCTATTTCGTGCCGATTACCATTCTCGACAACCCGCCTGAGTCTGCGCGCATCGTGCAGGAAGAGCAGTTCGGCCCGGTCCTGCCATTACTCAAGTTCGACAATCTGGATGAAGTGGTCGCGCGCGCGAATGACAGCGAGTACGGGCTCGGCGCCTCAATCTGGTCGAGCGATATTGCGCGGGCGCAGGAGATTGCCACAAGCCTTCAGGCTGGCACGGTCTGGATCAATGAGAGCCAGCATCTCAGTCCGCATGCGGCCTTTGGCGGCTTCAAACAATCGGGCATCGGCGTTGAAGGCGGACAGGAAGGTGTGCTGGAATTCTGCCAGGCCCAGACCGTCTTCACACGCAAACCACAGCCTGCCGCCTGAGTACAGACTATATATGACAATGAGGAAACAGACATGACACAAGCCCGCGAAATGACCCCTGAACAGGTCTCCGCCCATATCGCCGAATCCGGCCGCAAGGCGTGGGACGTTCCTGACGTGCCAGCCAGCACGCCGCGCCGCCAGATCAAGACTGTCGGCATTATTGGTGCCGGCACGATGGGCGGCGGCATCTCGATGAACTTCGCTACGGCCGGGTTCGAGGTCCGTATTCTCGAGACGAAACAGGAAGCCCTGGACCGGGGCATCGGCGTCGTGCGCGGCAATTACCAGCGCAGCGCCGACAAGGGCCGCTTTCCGCAGGACGAGGTCGAAACGCGCATGGGCCGGATACAGGGCACGCTCGACATGGAAAGCCTAGCCGACTGCGATCTCGTCATCGAAGCCGTGTTCGAGGACATGGATATCAAGAAAAAGATCTTCACCGATCTTGACCGGATCATGAAGCCGGGCGCGATCCTGGCGACGAATACGTCCGCCCTGAACATTGACGAGATCGCCAGCGTGACGTCGCGTCCGGGCGACGTGATCGGCCTGCATTTCTTCTCGCCGGCCAATGTGATGAAACTGCTGGAGATCGTGCGGGCCGACAAGACAGCCGATGATGTCATTGCTACCTGCATGGACCTGGCTCGTGCGATCAACAAGATCGCAGTCCTGGTCGGCGTGTGCCCGGGCTTTGTCGGCAACCGCATCCTGTTCGCGCGTCAGGCGCAGGCGCAGAAACTCGTTAATGCCGGGGCCATGCCGTGGGATGTCGATGCTGCGCTGAATGCGTTCGGCTTCCGTATGGGGCCCTACCAGATGTCTGACCTCGCAGGCCTCGACATCGGCTGGAAGAAGGGCGCCAAGACGGCGAACCCGATCCGCGATGCGCTGTGCGAACTGGATCGCCGCGGGCAGAAAACCGGTGCCGGCTATTACGACTATGATGAGAGCCGCAAGCCGATCCCGTCAGAGGTGACCGCCGGCATAATCCGCAAGATCACTGGAGCCAGTGAGGGCAGTGCGCCCTCACAGGACGAGATCATCGCCACCTGTATCCATCCGATGATCAATGAAGGCCTCAAGATCCTCGAAGAGGAGATGGCCCAGCGCGCGTCCGACATCGATATTGTCTGGCTGAACGGCTATGGCTGGCCCGCCGACAAGGGCGGCCCGATGCTATATGGCGACATGGTCGGGGCCGACAAGGTGCTGGCGACGATGGAACGGCTGGGCGCAGAGGACGACCGGTTCAAGCCGGCGGCCACCTTGAAACGTCTCGCCCGTAATGGCGGACGGTTCACTGAAGTTCAGCCGGGCGTCACCGCCAGCTGAATTCGCGTGCAAGCAGCGAGTTTATTCCGCGGCCGGCAGGATCCGGTCGCGGTCTTCCTGTTTGTGACCGTCAGGCCGGATGTGCACTGCATCGGCCGGTTGGCGGCGCAATACGCGGTCACGCATGCGGCGGCCCCAACGGCCGACACGGTAAGGGACCAGCAGCCAGACTGGCGTGACTAGCAGGATCATGATCGTCGAGAAGGCAAGGCCGAACACAACGGCGGTTGCCAGTTGCACCCACCATTCCGATGACGCGCTGCCGAAATTGATCGCGCCGTGAGCAAAGTCCACGTTCAGCTGGAATACCATGGGTAGCAGGCCGCAGATCGTCGTGCCGGTGGTCAGCAGGATCGGACGGATGCGCTGGGCGGCCGTGGCGATCGCTGCGTATTCCGGCGAGCGCCCATCGCTGCGCAGGCGGTTATAGGTGTCGATCAGGACGATATTATTGTTCACCACGATGCCGGCGAGCGCGACGATCCCGGTTCCGATCATCAGGACCGAAATATAGGGCAGCATCAGCTGGATGCCGACCAGCACGCCAGCGGTCGAAATGATAACGGCCGTCAGTGTCAGCAGGACCTGCCAGAAATTGTTGAACTCCCACAGCAGGATGACGGCCATCATGAACAGGGCCGACAAGGCGGCGCCTGCGAAGAACGCGCCGGCATCGGCGGCATCTTCATCTGCGCCCTCGAACCGGATTTCCACAGATCCGGGAATATCCTGCTGTGCAATCCAGTCCTTCAGCCCTGCGACGATAGCGGCGCCTGCGCCTTGCTCGATCGCGTTGGCGCGGACGTCGATGACGCGCATGCCGTCACGGCGTTCGATCTGGCTGACACGCGGCGCGGGAACGCGCGTGACGAACAGAGACAGCGGCACATTGCCAGCCGGCGTCGCGATGCGAAGCTGGTCGATCGCTGTAGCGCTGCGGTCGCTCTGCGGGAAGCGGACGCGGATATCGACTTCGTCGGGCGCATCGTCAGGCCGGTAACGACCGACAAGGATACCGTTGGTGATCAGCTGAACAGCTGCGCCGACCTGCGAAATGTCGACGCCGAACTTGCCGGCTTCCGAACGATCCACGTCCAACTGGTATTCGATACCGGGGAGGGGACGTGTATCGTCAATCTCGTGCAATTCGCTCATGCTTTCGAGCTTCGTGCGCAGGAGCGCTGCGGTCTCATTCAGGGCGGCGGCATCTTCCGACAGGAGTGCGATCTGCACGTCCTTGCCAGCAGGCGGACCGTTTTCGCGGGCCTGTATCTGGTACCTGAGACCGGGAACAGCATCGAGCAACTCGCGGACATGGACAAGCGTCTCGCGCCCGTCATGCACACCGTCATCAGTCGCCAGATCGAGCAGGATCTGGCCGATCGTATCAACCGGAGGCGATGCGCCGCCGAAGCTGACCCCGCCTTCATTTGAATTGCCTGTCCGGGTCGAAATGTCTTCGATGCCGTCGACATGGCTGATCGCCGCTTCGGCGCGGCGAACGAGGACGGCTTCTTCTGCGGCCGACAGGCTGCCCTGTGCCTGGATAAAGACATAGGCTTGCTCCGGCTCGATATCGAGGAAGAGTTCGGACTTGTGCGGTGTCGCGCCGAACCACATGAAAATGAGGATCACTGAACCGATCGCGCCGACCGTTACCATCAATGGGCGCGCAATCAGGCCCTTGATGAGCCGGACATAGCCGCCGAGCCAGCCCTTGGCCTGTCCAGGATCAGCGTCGGCGGCGAGGGCCGCGAGGTCTTCGTTCGTGCCGCTCGGGCGGGCGCCGATCACGGAGCCGAGCACGGGCAGAAAGATCAGCGCCATCACGAGCGAGGCGGACAGAACGAAGATCAGCGTGATCGGCAGGTAGGCCATGAACTTGCCGGGCATCGAATTCCAGAACAGGAACGGCACGAAAGCAGCGAGCGTGGTCGCGTTGGAGGCAACAACGGGCCAGAACATGCGTTTGCCGGCGAGACCATAGGCTTCCTTGCGGTCGAGTCCTTCCGCCATCTTCCGGTCGGCATATTCCGTCACGACAATCGCGCCATCGACGAGGATACCGACGGCGATCACCATGCCGAACATGACCATCATGTTGATCGTGTAGCCAAAGGCGCCAAGGATCAGGAAGGCCATCACAAACGAGGCCGGGACCGAAATGCCGACGAGCAGGGCAGAGCGCCAGCCAAGTGCGGCGACGCAGATGATCATCACCAGCAACACAGCCGTGACGATCGAGCTCTGCAACTGGCCGAGTTGTTCGCCGATCAGTTCAGAGGCGTCCGACGTGACCTGTGCTTTCACGGTGGAAGGCCAGGTCTTCTCCTGTTCCTTGATTGTGTCGCGCACGAAGTTTGCCGTGTCGAGGATGTTTGCCCCGGTGCGCTTGACCACTTCGATGAGCAGTGCGGGCTGTCCGTTGAACGTCGCATAGCCCGTCGCATCCTTGTACGTGCGGCGTACGTCGGCCACGTCCGAAAGGGTCACGACCGAGTTTTCCGTGCGCCGGATGGGCAGGCTCAACGCGTCCTGTGCCGTACGGATCAGGCCGGAAACCTTGACCGCAAAACTGCCTTCGCCCGTATCAATCTGGCCGGCTGGCACGAGCTGGTTGTTCGCCGAAACGACCTGGTAGATTTCCTGGTAGGAAATATTGTAGGTCTCGAGCTTGACCGGATCGATGACGATTTCCAGCACATCTTCGCGGCGGCCAACGATACGTGCCTCAAGGATGCCGGCGTCCCGTTCAAGGCGATCTTGGAGATCCTCGGCGATCTCGTTCAGGCCGCGCTCGGGCGCGTCACCATACAGGTTCACCACCATAACAGGGAATTGCGCGGCGTTGACTTCAGTAATGATCGGTTCGCGTGCCTCTGCCGGGAAATAGCGCTTGGCCATGTCCACCTTGTCTTTGACGTCAAGGATGGCCTGGTCGATATCGGATGTCAGCTCGAATTCCAGGACAAGCTGGCCAGCGCCTTCGGCGCCATAGCCGCTGAAGGTCTTCAGGCCTTCGAGCGACTGGATTTCCTGCTCGATCGGCTTGACCAGAAGGCGCTCGGCATCTTCAGGCGTGACGCCGGCAAGCGGCACCGTGATGCCGACAAAGGGAATCTGGATGTCGGGGTCGGCTTCCTTGGGCAGGCCGATATAGGTGACCGTGCCGGCAATGATGGCGCACACGAGAATGGCGAGCACCATGCGTGCCCGGCCAATGGCACCATCGATCAAACTGTTCATTGTACGGCTCCACCAGCGGGAACGGGTTTCACTTTCACCCCTTCGCTGAGATAATCCTGGCCCATCGAGATGACGCGTGCCGTGTCGGGCAGGCCGGTCACCCAGGCGCCGCCGACGCCCTCGTCGATGACCATGACCGGCGCAAACTGTACCGTGTCATCCGCCTCGAGATAGCGCAGGCCAAGTTCGCCCGCGTCTGACAAGGTCAGCAGCGCTGGCGAGATCAATGTGGCGGGCACAGTGTCTACGGGCAGGATCAGCGAAGCGGAAACACCGGCTGGGACAACGGCATCGCCAGTTTCGAGTTCGGCTTCGACCAGGAAGGTACGCGTCGCTTCGCTCGCGGCACGCGAAATGTAGCGAACGCGAGCGGGATAGGATTCGCCGCTGGCCAATTGCGCTGTCGCGTCCATGCCGTGTTTCAGGCGACCGGCATATTCTTCGGATACTTCGGCCACGACGATGACCGGTGTCATGTCGACCATGACGCCGCAGGCTGCGCCGGGCGCAAGGAAGTCGCCGGCTTCGGCGAGGCGCGTCTCGAACACGCCGTCGAACGGTGCGCGTATCTGGGTTTTCGACAGCTCGACCTTCGCGCCATTCACGGAGGCCTCGGTCGCATCCAATGTCGCCTTTGCCGATGCTTCGCGGTTGGCGGGGGTCAGACCTTTCGCGGCGAGTGACTGCGCGGCGTCGAATTCGATCTTCGCGGAATCGCGCTGGGCCTCGGCCTGCTTCACTTGAGCACTGCGCGCCTCGACGTCGAGGCCGCAGAGAAGTGCACCCTTGCGCACGAAACTGCCTTCCCGCGCGGGCGTCGCAACCACGGTGCCGGTCGTTCCTGCCTTGACCGTGACGGCCTTGTCAGGCGCTGTCCGGCCTTTGGCCTCAAGCACGACAAGGTGCATTGAACTGGACACGTTTTCGACAATCGCCTCGGGGGTTTTGGACGCGGTATCGGCCACGACGGCGTCGCTCTGTGAGCTGATACTTCCGCGCATGACGCTGCGAATACCAAAATACGCAACTATAACAACGAGAAGACTGGTGGCGATGGCGACAGAACGGTTCACTGAATATGTCTTCCCGGGGATTGGTTTTTGCCAATATAGGTTCGTGCGCCGCTGAGGTAAGCGCCACTTCGAGCTTTAACTACGTCAACATCATTGAATTATAACGAAAGCACTGCATCGTTTTCGCAGCAGGTCGAAAGTTATGGTTAACACGTGACGCTGGGGAAGGGGGCGCTGTCAGATCCAGCGGCGCCAGCGGAACACCGCGAGCATGACGCCCGTGGCCACCACGAGCGCGACAATCAGGATACCGAATGCCATCGGACTGTCCACGCCGGGAATGCCGCCGACATTGACCCCGAACAGGCCTGTCACGAAGCTGATCGGCAGGAAGACGGCCGACAGGATCGACAGGACGAACAGGCGCTGGTTCATCAGGTCGGAGCGTTCTTCCATGATCTGTTCCTGCAGGACAACCGAGCGTTCGCGGATGGCATCAAGGTCTTCTGCGAGGCGGGTGACGCGGTCGACGGATTCCCGCAGGTAGAGGACATCCGTCTCGGAGAAGAACGCCGCCGCGCCGCCTTCGCGCACCAGCTGTGACAATGCCTCGCGCTGGGGCACGATATAGCGGCGCAGGGCCAATACCTTGCGGCGGAACTCGGCGAGCTCGGCGCGGCCGACGCGAACGTTCGGATCGAGGATGTCATCCTCGAAGCCATCGGCCTGTTCGTCGAACGCCGCGATTTCCGGTTCCATCCGGTTGGTCAATGCGTTGGCCAGCGCGGCCACGAGGCCGCCCGTTGAATGGGGTGCCTCACCGGCCTTGACCATTGCCTCGACGTCGCGTGTGGCCTGGATCGGTTTCGACCGCAGCGTGATCAACGTGCCCTCGCTCGCCCACATGCGAAGGGCCAGCATGTCTTCCAGCGCTTCGCCGGCATTGAGGTTCACGCCGCGCAGGTTGATCAGGAAACCTTTCCCGTGCCGCGACGATCGCGGGCGGGTATCTTCCTGCAACAGGGATTGCGCGGCCAGTTTGTCGAGCCCGCTCTTGCGGTACAGCCATCCCTGCGCCTGGCGCGACAGGCGATTGAGGTGCAGCCAGACGCGCGCATATTTCGCGATGTCGCCCGATAGTACATCTTCCCATTTCAGCGGTGTGGCCGCGCCATCGGCCGCGAACCCGAAACCGAACAGGAAGGGCTCGATGCCAAGGACATCGTCCGTATCAGCGCTGGTCACAGGTGCGGGCTCGATAATCATCTAGCTGGCTACAACGCCCGGCAGCCTGTCGGCCCATGGCCGGGCCGTTTCCAGTTCCAGCGCGAGTTCGAACAGCAGCGCGTCATCACCTTTCTTGCCGGAGAACATCGAGCCGATAGGCAGGCCTGATGGCGACCATGACAGCGGAACGCTCATCGAGGCGCTGCCGGCCACGTTCATCGGCGCGGTGAAGGCGGCAAAGTTCAGGACGCTCTCCATCACCTTGTCGAAATCGCCGTCGGGGGCCTGGTCGCCGATATGGACCGCCGGGCTGCCTGTCACAGGCGACAGCATGAGGTCCATCGAGTCGAACCACGCATTGTATTGCTGCTCGAACGCCAGGAGGTAGCCGACGGTTGCCGGCATCTCGGCCTGTCGCGCCTGCGCGCGGGCCGCCAGTCCCAGTGTCCAGGGCTCGACAATGTCCGGGCCGATAGGTTTGCCGGAATAGGCGCTGGCCTGCTGGGCAAAGGCTGCGGCGCCGGCGGCCCAGTAGAGCAGGAATTTGTCGGTAAACTCAACGCCATCCATGGGCGGCGTAAAGTCGACGATTTCATGGCCGAGATCGCGGCAGAGTTGCGCCACCTCGTCCAGCGCAGCCCGCGTCTCAGGGGCGACCGGTGTGCCGCTGACGGATTCCGGCGCATAGCCGATCCGCAGGCGGCGCGTCAGGGGCGTCAGGTTCCCCAGCGGTGTGAATGTGCCGTCATTGACCTGCGCCATGCGGAACAGGTTGATGGAATCCCGCACACTGATGGTCACGGCGTGGTTCACAGATATGTCGACCGGTGGTGGCGGTCCGGGCTCACGCGATGGCAGTTGTCCGCGCGATGGCTTCAGGCCGAACACGCCGCACGTGCTGGCCGGTATGCGGATCGAGCCGCCGCCATCACTGGCATGCGCAAAGGGCACGACGCGCGCCGCAACGAGTGCGGCCGATCCGCCGGACGATCCGCCCGGAATGCGGCTCAGGTCCCACGGGTTGCGTGTTGCGCCGGTGACCAGGGGTTCGGTTGACGAGGTCAGGCCCATTTCAGGCGTGGTGCTCTTGCCGAGCGAGACGACGCCTGCAGCGCGCCATTTCTCGGCAAAGGGGGAATCTGCGCCCGAAATGTTGCCGCGGAAAGCGCGGCTGCCCCACAGGGTTTGCGTACCCTTCCAGTCCAGCAGGTCCTTGATGAAGGTGGGCACGCCGGCAAAAGCGCCGGTCATCGGCAACAGCGCCTCGGCGCGTGCCTGTTCGAACGTCTTGGTTGCGATGGCGTTGATCTGACCGTTGACTGACTCGGCCCGTGCGATGGCCGCGAGAACCTGCGCTTCCGATGTCGTGTCGCCTGCCGCAATGGCAGCGGCCATGGCGGTGCCGTCCATGCGGACTGGCACAGCCGGCGGTGGGGTTTCGGCGACAACGGGCGCGGTGCCAGGCGTCGCCTTTTTGGGACCGCAGGCGGCTAGGGTGGCAAGTGCACTTCCGCCCAATAGGGCGCTGCGTCGGGTCATTCGGGTCATTGGTGTGTCCTCCCACGTCTTTTTCTTATGGGGCACACCGTGTATCGGTCCGCTGGCGCGCGCAAGAGGATGATACGATAACAGCAGACGCCCCCGCATCGCCGCAGGCTGAGGTGGAGATCGCGCCGGACCTGTTGCGCGCGCTGCTGCACGACCAGCACGCCGACCTGGCGCGCCTGCCGCGCCGGGCGATTGCCGAAGCCTTGCTGAAGAACGAGCAGGCATGGCTGCCCCGGCTTGCCCCCAGCCTGCCGCTGCCGATTCCGGCGCCGCTCCGAACGGGCATGCCGGGCGCAGGCTATCCCTTTGTCTGGAGCATCCTGCCCTGGATCGAAGGCGAGGCGGCCGACCTCGCGTCGCCGGATTCGTTGGAGGCGCCCGTACTGGCTCGCTTCCTCAAGACCGTGCACCAGCCTGCGCCAGCCGATGCGCCGAGGAATGCCGCGCGCGACTGTCCGCTCACCGGCAAGCAGGCGGATACCGAACGGCGGATGGCGATCCTGAAGCGGGAGACGGATGCCATCACACCCGCGATCAAACAGGCCTGGTCCGAAGCCCTCACCGCGCCGATGGATGTGACGCCCACCTGGGTTGCCGGGGACGTCCATGCGCGCAACGTGCTGGTCCATCAGGGCAAGCTCGCCGCCTTCATCGATTGGGGTGACATGTGCGTCGGGGACGCCGCGACAGACCTGGCGTCTGTCTGGTCGCTGTTCGCGGAGTACCGGGCGCGCGCCGAGGCCGTGGCGGCCTATGGCATGTCAGGCGCGACGTGTTCGCGCGCCAGGGGATGGCCCGTATTCTATGGGGTTGTCCTGCTTGAAACAGGACGGCGGGACACGCCGCGCCATGCTGCCATGGGCGAGGCCATCCTGCGCCGCCTGTCTCAGGATGTCGGGCTTTCGGGCCGCCCTATTTGATGACGCCGCAGGCCACGCGCCCGCCGGCCCCGCCGATGGGCTGGCTCATGTGGTCGTCCTCGCCTTCATGGATCAGGATCGCTGATCCGTCGGCGTCGGTCAGGTCTGACATCTGCGTCAGCGTCGTGAACGCTTCATAGCCTGCCGCGCCATCCGCGCCTGCCCAGATGTTCGGAATGTCGCCGCCCTCGGGACCTTTCGGATTGAGCAGGCCATGGCCGCTGTCGATCATGCCGACATGACCGCCGGAGGCCTTGAACGTGCCGATATCGGAACAGTCGCCCACCCTGTGCAGGTGCAGGCCGTGCCAGCCTGGTGTCAGGCCGCCGGGCGCAATTTCCACGCGGAGCAGGATGCCATTTGGACCGCCGAGCAGATTGGCCGTGCCGATCTCGGTGCCTTCGCCGCCAATGATCGACGCTGTCGACCGCATCATCGAGGGATAGACGCCGTCCGCCGGTCCGGGCATCTCTGCGACGGCCGGCAACGGCTCATCCGGCAATTCCTGCGGCTGGGCGGCCTCCTGGCTGCAGGCAGCGAGGGAAAGGGCAAAGAGCCCGATGGCAATCCGGTCAAACATGGGCTGTCTCCTGTCGATATTGAAACCATTATAGGGCACAACGCATGAATTGCAGGGGAAGTTTCATTAAATGAAAGAGCGGGCCGATAAACTCCTCGTGTCCCTCGGCCATTTTGACAGCCGGGCAGGCGCGCGTGCCGCCATCGAGGCAGGCCGGGTCACCGCCAATGGCGTCACCGTTTCCAAGCCCTCGCAGATGATCTCGGACGATGATGCGATCACCGCCGAGCCCGCCCATCCTTACGTCTCGCGCGGCGGGCTGAAGCTCGTGCATGCGCTTGAGGTTTTCGGTGTCGATCCGGCGGGGCGCCGCTGCCTCGATATCGGCGCGTCGACCGGCGGCTTCACGGATGTGCTGCTGCGGGCGGGCGCTGTGCACGTCACCGCCATCGATGTTGGCCGTGAGCAGTTCCATGCTTCCCTGCGCGGCCACGCGCGCGTGACCTCGCTGGAGGCCCAGGACGCGCGCACCCTCACCGCCGCGATGATGCCTGGGCCGCCGAGCCTGCTTGTCTGCGATGCCAGCTTCATCGGACTTGAGAAACTGCTGGAGGTCCCGCTCAGCCTCGCGGCTTCCGGCGCTGATTTTGTTGGCCTGTTCAAGCCGCAATTTCAGGTGGGCCGTGCCCATGTCGGCAAGGGCGGGCTGGTCACGGATGCCGCGGCCACCGAACAGGCCGCCGGTGCGTTTGCCGAATGGATGAACGAAAAAGGCTGGCCCATCCATGCCTGGACGGCCAGCCCGATTTCAGGCGGCGACGGCAATGCCGAACGCCTGTTTCACGCGGTCAGGGCTTAATAGCCGTAGAGTTCCTGATCCTGCGCGCGGTCGCCCACCACGCGCCAGGTTTCGGTCGGACTATTGCGGCAGGCGAGCACGTGCTCGCCGTACTGATAGATCGTGCGGCACTCTTCCTGACCATAGGCCTGTTCGCCGTAATAGGGCTGGGTCTCGTAGCCCTGGTCGGAATAGCCGTCATTGTCGCCGGATGAGGCCGGATAGGCACGCGGCGGCGGGGGCGTGGCTGGGTAGCGCGGTTGCATCACTTCCGGACCGCCATAGAGGCCGTCGGTCGTGCGCGGAATGGAGCCGCCCTGATTATAGCCGCCCTGGTATGTGTTTGAAGGCTGGTAGGGCGTCGGACCGGCGGCCCCGCAATTCGCGCTGGAGCTGCTCGCCATTTCGCTGCCGGCAATGCCGCCGACGAGCGCACCCAGCAACGCGCCTACGACAACCTGGTCGCTATTGTCGCTGCTGCGGGAATGGCCGCGATTGTAGTTTCGTCCGTAGCCGCGATCATATCCGCGGCCATGCCCACGATACCCGCGGCGACCACGATAATGGTCGTCATTGCCATCTATGTTATTGCCGATGGCGCCGCCGATCAGGCCGCCGATCAGGGCGCCTGCCACGCCGCCGGCGAGCTTGTCGTCGCCGCGCTGGCGTTCGCATGCCGTGTTCTGCGGCGCATAGCCATACCCCGCCTGTGCAGCGGCTGTTTCAGGAACCGCCAGCGCCAAAAGGGCTGCGGCTCCGGCGAGAAGCGATAGTTTCATCATCGCATGTCTCCTTTTTGGCAGGCACGATGCCGCCAGACTAAAGTCCATCATCGCAAGGCCAACCTGAACCGGGCCTGAAGGCTGGACGCGCCTCCTGCTGCGTCCCATATTGCCTGCATGGGACTGCTCAGTATCGCCTCGAAAACGGCTGCACGCGCACGCTATGCTGCGGAACAGGGCCTGCGCTCGGCCTGGTATGGCGCGCAGATGTCTGCCGCCCGGCGCAATGTTGGCGGCTTCAACCGGGCAGGCGAACCGAAATTCGAGCCGACACGTGGCACACCGGACATGGCGGCGCTGCGCAAAGCCTATGTTGATCTCTTCATCCAGGACCGGCTGAACGCGGAAGCGGGCCTGTATCCGGCGCCGCATGATGTGCGGGTGCGCGACCTGCCCAATGCGCTGAAATCGGCCCGGGCCTTTCGCGCCGATGTCGCTGAAGTGGACCGGCGGCGTCAGGCCCGCGACGGCACCGAAATCCGAGAAACGCTGCCTAAAGGCTCGAACCGGTATCCGGACTATTACCGCCAGAATTTCCACTACCAGTCGGGCGGCTGGTTCACCGACGAGAGCGCCGAACTTTACGACACGCAGGTCGAGGCGCTGTTCACGGGAACGGCGGATGCGATGCGCCGGGCGGCGCTGGCCGAGATTTCACGCGAATTGAAAGGCCGCGACCAGCGCAATGTCAGCCTGCTCGACCTTGCCTGCGGCAATGGCCGTTTCCTGTCGCGGGTGATGAGCGTGTATCCGCGCCTTCAGGCGAGCGGTCTGGACCTTTCGCCGAGCTATACCGACGCGGCGCGCAAGCGGCTGGCGCGCTGGCCTCAGGTGAGCGTGCTGCATGAGGCCGCCGAGGCCATGCCGATTCCGGATGCCAGTCTCGACATGATCGTGTCGGTGTTCCTGTTCCATGAATTGCCGCCGGAGGTGCGCGAGCAGGTGCTGGCTGAAGTGGCCCGCGTTCTGAAACCGGGCGGCTTGTTCATCCTCGCCGACAGTACGCAGTTCGGCGATTATCCGGAGATGGACGGCCTGCTGGAATATTTCCCGCACGGCTTCCACGAGCCCTATTACGAGACCTACCTGTCATGGGACTTGGCGGCATCCTGCGGCGCCGCGGGCCTCACCGCCGAACGCGAAACACTCGCCTTCCTCACCAAGGTCACGACCTGGCGCAAGCCGGCCTAGCGGCCGGTCTGGCCCCGGTGACGCAGTTTCGCGTCGGCCAGAACACAGGCCATCATTGCCTCGGCGACCGGCACGGCGCGAATGCCGACACATGGGTCGTGGCGTCCGACAGTGCGCACGTCGACGTCCTCGCCATCGCGGGTGACGGATTTCACTTCGTTGAGGATGGACGAGGTCGGCTTGATCGCGATGCGGACCACCACGTCCTGCCCGGTCGAGATGCCGCCTGCCACGCCGCCATTATTGTTGGCGAGGAAGCGGACGCCGTCATTGCCGGCGCGCATCTCGTCGGCATTCTGTTCGCCGCTGAAGGCGGCGGCCGCAAAGCCTGCGCCTATCTCGACGCCCTTGACGGCGTTGATGCTCATCATCGCGCCGGCGAGTTCGGCGTCGAGCTTGCCATAGACCGGTGCGCCCCAGCCGGCGGGCACGCCGCTGGCATGCACTTCGACAATGGCGCCGGCCGAGCTGCCGGACTTGCGGGTGGCATCGAGGAAGGTTTCCCATTGGGCCGCCATGTCGGCATCAGGGCACCAGAACGGGTTCTTTTCCGTCTGCTCCCAATTCCATTTTGCGCGGTCGATGGCGTGTGGGCCGATTTGCACGACGGCACCGCGAAGGGTGATGCCATTGCCAATTGCGCAGCGGGCCACGGCGCCGGCCGCGACGCGGGATGCCGTTTCGCGGGCACTCGAGCGCCCGCCGCCGCGATAGTCGCGCACGCCGTATTTCGCGTCATAGGAGAAGTCGGCATGGCCGGGGCGATAGCTGTCGCGGATTTCGCTGTAATCCTTGGAGCGCTGGTCTGTGTTCTCGATCATCAGGGAAATCGGCGTTCCGGTGGTTACCGGCCCGCTGGTGCGGTCGTCCTCGAACACGCCGGACAGGATTTTGACGGCGTCCGGTTCCTGGCGCTGGGTGACGAAGCGTGACGTGCCGGGGCGGCGCTTGTCCAGGAAGCCCTGAATCCATTCAGGTGTCAGGGCCAGCCCCGGAGGGCAGCCGTCGACGACACAGCCAAGGGCTGGCCCGTGGCTCTCGCCCCAGGTGGTGACGCGGAACAGATGACCGAATGTATTGTGTGACATGTTGAGCCGCACCCCTCGTTAAAGCTCGCTGCCTCCTATATGAAAACAAGACGCCTAACAAATCCGCAAAAAGGGCCAGCCATCGTGTCTCCTGTGATTCCCCCGTCTCCCAGCGCTGCAGACTATGCCACGGAGCGTGACCGCCCCCTGATTCCCGTCGTGCCGGACCCGATCGCCTTTTTCCGGGACTGGATGGCCGAAGCGCGGGCGAAGGAGCCCAATGATTCCAACGCGATGTCGCTCGCCACGGTCGATTCCGACGGCATGCCGGACGTGCGGATCGTGCTGCTGAAGGAGATTTCCGAGGCCGGGTTCTCCTTCTTCACCAACCTTGAGAGCCAGAAAGGCCGGCAATTGGCGGAAAATCCCCGCGCCGCGCTTTGCCTGCACTGGAAGAGCCTGCGCCGCCAGGTGCGCATCCGCGGGAATATCACCCGCGTGTCAGAGGCTGAGGCCGACACCTATTTTGCTTCCCGCGCGGCCCAGAGCCGGATCAGCGCGATCGCGTCCGACCAGTCACGACCGCTGCCGGACCGCGCCGTTTTCGAGCAGCGCATCGCCGAGGTCTCGGAAGTCTATGGCGACGGGCCGGACATTCCCCGCCCCGAATTCTGGGGCGGGTTCCGGCTCGCGCCGACCGAGATCGAGTTCTGGCAGGATCAGGCCTTCCGCATGCATGACCGAGTGCGTTATACGCGGGCCGGTGATGGCTGGACGACGACGCGCCTGTATCCCTGAATTCAGACGATCCCGTTCGCGACGGACAGGATCCGCATGTGCGGATGGCCGTCGCTGGTCTTTGCCCATGACGAACCGTCTGCCGAGATCGTCGCCGTGACGCGCTGGCGGAAGGCCGAGAAGGACTCGAACTCGACGACGTCGACCGGCTTGTCAAAGTGCAGCGTGACCTCGAAGGCCGAACCGCCGCCAATGTCGCGCACGGCAAGGACCACCCCCACGAAGGGCTTCTTGAGATAGAGCCCGCTGACGCGGTCGCCGACCTGGACCGGCACTTCGGGCAGGTTGGAGAGGCGTGCCGAGGCGGTGTTCCAGTCGCGATAGCCGAGTTCGGCGGCGACGCGTTCAAGCGCCGCGGAATGCGAGATGGGCATTCCGGCCAGTGTCTCCACGGCGCGGATTTCGCGCGCACGGGCTTTCGCCTGTTCGCGCGTATTGATTGAGGGTGACATGAGAAAGATCCTTTGCCGTCATCCAGAAGCGGTCACGTCAGTGCGGGGGCTCGCCTTGCCGCAGGACCGCTGGAAGAGGTTCAGCATCCTGTTGGGTACAGGCGCCTTGCGGGGCCTGTGAGATCTTCACCTTCGGGATTGTGTCCCGGCGAGCGGCTGGTGTCTCAAACCGGGGCCGCAAATACGCCGGGATTAGCCTGACGTCAACGCCCGCACATGTCCCGGGCGAGGTCGTCGGATTTGAGTGCGGCGGCGACGCGGTAGGGCTCATCCGTGGCGAGCAGGACGAGGCCGTCATCGACAAGGTCCTGGTATTCGCTGGCATCGCCATCGGCCCAGTACTGGTCATCGAGACGTTCGCCCATGCGGCCGAGCGTGCCGAAAGCGGGCTCGACGCCTTCCCGGAGATCGCGGGCCCAGGCGGCAGCATCCGGTGAGTCCGTGCCGGTCCAGGCGACGAGGCGTGTGCGGTCGACGCCAAGGTCTTCGAGCCGGCCAATGTCGCGCGACCCCTTGGCCGAGGCAGTGAGCATCAGGTTCGGATCGGCGGCGGCGATCTCGGCGGCTTCGGAATCTGAATAGGAAATCAGGAGCACATTATCGTCGGCGCCGGCGGCGTTCACGGCGGCGGCGATATTGCGGAAACTGGTTGTCGGCTTGCGGTCGAGTTCGAGGATGGCGCCGGACTGTTTCGCCCAGAGCAGGACGTCGGTCAGCTTGGGCGGCGCGAAATCCGTCCGCTTGCCGTCATTGTCGACCATGCGGAGACCGGAGAGCTCGGCCCAGTCGGTGTCGGCAACATAGCCGTCGCCGGTTGTCGTGCGGTTGAGGCGGTTGTCATGCATCAGCAGCATGACGCCGTCGCGGCTCTCAGCCACGTCGATCTCGAACACGTTGATCCCGTTGGCAAAGCCGTGTTGCAGGGTTTCCAGCGTATTTTCGGGAAAACCGGGCGCG
>NZ_JBDNGN010000120.1:0-57715 GCF_041689225.1 Hyphomonas sp. | reverse complement strand
CTCGACGCCGTCGCCGCAAAACTCGAAGCCCGCCAGGGCACCTCCGGCCTCGCCGAAAAAGCGTCGCGCAAACCGGATTAGGCCCTCACCTCCCACGCGCTGCGCGCGCGGGCCAAGGCGTAGATTCCCCAACCCGCGTCACCCCCGATGGCGCAGCCATCTGGGGGCCCATCTCCTGTCCGCGCCAAACAGCGAACCGGGTGCGTTCGGCACCCACAGGTGATGGGCTGCCAGACCGCTACGCGGTCGGCAGTGACGCATTATCGAGATTTCCGTTGATTGCCCGAAACATCCGGGCCGTACTGTGCACCATCCAGGCCGAATCCGGGCATTATCCGTGCATGTATTCGTGCAAATACCGGCCCGCCATACCCCGCCCAATCCGGGGGAAAGCCGCACCGCCTCACATGTCCTTCACAGGCTTCAGTCGGCGCTTGGTCTGGTGGTCCTCGGCCTTGTCGCCGGTCACCTTCTGGCCCTTCATGTAATGGCGCTGCCAGCGCTCCTTCATCGCCTTCTCCTCGCCTGTGGCGAGGCGCGTGTTGAAGTCAGACCGGCTGGCCACCCAGGCGTCATATTCCTTCACCAGCTCGGGATTCGTCTGCATCGATTTGCGTTCCGGGGTGATCTCTTCCAGCTTCCTATGCTCCATCAGCGTGATGAAACAGAACGGCTCGCCCTTGCGGAAAATCACCTCTCCGGGCCGCGTCATCGCCCAGTTCATCGTGAACGGGAAAGGCAGCCAGTCGGTTTCCACCAGGCCCGTCAGCGGCGCAATGCCGTCGCGCGGCCAGTTCGGCGCGCCCGTCGCCCACACGCCCCAGCCGGGCGGGGTGCGGAACAGGTGGCCTGTATGGAACGTCACGATGCCGCGCATGAAATGGCTGTCGGCAAAGCTGGCAATCGCATTCGGATCGCCGGTCGTCTTGAACGTGATGTCTTCCTTGCGCGGCCCGCCATTCCACGTGATCTTGATGTCCATCGGGCAGAGGATTTCCCAGCCGGTGGAGTTCGCCATGGTCAGCGGCAGGCAGCGATAGGGGTGGCGGTCCGGGAACGCATCCATCCATTCGCGCTGGCTGCGGCCCGGCACGATCTCGGGGGCGGTGTCGTGTATCTTGTAGCATTCGAGGCGCATGGAAGGGTTTCTCTTCTTGACGGCTGGCTCCTGACTTGGCCCAAAGACAGCCATGACCGCAAGCCCTGACACCCTGTTCGCCTATCTCGATTCCCTCGCCATTGCGCACACCACGCACCGGCATGCGCCCGTCTTCACCGTGGAAGAAGGCCGCGACCTGAAGGCGTCGATGCCCGGCGGGCACACCAAGAACCTCTTCCTCAAGGACAAGGACGGCGCCTATGTGCTCATCTCGGCCGAGGCGCACACGCAGATCCGGCTGAACCAGCTCCACCGGCATATCGGCACCAAACGCCTCTCCTTCGGTTCGCCTGAGGACTTGCTGGCCCTGCTCGGCGTCACGCCGGGCTCGGTCACCGCCTTTGCCCTGATGAATGATACCGCCGGAAAGGTCCGCTTCATCGTCGATGCGGCGCTTCTGGCCTGTGATCCGGTTAATTCCCACCCGCTCACCAACACCGCGACCACGGCAATTTCCCGCGATGATTTCCGGCGTTTTGTCGAGGCGACCGGGCATGCGTTCGAGACGTTCGACTTTTCGGCCTGACCCAGCGGCAATTTGGTCCCGCTCTGGCGCTGGCGGGGATTGTCGCTAGGCTCAGGCCAGAAACGGACACCCGGGAGAGAGACATGAAACATCGCCGCCTTGGCAAGAGCGCCATTTACGTATCCGACATCTGCATGGGCACGATGACATTCGGGTCCCAGACCGACGAGGCCGAAGCCTTCCGCATTCTCGACGAATGCTATGATGCCGGCATCAATTTCTACGACGCGGCCGAGAACTATCCCGTCCCGCCGGATCCGAAATGGGCCGGCCGCACGGAAGAGATCGTCGGCAAGTGGATGAAAACCAAGGACAGGGACTCCCTCATCATCGCCACGAAGGTCTCCGGCCCGTCGCATGGCTGGATCAAAAGCTCGCAGCGCGCCGGCATGACGGCGATGGACCGCCACAATATCACCCGCGCCGTCGAGGCCAGCCTCGAACGCCTCGGGACAGACTATATCGACCTATACCAGACCCACTGGCCCGATCACGGCACCGACTTCGACGAAGCCATGGAAACCCTCGACGACCTCGTCCGCGCCGGCCTCATCCGCATCGTCGGCTGCAGCAATGAAAATGCCTGGGGCCTGATGAAAAGCATCGCCACGTCCGAGCGCCTCGGCACCGTGCGCCACCAGACGATCCAGAACAATTTCAGCCTCAACAACCGGCGCTTCGAGGACGAACTTGCGAACATTTGCAAGCGCGAGAATGTCAGCCTGATCCCCTATTCGCCGATTGGCGGCGGAGTCCTCTCCGGCAAGTATAATGGCGGCGCCACACCGGACGGTGCGCGCTTCTCCAGCTATATCAAGAAGGGCGGGCGCCACACACTGATGGCCCAGCGCTTCGTCAACGACAAATCCCTCGCCGCCACAGAGCGCTATATGGCTATCGCAGCCGAGGCGGGCATGTCACCCGTCACGCTCGCCACGGCCTGGTCAAAACAGCATGACTTTGTCGCGTCCACGATTGTGGGCGTCAGCCGGCAGGACCAGCTCGCCCCCATCCTCGCCGCAGCTGACCTCACGCTCTCCGACGAGGTGATGAAAGCCTGCGACGCCGTGTCGAAGGATATCCTCTACCCGATGGGCTGAGCCGCAAGAGCTCAGTCGCCGCTCGGCGCACCCGTTGCCAACACTTCGCGCCGGCCGGCATGGTTCGGCGCGGAGACGATGCCCTCTTCCTCCAGCCGGTCGATCAGGCCCGCAGCCTTGTTATAGCCCACCTTGAGGCGGCGTTGGAGGTAGGAGGTCGACGCCCGCTTGTCGCGCACAACAATGGCGATCGACTGGGCGAACAGGTCTTCGTCGTCGTCCCCGGTCGACGTGCCCAGCATGGCGTCCATCACGGCCGAACCCGTCGAGCCGTCTTCCGGCGCTTCGAGGATGTCCATGACATAGTCGGGCTCGCCCTGCTCTTTCAGCCAGTCGACCACGGCGCCAACTTCTTCGTCCGAAACAAACGGTCCGTGCAGGCGCTGCGATTTCTTGCCGGGCGCCTGGTACAGCAGGTCGCCCATGCCGAGCAGCTGCTCTGCGCCCTGCTCGTTCAGAATGGTGCGCGAGTCGATCTTCGTCGTCACCATGTACGAGATCCGTGTCGGGAAGTTCGCCTTGATCGTGCCGGTAATGACGTCGACGGACGGACGCTGCGTCGCGGTGATCAGGTGAATGCCAGCGGCACGCGCCATTTGCGCGAGGCGCTGGACACAGCCTTCAATCTCCTTGCCGGCCACCATCATCAGGTCCGCCATCTCATCGATGACGACGACAATGTTCGGAATATGGTCGACCGGCAGGCTCTCGGTTTCATGGATCGGCTTGCCGCGTTCGTCATACCCGGTCTGGACCTTGCGCACCATCTGCTCACCCGAGGCGCGGAACTTGGCGGCCTTGTCGTTGAAGCCTGACAGGTTACGCACACCCGCCTTCGACATCAGCTCATAACGGCCTTCCATTTCGCGAACGGTCCACTGCAGCGCGTTCACGGCCTTCTTCGGATCGGTCACGACCGGCGCCAGCAGGTGCGGAATACCCTCATAGATCGACAGTTCGAGCATCTTCGGATCAATCATGATGAAGCGGCACTGTTCCGGCGTGTGACGATATAGCAGCGACAGGATCATCGCGTTGACACCCACCGACTTGCCGGACCCCGTCGTACCGGCAATCAGCAGGTGAGGCATCTTGGCGAGGTCGACCACGGTCGGCACGCCGCCAATATCCTCGCCCAGCGCCATCGGCAGGCTAGCACGGGTCGCGACATAGGGCTCCGACTGCAGCAGTGTGCGCAGGTAGACCGTGTCGCGGTCATCGTTCGGGAGTTCGATACCGATCGCGTTCTTGCCGGGCACCACGGCCACCCGAGCCGAGACAGCGCTCATCGAGCGGGCGATATCGTCGGCCAGCGAGATTACGCGCGACGATTTCACGCCCGGCGCCGGTTCCATTTCGAACAGGGTAATCACCGGGCCCGGACGCACTTCCTTGATCCGCCCACGAACGCCGAACTCCTTCAGGACTTCCGACAGGCGCGCCGCCTTGGCGATCAGCGCTTCCTCGTCGACCGTATCGCCGCGCTCCTCCGGCATCTGCAGCAGGTCAATCGACGGCAGGCGCGTCGCCTTGTTGCGGCGCTCTGTCTTGGTCACACGTGGGACCGGAGCCTTTGGCGCTGGCTGCGGATTCTTGAAGCGCAACGTGCGAACGGGCACCTCGTCCGGCTCTTCGAGATCGTCCTCCTCTTCGTACGCATCATCTTCGTCGAAGATTTCTTCCAGATCTTCGTCATCCTCGTCATACTCGACCTGCGTCTTCGGCTTCCTGAAGAAGCTGCGCGCTTCACCGGAAAGCTCGTCATCCCCCTTCACGACACGCGCCCGGTCCGTGACTTCGGACGGCCGGCGTTTCGGCACTAGGAAGCGGCCAACGGATGCCAGCAGGCCCGCTGCGCCCCTCGCCTTGCGCGCGGCCCGTATGCCGGAGGTCGCTGCAGCCTCCTGCAGCAGCTGCGCATCGCCCCGCCGGAAGCCGAGCGCCGCAAGCGCAGCCCACAAGGCGGCGCCGCCCAGGATGAATCCTGCCCACGTGCCGGGCGACGGCAGCAGGAGCGCCTTGAACGGCATCTGGGCGTAATAGAACAGGGCGTCTCCCACAACACCGCCAAGGCCCGCGCTCAAGGGCCAGGATTCCGGCACAGGCCAACCGGCGAAGCAGGCGGCGGACAGCGGCACAAAGCATGCACCCAGCAGCCAGCGACGTACACGGGGTGAGCCAATAAGCACAGATCGCATCGCGCCGCCAATCATCAGCGCCAGGCCGGCGGTCCAGCTCGACCAGCCAAAGCCTTGCCGGGCGAAATCCGAGAATATCGCGCCGGGGCTGCCAAACAGGTTTTGAACGATTGCATCCGTCGCGGCATTCCAGCTTGGATCGCTCGGCACATACGAGCCCACGCTGCCACATACGAACACGCCCGCGCCGAAGGCTGCAGCGCCCGTCAGGATCCGCCATACCGGGTCACTGGCGCTTGGGGCATCATCGTCAGTATAGGCGTAGTCAGTCATGTGCTGGGGCAACTCCGCTTCTCGGAATGGGAAGCCGGCACATTGCCGGATCAGCCTTAACACCGCGCAAACGCACTGCAGGGGATTTCTGTTTTAGTGTTAACGGATTTCGCCAGCGGTCCGAGCCCGATTCAAAGCGCCTCACACATCTGGCCGAAGGGCAAGAAATTCCCCTGATCGCCCTCTTACGCCGATTTAGTGCACAAAATAGGGGAACATCGCCGCTGTAATGACCGTTGCTTGCCTACAATACGTGACCATGGAGACGAGCATGAAACGCATTATGATCATTCCCGCCAATGCCGCCCTGTTAACGGGTCTGTAGGCAACAGCCCAGGATTTTAACGATAGCGGCGACGCGGTTAAGACTCCGGCCCATGCTCTACACGGATGTCTCACCCGAGCTTGACGAGATGAGCATCGACGAACTGAATGCGCTCCAGCTACGGCGCCTTCAAGTTGCTTCGACAGGCAGAGTCGGGTCCGGCGTCACGATGTTTCAGGTCGAAACGTCCACCGACATGGAGCTCAATGAGACCGACGAGTCGGACGCCATGAGCAGCGAAACGGACATGGAGACGATGTCATCCGATACAACGGAGAGCGATACCGGTGTGTCGGTCGAGGCGGACACTGAAATGAACGCTCAGGACGACATGTCCGACGACGAGATCATGATCGCGCCCGACATGCAGGATATGACAGCCGAACAGGACGATCCTGTCATGCAGCAAGAGATGGACCCGGAAGCGCATTCGCCGGAACAGTAATCACGCCGACGCGGATCCTTCCAATTAAAACGCCCCATGGTCGAACCATGGGGCGTTTCATGTCCGGGCAAGAAACAACCCCGGCGGACCTGGATCCGCCGGGGTTCGCATTCTCCTGGAAGAACCCCTCAGCCCCTGGTGAATTCCGGATAGGCTTCGAGCCCGATCTCTGCCTTGTCGAGGCCCATCTCTTCGGCCTCAAGGCTGCAGCGGACGCCGATCGTGAACTTGAGCAGCAACCAGACAACCGTTGAGGCAGCGACAACAAAGACACCGGTGAGCGCCACGCCGACAAACTGGCCAAGATAGCTGGCACCGTCATTAGTGGCCGCAACGATCATCGTGCCCCAGATACCGCACACGAGGTGAGCCGGGATGGCACCGACAACGTCATCGATCTTGAACTTGTCGAGCAGCGGAACAGCCAGCACCACGAGGATACCGCCAACGCCGCCAATCAGCACGGCCTGTCCCATTGTTGGCATCAGGGGTTCAGCCGTGATCGACACGAGACCACCGATAGCGCCGTTGAAGACCATGGTTGCATCGACCTTGCCCTTGTAGAGGAACGCCGTTGTGATCATAGCTGCAATCACACCGCCGACCGCCGCCATGTTCGTATTGGCGAAAATCTGGGCAACCGAATTGATGTCAGCAGCTGTACCCGCAGCAAGCTGCGACGCACCGTTGAAGCCGAACCAGCCGAACCAGAGGATGAATGTACCGAGCGCGGCGAGCGGGATGTTCGAACCCGGCATCGGATTGATCTGCTTGCCGAAATACTTGCCCGTCCGTGGACCGATCACGATGGCACCGACAAGAGCTGCCCAGCCGCCGACCGAGTGAACCAGTGTCGAACCGGCGAAGTCGGAGAACGCCCAGACCGAGTCCAGGTAGCCGCCTCCCCATTCCCACGACACGACGATCGGATAGATCACGGCCGTCAGGATCGCTGTGAAGATCAGGAAGGGCCACAGTTTGACTCGCTCTGCCACGGTGCCTGAAACAATCGAGGCCGCCGTCGCAACAAACACCATCTGGAAGAACCAGTCGGATGCCGGCGCATAGCCCGCATCGCTCTGGACGCTGAGATCACCGCCCGACCAGGGCCCCGGCGTAACGCCGAGAAGGCCGTTCAGGACCGTTTCGGCCGGATAGGCCATATTGTAACCGACGACCCAGAACATCAGGCCGGCAATGGAATAGAGCGCGACGTTTTTCGTCGACTGCATCGCGGCATTCTTGGAACGGACAAGGCCCGCTTCCAGCATGCAGAACCCGGCCGCCATGAGCATCACGATGATGCCGCCGATCAGGAACAGGTAGCTATTGTCGACATACGCACTGGCGCTGCCATTCACGCTCTCTTCGAGGGCCGCGAGCCGTGTCGCGATGTCGTCTTCCTGGGCGTAGGCTAGGACCCCCGCTGTAAGCGCGACGGGCAACAATGCCGCCCCGCGCAACCATCTTCCAATCGTCTGGCCCATCTCTGACCCCTCCTTCGTGAATGATCTGGAGCTCGGGACCCCCCGCGCTCTCCCATCGCTGATATGATTGAGGCACCCATGGAATGTCGCTCACCGCACCGAGGTCGGGGTGGATTCAAAGCCCACGTGGTCAAACACTGGGCAGGGTTGCGGCCAATCGCCCAAATCTGCGTCATCGCTGGACGGTTTGATTACCGCCCCCTACCTAGATGTTATGACTGACACGCCCATTGCCACCGCTCTCAAGGTTGAGTTGGCCGTTATCGGTGCCGGACCGGTCGGCACATCGCTAGCCATACTTGCGGCGCGGGCCGGATTCGCGACCCTGCTAGTCGATGCCCGCGACCCGGCAAGCGACCCGCGGCCCGACACACGGAATTTCGCGATCGTACGGGGCAGCTGGCGTCTGCTCGGTGCGGCGGGCGCACATCCGGCGCTCGCCGGCCAGACGCAACCGCTCATGGGCCTTGAGGCCACCGATGGCGGGCGCCACTGGTTCGGCGCCCCCTCTGTCCTGTTTGGTACAGACGACCTTCCGGCAGATGCACAGGGCGAACCGCTCGGGCAGATGGTCCCGGCTGCCGCGCTCCAGGCCGCACTTGACGATGTTGCCGCCGCAACGCCCGGTCTTACCTGGTGGCGGAACACGAAATTCACCGGCCTGGAAACCCACCCCGCCCATGCCTGCCTCACCATGGAGGACGGACGCACTGTCGAGGCCGGCCTCGTGGCTGCCTGCGACGGCGTCAAGTCCGGCGTCCGCACGGCGCTCGGCATTACCACTGAGGGGCGCGCCTATGGCAAATCGGTGTTTGCCGCCGATGTTAAGCTTTCACGGCCGCACGAAGGCCTCGCCCGGCAATTGTTCACGCCTGAAGGGCCGTTCGCGACCCTGCCACTGCCCGGAAATCGGGCAAACCTGGCCTGGTATCTCAAGACCGGCGCCGCCGAAACCATGGCTGCCATGCCGCCCGAGGCCATCGAAGCCGAACTGAATGCGCGCTTTGCCGACTTCGCCGGGCCGATGACGCTCGACGGCACGCCGCTGGCCTATCCGCTCCAACTCCAGATCGCCACGTGCATGGTCGGGCCGCGCGTGGCCCTGCTCGGCGACGCGGCACGGCGGATCAATCCGCTGGCGGGGCAAGGCCTCAATCTCGGCTTCAAGGATGTCGGTGCACTGGTCGACGTGATGAATGACGCCCGCGATATCGGCCTCGATCCCGGCGCCGATACAAGCCTGCAACGCTACCAGGAATGGCGCCGCTTCGATGCGGCCACCACCGCCATGTTCATGGACGGCGTCGACCGGGTGTTTTCAAATGACAATGCCCTGCTCAAACCGCTGCGCGGCCTTGCGCTGATCGCCGCCGGCAGGATCGGGCCCGTGCGCCGCGCCATGGCCCGCCAGGCCAGCGCCGACCAGGCCGACCTGCCCAGCCTGATGCGCTAGGCGTCTGCCGTCAGCCGTTTCAGCAGGCCCCAAGTATAAAGTCCGCTCGAATGCCCGTCGGAGAAAATGATCCGCACGGCATAGCGGCCCACAGGCTCGGCCCGCTCCACCATGATATCCGTCGGCACGGGCGGCTGGACCGGCTTCGGCCCCGAGCCATGCCCCTGCACTATGGCGGACGGACTGTTTTCGCGCAGGCGGACGAAATCCACCGCGCCGGACGATCCGTCATCGAATTCGGCCTTCAGCTCACGGGCCGTGCGCCGGAATATCAGCCGCACGGGCCAGGCGGGCGCGCTCATGCGTCATCCCCGTCAGCCGCGGCATTGTCGAGATCGCGCGCCTCGTCCGCCAGCATGATCGGAATGCCGCCCCGGATCGGATAGGCCAGCTGCGCCTTCTTCGAAATCAGCTCTCCCGCCGCACGGTCATAGGTCAGCGGCTGGCGGGAGACCGGGCAGATCAGGATTTCCAGCAGGCGCGGGTCGACGCCCGATCCACGTTCCGCCTTAGCAGGTGTGTCGTCATGCATTCCGGTCAATCCTACTGCATCGTCCCGGCATCATTGCCGGGCACATCCATTCTCAACAGGGTGATGAGCGTTTCAGCGCGCGCTTTCAAGGTCGGCGCTTCGATCAGAGCCTGTTTCTCGATCGTGGAGAACGGACAGCCCGAACAGAGCGCATTAACCAGCGTCTCGAGCGGCGCGTCTTCCACGGCCGACCAGTCGGCCTGCATCTTGTTGATCTCGACATAGGTTTTCAGCGCGCCGATCAGCTTGTCCCGGCTCGGCAGGACCGTTTCGTTCGCTGCCACAAGGTCTGGCGCATACGGGTTCCACTCTGGCCGGACCTGGCGATAGGGTGTCGTCACGTCCATCTCTTCGCCAATGGCAAAGCGCGCAATCCCGGTCAGCGTGATCAGGTATCGGCCGTCTTCGGTTTCAGAATAGCTGGTTATCCGTCCCGCACAGCCGACCTCGGCCAACAGCGGGCGCGCCTTCGAGCCGCCCATCGCCTGCACCATGCCGATCAGGCGCGAGCCTGCCATCGCATCATCGATCATGTTCAGGTAACGCGGCTCAAAAATGTTCAGCGGCAATTCCCAGCGCGGGAACAACAAGGCGCCCGGCAGCGGGAAGACTGCCAGCGTGTCCGCCAGGTCGCTCGTCTTCCTGTAATGTCCCACGCTCATCGGTCTAGGTCCTGTCTCCATCAGGGATACGAAGGTGGGCCGAATGCCGGTCTAGGCAAACATCAGCGATCCCAGCCGGCGGCGGCCCTCAACCGTTGCCGGATCCGTCGGCCCGGCAGCTTCGAAAACTTGTAGCAGCTTTTCCTTGGCCTTGCCGCCCTCCCAGTCGAGTTTCGCACCGAGAATGATCAGCAGGTGATCGATGGCATCCTTGTAGCGCTGGGCACCGATATATTTTTCGGAAAGCTCGAAACGCTTGGCATGGTCGTCCGGTGCGGCGGTCACGGCGGTCAGCAATTCATCGAACTCGCCGGGTGCGTCATCGTCGGCCATCAGCTCGATCGCCGTGCGCACGCCCTTGATGGCGGTGTCGTGCTTTCCGGATTCCGGCACCATGTCGAGCGTTGCGATCGCGCGCGCCTTGTCGCCATTGGCAAGATAGCAACGGGCGAGGCCGGCAATCGCGACGACATTCTCCGGGTCTTCCTGGATCACGCTGGCATAGATCGGCGCGGCAGTGCCGAGATCACCCGACTGGCTCGCGGTTTCGGCCTGGACCAGCGCTTCGGCAATCACCTGCGCGGTGTCGGTGCCGCTCAGCAGCTTATCGATGAAGCCTTTGACCTGACCTTCGGGCAGTGCGCCTTGGAACGCATCCACCGGACGGCCCTTGTCGAAGGCGAACACGGCCGGAATTGATCTCACGCCCAGCTGGCCCGCATAGGCCGGGTTCTCGTCAATATTGATCTTGACCAGTTTGACCGCGCCCTTCTTGCTGTCGACAACGCGCTCGATCACCGGGCCGAGCTGTTTGCACGGCCCGCACCAGGGCGCCCAGAAATCGACAATCACGGGCTGCGTGTTGGAGGCCTCTACGACATCTGCCACGAAATCCTGGTCAGTGCTGTCCTTGATGTTGAGCGAAGCGGTATCCGGCATCGATGGGGTTCCTTTATATACGGGTATATACGGAGGCAAAGATGGGCGCGCAGGCCTCAATACGCAAGCGGGCGCGGTGCTCAGATCGGAACACCCCGCCCGCTGGCCTGTTCATCCTGCCGCCGGTTAGCGCCGCAGGGCGCGCCAAACTGAACCCAGGCCAACGAATAGAGGCCGAAATACCTTGATCTGGCCCTGTTTAGGTGAGGTTCAGGCCACTAGATTGAAGCTCATGGTCAAAGGAGACCCACGCTATGATGAACTTGCTGACGACCCTTGGGGCTATCACCGCCCTCGCCGCCGCGCCGCTGGCCGTGTCCCTTCAGGACGCCGCCCCGTCCGTGCCCGCCGTCACCGCGCCAGCCACCACGACAGCGCTCACCGAAACGGAGCGCAGCGCCATCCTCAAGGATGTCTCCAGGGCGATGTCCGACGTGAAAACCGCAACCGGCAAGTTCAAGCAGCGTGCGCCGGACTATTCCGAGGCGGCCGGCAGCTTCGCCCTGTCACGTCCCGGCAAGGTCCGCTTCGATTATGACGACCCGACACCGCTCCTGATCGTCAGCAATGGCGCAACCGTCGCGATGCAGGACAGCGAACTCGAAACAACCGACCGCGTGCCGCTCAGCTCGACACCCCTCTCGCTCCTGCTCGACGACAGTCTCGACTTTGAAAACGAGGCCCAGGTGCTCGACGTTGTCCGTGCCAATGGCCTTATCGGCGTGACAGTCCAGGACCGCTCCGGCGAGATGGACGGCACGCTCACGCTGATCCTGTCGGACACGACACGGGAACTCCTCGGCTGGCGCACCGAAGACAGTGGCGGCAACATCACCTCGGTCCAGCTGATCGGCGTCGAGTACGGCAAGAAGCTCAACCCGCGCCTCTTCATCCTGAAGGACTTCGACGACGAATAAGGCCCCTGCGGCGCGCTGCGGACTAACTACACCACAACGCGCACCGCCGGAGCTCCGGAAATCGAAAAAGGCAAGTATTTAACATAAAAGTTACTTGATAATTTTCCACCGCGTGACATCTTTGCAACTATCGATGGAGCGGAATACCCCGCGCAGCACCTGCCCCCCCGCTGTGAACAACCGCTCCATCGCCGCCGGAACTCCCTTGCCGGCGAGACGTAAAATCTCGCGTCAGGCGCGCCCGAACTCCCCCGCGTTCGGGCGCGTTGACGTTTTAGGGATCAATGCTAGGCAGAAGCCATGGCCAAACCTCTCAAGATCGTCAGCTGGAACATCAACTCGGTCCGCCTGCGCGCGCCGAATATCGCGCAATTCGTCACCGCCGAGGCACCGGAGGTCATCTGCCTGCAGGAAACCAAGTGCCAGGACGGCGAATTTCCGGAAAAGCAGTTTCGCGAAATGGGCCTGCCCCACCTTGTCCTGAACGGCCAGAAAGGCGGCCACCATGGCGTCGCCATCGCCTCGCGGTTCCCGCTGGAACGCGTCGACGTGCCGGACCTTTGCCGTCACGGCCATGCCCGCGCGATTGCTGCGCGCGTGAAGGGCCTTGAAATCCATAATATTTACCTGCCCGCCGGCGGCGACGTGCCGGACCCCGTCGCCAATGACAAGTTCGCCCACAAGCTCGATTTCCTCGCAAAGCTGGGCAAGGGCTACAAGACGCTGCCCAAGGCTGCGCGCATCCTCGTCGGAGACCTCAACGTCGCCCCGCACGAGAACGATGTCTGGTCACACAAGCAGCTCCTGAGGATCGTCTCGCACACGCCAATCGAAACCGAACTCCTCGAAGACTCGCGCCAGACAGCCGGCTTTGCTGATATTGCCCGCATGGCGGTGCCGGACGAGCAGAAGCTGTATTCCTGGTGGAGCTATCGCGCGAAAGACTGGGCCGCCTCGAACAAGGGCCGCCGCCTCGACCATATCTGGGCCAATCCCGACGCCCTCGCGAACACCAAACTCGATTCCTACCGCGTCCACCTCCCCTGGCGCGGCGGCTGGAAACCCTCCGACCACGCCCCAATCAGCGTGAAGGTGAGCGTGTAGACAATTACGCTCGACCACCATGCGCCTGCTGGAGGTGAAAATTGATATTGCCGCCACGCATCATGCACGGATCAGTTATAACTCTTCTGTGTTGCTCGTGTGTCGCCACGATTCTGATTTTCGGTTTCGAGGGCGATACCGACACAATGGGGCTATGCTCTGCCAGTAGCTGCGATCAGTTAGATCTTGCGATCATTGAATGCTCCCATAGCGAGTGGAGCGATATCGCGCTCGGACATATCAACGCTCTTGAAAACCGGATTGCGAACACGCTCGGGCGCAATGATCTTCATATTCCAAAGATTAGAACGATCGAGAAGGTTGTCGAGTTGCCCGCGGGCATTGGTTTTGCGGAGTTCCGAAAACAGCATCGCCCGCCCCTTCTTGTCTACTACTGCCCCTGCTGTTCAAGGGGAGAAGCAGTCGAACAAAACGAATTCACGGTTAGCGGCTTCAAAGCGATCGGTGGTCGTATATTCACAATAGGAAACTTGGTCCTTGAGGGCGACGAGCAGGCATAGGTTGAGTCGAGCATGGCGAAGCCCTCCCTCCCAAGCATCGATCGCCAATGTTCCCCAACCGCACGCCCAACCCTCGCCCCGACGACCCCTGCGAAGGCAGGGTTCCATGGACTGGCGGCGCTCCAAGGTGTGATGGGAAAGCCCTATCCATGGATACCTGCCTTCCTGAACCTTTCCTTCCACCGCTGCCCTCCCGGCGAACGCCGGGACCTGATGCAATTGAAGGCCGGACCAGCCGCAGAAGACCCCGGCCTTCGCCGGAGATGCGGCATCTCTCCGACGCCTTCGCCAAGCCATATCCCGCACGGCTCGAGATGATCGCCCGCGAATAACCCAGACTGACATGGATCAACCTGACAGCACCGAGCCGTGCTACAATTCAATTGTCTGCGAGCCGGTAGATCTCTTTTGCCATCGGCCCAGATCAGAAACAGCAGTCGACCTCCCCCTTTTCGGTTTCTCCGCGCTGGGCGACGGTTGGAAAAAGGAAGTCAGTCATGCAAATCCAGATCAACACCGACGAAAACATAGAGGGTAGCGAAGAGCTCTCCGCCCATATTTCGACAGAGATCCACACCCGTCTCGACCGCTACAGTGAGCACATCACCCGTATTGAAGTGCACCTCAGCGATAAGAACGCAGACAAGTCTGGCGCGCACGACAAGCGCTGCCTCATCGAAGCCCGCATTGAAGGCCGTCAGCCGGAAGTAGCCAGCGACGAGGCCGACACGCTCGAAGGGGCATGGTCGGGTGCAGCCAAGAAATTGCAGCATGTCCTCGAGACGACCCTCGGCAAGCTCAACCACGTCAAGGGCGCTGACACGATACGGACTGGCGAGTTGTAAGCGGACGGGAGCCGCCAGATACGCCACCCAACGCACCCGCGAGGAACAAGATCATGACCAGCAAAAAACCTGAGACGCCAACCACAAAGAACACCGACAAACCAGCAGATACATCGCCCGTCGCCATCGACCGCCCCGGCTTCGATATCGGCGGCGCATCGGGTGATGGCAAGGCGGGAACAGGTGTCGGCCTCGGCCCGAACGCAGGCGAAGACGCAGACGATCGCCGCCTGCCTGGCCGCCGCGGAAAAGGTGTCTATCCCACACCCTCCCCAACCTGATCTCCGCCCGGCCCATACTGGCCACCATGACAGAACCGTCCGCCTTCATCACCCATGGCTTCGCCGCGGCGCGGCGCCGCGCCGCTGCTCGCCCGCCTCACAGCAAGTCTAGGGTGGGCCGAGTGCAGCGATACCCGACATGCGATGTGGAAAGATCAATGCCCGCAAAAGACAACTCCTCCCCCTGAGAGGGGGAGGCTGGGTGGGGGTCCGCCCCACACTCCGTGTTCCCGGCGAACGCCGGGACCTCAGGCCATTGAAGAAAACGACACGCATGAGACCCCGGCCTGCGCCGGGGGTGCGGAGAGAGTCAGGGCTGCAGCCGGTACCCGCCAGCATCGGTCAGCAAGAGGCGCGCATGCGATGGGTCCGGCTCCACTTTCTGCCGCAGGCGGTAGATATGGGTTTCCAGCGTGTGCGTCGTCACAGCGGCATTATAGCCCCAGACTTCCGACAACAACTCCTCCCGCGCCACCGCCTTGCCGCCGGCGCGATAGAGGTATTTCAGGATGTTGGTTTCCTTCTCCGTCAGGCGCACCTTGCGGCCCTCGGCCGTCACCAGCAGTTTCATCGACGGGCGGAAATCATACGGGCCGATCTGGAACGTCGCGTCTTCGGATTGCTCAAAGCTGCGCAAATGCGCCCGCACACGGGCCAGCAGGACCGAAAACTTGAACGGCTTGGTGACATAATCATTCGCCCCGGAATCGAGCCCCAGGATCGTGTCGGCATCGCCGTCCTGCCCGGTCAGCATAATGATCGGCGCGCGCACGCCTTTCTGCCGCATCAGCTTGCAGGCCTCGCGCCCATCAAGGTCCGGCATTTCCACGTCCAGCAGGATCAGGTCGATCCGCTCTGCCACAGCCGTCGCGACGCCGTCGCGGGCATTGGCCGCCTGCAATATTTCAAAGCCATCATGCAGCTCGAATTGCTCGGCCAGCGCCTCGCGCAGGTCATCATCGTCATCCACCAGCAGGATTGTCTTCTTTGCAGACATTTTCCGCTCCAATCGGTCCAATTTCGCCTTGCACATATCCAAGACAGCGACAGATGTCATAAGAATGTGGCTGACAAGCGATCACAACAAAGGGAGATGCGCGTGAACAGCCACTTCATAGCCCGCGCGGACGGCACGTTCGCCGGCATGGATTTTTCCTGCCGCTGCGCCCTCGGCAAGGGCGGCATCATCGGGGCCGACCTCAAACGCGAGGGCGACGGCGCCTCGCCGATCGGAATCTGGCAGACACGGCGCCTGTTCTACCGGCCGGACCGCACCCAGCCACCGGAAACGCGCCTGCCGAAAGTCCCGCTTCGCCACGATGACGGCTGGTGCGACGCGCCCGGCGACCCGCTCTACAATCGCCCGGTCGCCCTGCCCTACCCCGCATCGGCCGAGAAACTCTGGCGCGCCGACCATGTCTACAACTTGATTGTGGAACTAAGTTACAATGACGATCCGGTCGTCCCTGGCCGAGGCAGCGCGATTTTCCTGCATCTCGCCCGCGAAGACTACAAGCCGACCGAAGGCTGCGTCGCCCTCGCCGAGCCCGACCTGCGCACCGTGCTCCGCTTCCTGACGCCGGTGTCGCATATCGAAATCGCGCTCTAGCTGTGATCTTTCGATAGGTCGTCCATTCGGGGCTGATCGACAAGACTGGAGCTACCACACCTCAGTTTTCGAAAGAACGCCCGAATAACCTAGACAAGAATGCCCGTCTGACGCCTATCCGTCGAGAAGAATTGGCAATAGATGTTGTTTCGGGGCGGCTGACTCCCAGCGCGGCCGCCAAGGCCTACGGTGTCTGTCGCAAGACGGTCTTGCGGTGGGTCGCCCGGTTCAGGCGCCTTGGTCCCGGCGGTATGACCGACAAGTCTTCGCGGCCAGATCGCCTGCACCAACCTACCGATCCAGCAACGGTCGCCAGCATCCTCGCTCTGCGCCGTGAAGGCCTGACAGGAAAGCATGTCGCACGCCTGACAGGCGACTCGCCCGCCACGGTCAGCCGGGTGCAGAAACGCGCCGGGCTTTCACGCCTGCGCGACCTTGACCCACCAGAGCCCGTCAGGCGCTACGAGCACAATGCTCCGGGAGACATGATTCATCTCGACATCAAGAAACTCGGGCGATTTGAACGCCCTGGACATCGGGTGACAGGCGACCGGACAGGACAGTCAACTCCGCGCGGGCCCGGCAAGAAAGGCCATGGCTGGGAATACGTTCACGTATGTGTGGATGACCATTCCCGGCTTGCCTACGCCGAGATCGTTGCCAACGAGCAAGCCATCTCGGCGGTCGCTCATCTGAAAGCCTCAGTCGCCTGGTACAAGACCCTCCGCGTGAGCGTGACCCGCGTGATGACCGAAAATGGCAGCTGCTACATCTCGCGAGACTTTGCCTCTGCCTGCAGGCAACTAGGCCTGCGCCACATCCGGACAAAACCCTACACACCCAAGACCAATGGCAAGGCTGAACGCTTCATCCAGACCGCCATCCGCGAATGGGCCTATGCACGCACATATCAAACCTCAGACCACCGAGCAGATCATCTCATAGGATGAGCGCACATGTACAACTGGCATCGACCGCACGGAGGCATTAAAGATCAAACGCCCAGCAGTCGCCTCGGGATCGCCGAGGACAACCTATTGAGACTCCACATCTAGCGCGCGCCGAACAAAGCCGTCCCAATCCGCACATCCGTCGCGCCGAAACGTGCGGCCAGCGCATAATCGCCGCTCATGCCCATGGACAGGCCCTTCAGGCCATGGCGCCGGGCAAGCTTTGCCAGCAGCGCAAAATGCGGCCCGGCCGGCTCATCGACCGGCGGAATGCACATCAGGCCCTGCACATCGAGGCCGCATTCCTCGACCGCGACCTTGAGCAAAGCCGCCAGGCCATCCGGCGTGACCCCCGCCTTTTGCGGCTCCTCGCCGGTATTCACTTGGATGTAGACAGACGGATGCCGCCTGGCAGCGGTCATCGCCTTGGCAAGGGCCCGCGCAAGCTTGTCCCGGTCCAACGTCTCGATCACATCGAACAGGGCAACCGCATCGTCCGTCTTGTTGGTCTGCAGCGGCCCGATAAGCCGCAGCTCAAGGTCCGGATACTCGGCCCGCCGCTCGGCCCAATGCGCCTGCGCCTCCTGGACCCGGTTCTCGCCAAACACGCGCTGGCCAGCGGCCAGCATCGCATCAATCTTCTCGTCAGGCTGTGTTTTCGACACGGCGACAAGGCATGGCGGCGGGCTCGCGGCCTGCGCCAGCTCGGCCAGAATGTCGTCGCGACGCTTGGCAAGGGATATGGAAGCCGTATCAGTCATGCTGATGACGTTGAAACGCCAATCCTCACCAAAGCGCAAGCTTCTGGCCGCCGCCCGCGCGGCTTCAGCGCACCTGCCGCACGAGATTCCGCCTGTCCTGTTCCTGACAGATCCCGCCCGAACGCCCGATCCGGTCAGGATAGCTAAATCGCTGCCGCCCGGCTGGGGCGTCATCTATCGCCATTTTGGCGCGCCGGATGCCGGGATGATCGCGGCAGACCTGGCTCACGTCTGCCGGACACGAAAGCTGCGCCTGCTGATCTCCGCCGATCCGGTTCTGGCCATGGCGGTGGGCGCTGCGGGCGTTCACTGGCCGCATGCCCGCCTCGCCGCATCCCGGAAATGGCGCGGCGCGTTCCCGCTGATAACAGCCAGCGCCCATTCACCCGCCGAGCTTCGCGCGATCGCGCACTATCCGATTGATGCCGCCCTTGTCTCAGCCGTATTTCCGTCGAACAGTCCGTCAGCTGGCAAGCCCCTGGGCCCGTTGAAACTCCGGCAAATCACTCGATCAGCCCCCTGCCCGGTCTTCGCCCTTGGCGGGGTGATGGCGCGCAATGCCAATCGCGTTGCCCCGTTTGCCGGCATCGCGGCAGTCGAATCGCTCGCGCGCGCGTTCGATCCGGCAAGCTAGGTTACAAGCTCTGGTCGCCACCTTCAGCGGGCGTACCGAACACGGCGATCATCAGGCCCAGCACGGTCAGGACGGTAAACAGCGATACTTTTCGCCATTGCCCGCCCGCTCGATGCGCCAAGACAGCCGCGATGGCAGACTGGATTGCGTAATAGGTCGCGAAGGCGCGCGACGCGTAGGAAATGATCTCGAACAGGTGGATCGTCCAGGTGAACGCCAACCCGACCCCGACAAGCAGGGCATAGGCCTGGCGCTCGGTGACGCGCCCACCGGTGAGTTCCGCCACCAGCCCGCCCGATCCGCTCGTATCGGCAATCGCTGCACTGAACTGCGCCGTGAGGGCCGCCGCCACTAGCAGGAATGGCAGGATCGGCGCCACGACCCGCATCATGTCGATGATGGCTGTTTCCTCGAGATGAAGCTCGTTGCCCTGGAAGACATAGGCCACCAGCGCAATATAGATCATGTAGATGGCCGAAGAGAGCAGCTGCGCGATGCGCATCGACCGGATCCGCGTCTGGGCATCATAGGTGCTACCAAGGTAACGCGACGTCTCGAACCCCTGCACAGTGACAATCAATCCGAATCCAAGCGCGATGCCGGCCCAGCCCGTCGCTTTTGGCGCCAACAGGACCAGCTTGTCCGCAGTCGCTTCCTTGCCGAAAAAGATCGCGAGCCCGACCAGCAGGCCAAGGATGATGGCAAGTTTCACACTCACGGAAACCTGTTCCATGCGCTCCAGGGCGCTGAAGCCTTTCAGCCATCCGACCACGAGGATCAGTACGAACACGGCGCTGGTGAGCAAGCGCGCATGCAGCGAGTCGTCCCACGGCGTGAGGCTCACTCCAAAGGCGCCAAACAGGTTGAGGTAATAGGCAACCGAGATGACATAAGCGAAGGCCAGCACCCAGGAACCGGCCATTTCGAGGCGGGCGACCAGCGGGTCAGGATCTGTGTCCTGCTCCCCGCGCATATGAATATTGTGCCGGATCGCCGTCCCGAACAGGTAGGCACCGATGCACAAAGCCAGCATCGCGAGCGGCGCATACTTGCCATAAGAGGAAACGAGGATCGGCCCGAGGACGAGGAAACCGCTGCCGATGATGGACGCGAGCGGCGTCATCGTCGCTCGCCAGGTCTTTATCCCCGCCACGCGCGGCATCAGCAGGACAACACCCGCGGCAAGCGTAACGATCAGGATCAGGCCATTCAGGAACATGGCAACAGCGCTTCAACTCCCGGGATGCAGGCGCGAACCCGGTGGCGCGCCTCTCACAAGGCAACGCCTAGCCTGCATGAAAAGCCCGGCGCAAGGCCGAATCCAAGCGTGGCGATCAGTCGGCGGGCTTGAAACAAGGAAGAATCAGAACTTGAATGCCGACTTGAGCCGGATACCGGTCTCGAGCTGGCTGTCTTCCCACTGGGACGTGTCGTTGAGGCGCTCGGCACCAACGCTGACTTCACCACCGACGGAGAAACGCGGCGTGACACGGAACGTGGCACCTGCCTGCATCTGTTCGCGCGGAAGCGGCGACGAGTTCGGCCGGGTCAGCATATCGAGATTCAGCTGCCAGCGCGCATTGCCACCGAATTGAACGGAGAAATCATCGGTCGGTTCGGGCTGCCAGACGGGCTTGGCATCTGCCGGCTTGGGCTGGGCAAACTGGCGGTACCAGTCGGCTTCGGCCGCCTTGCTTTCGGAAAGGGAGGGCGCCTGGACGTTCATAACATGATCAGCCACAGCCGGATCAGCCATTGCCGGCAAAGCCAGCATGGCTGAAATCAGTGTGATTGAGAGGATCAAACCCGGTTTCATTTCCTGCACCTTCTCGCAAAAGAATAGTCATCCCGGCCGGTTAAGAGAAGATTAACAATCGGTGAGGGGGCCAAATTAAAGCGATAGTGTGATTTCTAACACAATACCGTCGGCAGAAACCCGATTTGGAGGCAGTAGACCCAGTCCAACTCGCCTTTGACGGACTGTCTGCCCGCGATACCCACCCGCAACCCGCAATCCTTCGCGCAAGTCTTTGGCCACACCGAGGCTCCATGATTCGGTCTCGAGGCCGGTCAAGTCATCGCTGGCCTCGCCATAGTCCACACCAAGATCGAGGGAAAAGACCCGTTTCGTCACGCCAAGCATCCACGCCGAATAGTCACCGGGGCCGGTTTCCACACCATTATTGCTGTTCAGGAGGCTCACGCCGATCGTCAGCGTGTCGAATTCTGCTGATGCACCGGCAGACCAGGTTTCGACCGTTCCGTAGATGTCCGGCTTGATGTCTGAGCTCACATCGGCGTGGCTATAGGCCAGAGCCGCCTGCAGTCTCACCCCGCTCTCGCGCAACTTGCGCGAAACATTGACCGCCACCTCGGATGCCGACTCGACACCAACCTGCGGATTACCGCCCACGTTGCGCGCCGGATCGCGGTCGAGGCCGCGCACATCAGCTGTCGGCGTGAAGGACGCGCCGGCTCTCACGCCGAGGATGCGGGGGCTGGCATAGCTCAGCTTCAGCGCCGGGCCCGTCAGGTCGTGGTCCGTTCGCACATAGGCCTGCCCTGTCGGGTCCAGGACGGGATTGGCCGTCGATGCCTCCACAAACACGCTTGGTGCGCCTTCGTGGAAGCGCGCTGCGACGCCCTTGTCCCGTCCCAACCGCACTTCGCCATAGCCGCCTTCGACATAGAAATAGGCCTGTTCAAGCTGGCCGCGGGCCCCGACATGTTCGCGCTCGGTGCTCGTTGCCAGCCCGCTGAAGGCACCCTGCCACTCCCATGGCACGCCCCCGGCACCCCCGTCCGGCACCCCACTGAACCCCGCACGTCCCGGGTGATCCCGCTGAACCTCTACCCGGCCAACAGCCCCGATCTCCAGGCCGCTATCCAGCACCCGGTTCGTAGACAGGCCAAAGGCTCCCAGATAGGTCACCGGAGCTCCGTCGGCCGTGGAGCCCGCGAAGGCCATTTCCGCGTCGACTTTGGTCTCCCACACGTCCCATTCGTCCTGTGCCTGCGCATGGCCGGTGGCCGCGCTCAGTATCGCCAGCAGTGTCAGCAGTGTCAGCGGCTTCCACATCATCTCTCTCCTGCAAACACCATCAGCGCTCTTCGGCATATCAGCACTGGCGAGCCCGGACTCCCCTTGTTATACAGACCCTCGTCAACAAGGTCTTGCACTCAGGAACAATCTTCATGGTCAAACACATAATCACCGCTGCCCTGGCTGGCATGCTGATCGTTTCCGGTTGCCAGTCCGGCAAAAGCAAGAACAGCGAAAGCCAGATCACCCAGAAGAATGTCGGCACCGTCAATCCGTACCTGTGGCGCGCATCGCTGGACACGTTCGAGAACATGCCGGTCCAGAGCGCCGATTCTGTCGGCGGTCTCATCGTCTATGACTGGAAGTCCTTCCCGGACTCGCCGGATGAGCGCATCAAGGCAACAGTCTATATCCTCGACACACGCCTCCGGGCCGACGGCGTAAAGGTATCGGTGTTCCGCCAGACCAACCAGGACGGCACATGGACCGATGCGAGCGCTGATCCCGAGACCGGAATCCAGCTTGAAAACAAAATCCTTCAGCGCGCCCGCACGCTCAAGGCTTCGCAGATCGGCTAGGAAGCCAAACACCAGACCTCTTAAAAGGAGCGGGACATGGCCACCCGTTACGATCCGCAGGCCGCGGAAACCAGATGGCGTGCCGCGTGGGACGCAGCAGACCTGTTCAGGGCGAAATCACCCGCCGAGGCGGGTGACGCGCCCAAAGCATACATCCTCGAAATGTTCCCCTATCCGTCGGGCCGGGTGCACATGGGCCATGTGCGCAACTATGCCATGGGTGACGTCGTTGCCCGCCATCGCCGCGCCAATGGATACAATGTCCTCCACCCCATGGGTTGGGATGCGTTCGGGATGCCGGCCGAGAATGCGGCGCTCCAGCGCGGCGTCCATCCGGGCAAATGGACCTATGAGAACATTGCTGCGATGCGGGCGCAGCTGAAAAAGCTGGGCCTGTCGCTCGACTGGAGCCGGGAATTTGCGACATGCGATCCGGACTATTACGGCGCACAGCAGGCCCTTTTCCTGAAGATGCTTGACAAGGGTCTCGTCTATCGCAAGGCCAGCAAGGTCAACTGGGATCCGGTCGACAATACCGTTCTGGCCAATGAGCAGGTCGTCGACGGCCGCGGCTGGCGCTCAGGCGCTATCGTCGAACAGCGCGAACTGACCCAGTGGTTCTTCCGTATCACGCACTATGCCGACGACTTGCTGGAAGAAGTGCAAAAGCTCGAACGCTGGCCGGAAAAAGTCCGCACGATGCAGGCGAACTGGATCGGTCGGTCAGAAGGCCTGCAGATGCGTTTCGAATTTTCCGGCGAGACGCCAGAGGGCTTCGAGAACGGTGTCCAGATTTTCACGACCCGTCCCGACACTCTGTTCGGCGCAAGTTTCATTGCCCTGTCACCTGATCATCCGCTGACGCTACAACTGGCGCAGGGCAACAACGCCCTCACGGACTTCCGCGCCGACTGCGCGGCTGTCGGCACCAGCGAAGAGGCCATTGAAAAGGCGCCCAAGCTCGGCTTCGATACTGGCCTCACAGTCCAGCACCCGTTCGACCCTGAGCGCACCCTGCCCGTCTGGGTCGCGAATTTCGTGCTGATGGGATACGGTACGGGCGCCATTTTCGGCTGCCCGGCGCACGACCAGCGCGACATCGAATTCGCACGCAAATATGGTCTGGACGTCCTGCCTGTCGTCTTGCCACCCAATGCGGACGCGGCAACATTCGACGTGCAGGACGACGCCTATACCGGGCCCGGGACAATTTTCCGTTCCGATTTCCTTGATGGTCTTTCGATCGACGACGCCAAGCGGCTGGCAATTTCGAAGATCGAATCCCGGGGTCTCGGCGAAGGCAAAGTGAACTATCGCCTGCGTGACTGGGGCGTCTCGCGCCAGCGCTATTGGGGTTGCCCCATTCCGATCGTGCATTGCAACGCGTGCGGCATTGTCCCGGTCCCTACCTCCGAGCTGCCCTTGCGGCTGCCGGACGATGTGACATTCGACAAGCCCGGCAATCCTCTAGAGCGCCACGCGACATGGAAAGACACGACCTGTCCGACGTGTGGCGGGAAGGCCCGGCGCGAGACCGATACGCTCGACACGTTCGTCGATAGTTCCTGGTACTGGGCCCGGTTCGCCAGTCCGGACGACATGGCTGAACGTGCCTATTGGCTGCCCGTCGACCAATATGTCGGCGGCGTTGAACATGCCGTCCTGCACCTGCTCTATGCGCGCTTCTTTGCCCGTGCGATGCGCGATGTCGGGGAACTCGACCTACCGAGCGGCGAACCTTTCGCCGGCCTGTTCACGCAAGGCATGGTGACCCACGAGACCTACAAGTCGGCAACGGGCGACTGGCTTGAGCCCTCCGAAGTCGCGACAAAGGACGGCACCTGGTTCGAGATTGCGACGGGCGCACCTGCGAGCGTCGGCCCGATCGAGAAAATGTCCAAGTCGAAAAAGAACACGGTCGACCCGGACGCCATCATCCAAGCCTTCGGCGCAGACACGGCACGCTGGTTCGTTCTGTCTGACTCGCCGCCCGAGCGCGATGTCGAATGGACACAATCTGGCGCTGAAGGCGCCGCACGTTTCGCGCAGCGCATCTGGAGCATCTTCGATGCACTGCCGGAATCAAAAGTACCGGAGCCCGGCACCGACGATGCCTCGATTGCCCTGCGCAAGGCATCGCACAAGGCGGTCGCGGCCATCGACAAGGGGATCAACGAGTTCCGCTTCAATTCGGCCGTCGCCAGCATCCATGAATGGGCCACAGCACTGAAGAAGGCCGAAGCCGATACCGGGTCCGTCACCGGCGCCCGGCTCGAGGGTGCCTCCATGCTGGCCCGGTGCCTGACGCCTTTCATGCCGCATCTCGCCGAATCTTGCTGGGAACGTCTTGGCGGCGACGGATTCGTATCTGCAGCAGCCTGGCCCACGCCAGACCCTGCCCTTCTCGAAGATGACAGTGTCACCATGGCGGTTCAGGTGAATGGCAAGCGGCGGGGCGAAATAACCGTCTCCAAAGCGCTGGCGAAGGATGCAGTCGAGGCTGCGGCCTTTGCCGAACCCGATGTTGCGGCCTTCCTGGATGGCAAGGTCGTCAAGAAAACCATTGTCGTTCCCGGCCGCATCGTGAATATCGTGGTCGCATGAGACAGTTCTTCGCCGCCCTTCTCCTTCTGTCCCTGGCTGCCTGTGGCTTCCAGCCCGTCTATGCGCCCGGCTCAAGCGCGTTGGCGGCCGGTGGCCCGATCACCGTCGAGCCCATTCGTGGCCGGTCCGGATACAAGCTCAGGCGCGCCCTGCAGGAAGAACTCGCGATCGGGCTACCGGGCGTGACCGAGCCTGCAACGCTGAATGTCATCCTGAAAGACAATCTGACACGGCTGGCTTTCAAGCCCGATGGCGCGGCGTCGCGCTCGAGTATTTCTGCCACCGGGCGCTATGTGCTGGCGCGCGACAGCGGGGCTGTCTCGGGCATGGTGGACGCTCAAACCGATTTCACGGTGCCGAGCGCGCCTTATGGCGATATTGCGGCTCAAACCAGCGCATATGATCGCACAATGCGTGAACTCGCAAAACGCATCGTCGATGATTTGCGACTACAGCTCTCTGCCGGCTGATGCTGCTAAAGGGCAAGCAGGCTGTCACCTTCTCCCGCCGGCCGGATCCGGCGATCTGGGCGGTGCTGGCTTTCGGTGAGGATGACGGACTTGCGAACGACGCTTCTGCCAGTCTCATAAAGGTCTGGGCCCCCAAGACGGGCGAACTTGAAGTGTCCGTCCTAGACGATGATGCGATCAAGAAAGACCCGTCGCTCCTGTTCGACAATCTCGAGGCGGTGTCGCTCCTCGGCGATCCTCGCGTCATTCGCGTCCGGACAAATGGTGACAAGATCGCAGCGCTCCTGTCGGAAGCTATCGCGGAAGGCGACAAGACCGAGCAACGATACGCCGCAAAGCTGATCATCGAAGCCGGAAGCCTCACGTCCAAATCCAAACTGCGTGCCGCCGCCACAGCGGCCAAGCGGACCGCCTGCCTCCAGATGTTTGCCGATGAAGCCGGTGACATCGAAGACCGGGTAAAGGCCGCGCTGCTGGACGTGGGCGCCACCATTGAGCCCGCCGCGCTGCACGCTTTCACCGGCGACCTGCCCGGCCACCGCGGCATCGCCAATTCCGAGATCGAGAAGCTCGCACTTTATGCGCGCGGGCTGGGCCGCGATGTCAGCCTCACCGACATTCGCGCCCTGTCGGCAACCGACATTGATCATGATCTGTCCGCCGCGATCCGGGCGACACTTGCGGGCGACCTCATCGCCGCGAATACCGCCTTGCAACGCCTCGAGATTGCCGGGACCTCTGCCATCTCCATCCTGCGCGCGCTGCAGAGCGAAACACTGCGCATGCTGGATGCACACAAACGCATGGCGGCAGGTGAAGGAACACCTAACATGAAGCTGCGGCCTCCCGTCTGGCAAAGTGACTGGCCGGCGTTTCGCGCGCGCCTCGGCAAGTGGCCGCAGAAACGGCTCCTGCGCATTCTGGAACGCATCTATGATGCAGAGCGCCAGGCGAAGTCCGGGTCCGGGAGCGCCGACCCTGTTGTTCGTGTACTGATGAATGATCTTGGCAAGGCCGCGGCCCACGCGGCCTGATCGGGTCCTAGCGTTTTGCCGTCAGGCGGCGACAGACATCATCGAGCTGTTCGAGATCGCGATAACGGATACGCAATTCGCCACCATCCTTGCCGTGCCGGATATCGACGGCAAGACCCAACGTCCGCGTCAGGTCCGCCTCCAGCGCCTCAGTATCGACGTCTTTTTCGGCCCCGGGCGACTTGGTCGATTTCGTCTCAATCGTCCCGCCTTCGCGCGCATCCTTCGCGCGCGACTCTACATCACGCACGCTCAGGCCCTTTTCGGCCGCCATGCGGATCAGCGCTTCGGGGTCCGGCGCGCCAAGCGCGGCTCGCGCATGTCCCGCACTCAGTTTGCCATCGCGCACATAAGCGCGGGCGCTCTCGGGCAGTTGCAGCAGCCGCAGCGTATTCGCGATGTGAACACGACTCTTGCCGACACTCTGCGCCAAGCTGTCCTGCGTGCGCCCGAAGCGCTTCATCAGCGCCTCATAGGCCTCGGCTTCCTCGATCGGGTTCAGGTCCGCGCGCTGGACGTTTTCGACGATGCCGATCTCGAGCAGTTCGAGTTCGTCAATCTCACGCACCAGCGCCGGAATCGACTTCAAACCCGCGATCTTGGCGGCCCGCCAGCGTCGCTCCCCCGCGACGATCTGGAACTTGCCGCGATCCTTGGGATCCGGGCGAACGAGGATAGCCTGCAGGACACCCTTGGTCTTCAGGGACTCGGCCAACTCATTGAGGGCCGTCTCATCGAATGTGCGGCGCGGCTGAGCGGGATTGCGCCGGATCAGGTCCAGGTCTATTTCGTTCGACACGGTCGCAGGAGCGGTCTTGCCTTCGGTCGTCGGCACAGGACCGACCGCGTCGATCTCGCCCATCAGGGCAGAGAGGCCGCGGCCAAGACGTGAAGGTTTGCTCTTTGCGTCGTCGGTCATGATGTTCAGGCCGCTCTCGCCTTCTCGCGCTGCAGGACTTCCGATGCGAGGCGGATATAGGCCTCGCTGCCAGGACACCGATAATCATACAGAAGCGCCGGCTTGCCAAATGACGGAGCCTCCGACAGCCGCACATTTCGCGGAATGACAGTATTATAGACCTTGTTGCCGAAATGCGCCCGAACCTGGTCAGCCACTTCATCCGACAGGTTGTTGCGACGGTCATACATGGTCAGCACCACACCCTGGATTTCGAGGGTCGGATTCAGTCCGGACCGTACGGCTTCCACGGTTCGCATCAATTGCGACAGGCCTTCAAGCGCCAGGAACTCGCACTGTAGCGGCACAAGCAAGGCGTTGGCCGCTGTCATGGCATTCAGCGTCAGCGCCGACAAGGATGGCGGGCAGTCGATCAGGATATAATCATACTTGACCAGCCCACCCTGTTCGGCCCGGTCGACATAGGTCATTAGCGCGTCGCGCAGCCGGTAGGACCGCCGCGCATCATTGGCGAGTTCCGTCTCGACGCCTGAGAGGTTTTCGTCGCCCGGAATGATGTCCAGGCGCGGCACGATCGTCGACAGGACCGTCTCTTCCATCGGCACCCGGTCAACCACGAGATCATAGCTCGTGAGCAGCCGGTCTGCCCGGGAAATACCGAGTCCGGTCGAGGCATTACCCTGCGCATCGAAATCAACGATCAAAACGCGGCGCCCCACGGCCGCCAGCGCTGTGCCTAGATTGATGGAGGTCGTCGTCTTGCCGACGCCGCCCTTCTGATTCACTACCGCAAATATCCTAGGCTTCGTCGCCACCGCGCAACTCCCTTACAATCAATACGACACCCGAACCGCCACTTCGGCTCGGAATCGCCTCATACGCGAAGTTCCACCTTTGTCGGGCGTCCGTCAATTCTTCTTCCCAGCGTTCGCCCTTGAGGAAAAGCCCCGTTGCACCGTTTTTCATCCAGGGGGCAGAAAAATCCAAGAGTCGTGGCAGAGGCGCAAAGGCCCGCGCCGTAATAATATCTGCAGGTCCGGCCTCCGCCGATTCGACGCGGCTCTGAATGACGTCGGCGGGGAGATGCGCAGCGAGAACTGCCGCGCGCAGGAATGCGGCCTTTTTCCCGACGCTCTCGATCATGGTGACATGGCCCTGTGGCCGCGCGGCGGCGATGATCAGTCCCGGAAAGCCGGCGCCCGAGCCAAGATCCACAACACGCGCCGTCTCAGGAATATGATCCAGCAATTGAAGGCAGTCCCAGACATGTCTTTGCCAGATATGAGGCCATTCGCGTGGGCCGATCAGATTGCTCTTCAGCCGCCAGTCATCCAGCGTGGTGATCACGGAATCGAGGCGGCCGAGCGTTTCACGTGAAACATCGTGAGCGGCGAGGAATACCGCGCGGTCATTCTCGTCACCCATCGGTCAGACCGCCTTTGCGCGGCGTTTGACGTGGCTAAGTAAGGCCGTCAACGCGCCCGGCGTGACGCCTTCGATACGCCCGGCCTGGCCAAGCGTCGCCGGCCGGATCGCTTCAAGTTTCTGCCGCACTTCGTTCGACAGGCCCCCGACGGACGCATAATCGAGACTGTCCGGAAGCCCGAGGCTTTCGTCCCGGCGCAGGGCCAAGACGTCCGCGGCCTGTCGTTCGATATATCCGGCGTACAGCGCCTCGATCTCCAATTGAGCGCCGATATCCGTCGGGACCTCGGCGAGGTCCGGCCAGACAACCGCGAGTTCGGCAAAGCCGATGCCCTTGTAGGCGAGATATTCCCAGGCCGAACGCATGCGTCCGTCCTGATTAATCGCCCATCCTGCTTGCGCCGCCTTGGCTGGCGACAGGGTCAGGAATTGCAGTCTTTCGCGGGCCGCGGTTAATGCATCTTGTTTCACGTGAAACACTTTGGCCCGAATCGGGCCCACAATCCCCAAATCGAGGCCTTTTTGGGTCAATCTCTGGTCCGCGTTGTCAGCGCGAAGGACCAGACGGTATTCTGCGCGGGATGTGAACATCCGATACGGCTCAGTAACGCCGCGCGTGACGAGGTCGTCGATCAGGACGCCGATATACGCCTCCGCCCGGTCGAACGTGACGGAATCTCGCCCGTCCGCACGCCGCGCCGCATTCATCCCGGCAACCAGGCCCTGCGCGCCCGCTTCTTCATAGCCCGTCGTGCCATTGATCTGCCCGGCGAGATAAAGCCCTGGCAAAGCCCGAACCTCGAGTGTCGGCGTCAGGGCGCGCGGATCGACATAGTCATATTCGATGGCATAGGCGTACTGGCGGATCACGGCATCCTCGAGCCCCGGAATCGTCCGGATGAACGCGTCCTGCACCGTTTCGGGCAGCGACGTGGAAATACCATTCGGATAAACCGTATCGTCCTCAAGCCCCTCCGGCTCGAGGAATATCTGGTGGCGGTCGCGATCGGCAAACCGATCGACCTTGTCTTCAATCGACGGGCAGTAACGGGGGCCGCGGCCCGCAATCGCGCCGGAGTAGACGGCTGACTGCCCGATATTGTCGGCGATGATCGCGTGCGTTTCGGGCGTCGTCCACGTGATGCCACAGGCGACCTGTGGCACGCGGATCTCGTCCGTGAGGTAAGAAAACGGCACCGGTCGCTCATCAGCGGCCTGCATCTCCAGCCGGTCCCAGGCAATCGTCCTGCCGTCAATGCGCGCCGGCGTACCAGTTTTCAAGCGCCCCATCGGCAGGCCGAGGGCATAGAGGCGGTCTGACAACCCAATTGCCGGGGCCTCTCCAGCACGGCCAGCCGGAATACGCTTTTCACCGATATGGATCATGCCCTTCAGGAACGTGCCCGTAGTAATGACGACCTTGCTGGCCCGGTATGACTGCCCGGTCAGACCGGTCACACCCGCCAATTCACCATCTTCCAGAATCAAATCCTCGGCGCCATCCTCGATAATCGTCAGGTTCGGATAGTCCGCGAGTTCAGCCTGCATGACTTGGCGATAGAGCGCCCGGTCAATCTGCGCACGTGGCCCCCAAACAGCCGGACCTTTCGAGCGATTGAGCATACGGAACTGGATGCCCGCCTGGTCTGCCATGCGGCCCATCAGACCATCCAGCGCATCAATCTCGCGCACGAGGTGGCCCTTACCGAGTCCACCGATAGCCGGATTGCAACTCATCTCTCCGATGGTTGAACGCTTGTGCGTGATCAGCGCCGTACGCGCGCCATAGCGCGCCGCTGCAGCAGCCGCTTCACAGCCGGCATGTCCGCCGCCGATTACAATCACATCAAATTCGTCTGGCTTCGCCATTACGTCCGTGCCTCGGAAAACAGGTTATTCAAGCGGACATATAACCGCGCGCCCGCCTAAACCCTAGGGGTCATTTGCCGATGCAGAAGGTGGAAAACACAGCGCCCAGCACGTCTTCAACGCCCACGACACCGATAATCGAGCCCAGCTGGCGCAGCGCCATGCGCACGTCTTCAGCTGCCAGTTCCGCGCCGACATCATTGGCGAGGCCGTCTCGGGCCGTTTCCAGGCTGCGCAGTCCGTCCTGCAACCGGGCCCTGTGGCGCTGCCGTGTAATGACCGGTGCCTCGACCGAGCGGGCATGTTCTGCAACGAAACCGGCAATCGCCTGTTCGAGCGCATCGACCCCATCTCCCGCTTTCGCGGAAATGACGTAGTGCGCTTCAATCGTGGCGGGGGTCGAGACAAGATCGGCCTTGTTCAGGACAACAAGATCACTTGGTTTGCGGTAGTCCGTGGACAGAGCACTAAGGTCCGGCGTTTCGGCATCAATCAGGAACACGCGCAAGTCTGCGTCCCGTGCCGCCATTTCAGCCCGGCGTACGCCCTCGGCTTCAATCTCATCCTCGGTAACGCGCAGGCCGGCCGTATCCGCAATCCAGACAACATGGCCGCCGAGCACGCGCCGTACCTCAATGACATCGCGCGTCGTTCCGGCTTTGGCGGCAACGATAGCGGCCTCACGCCGCGCCAGCCGATTGAGCAAGGTTGATTTGCCGGCGTTCGGCGCGCCAATGATAGCAACCCGGAATCCATCCCGAATCCGCTCGCCAATCCCGCCATCCCCCAGCGCCGCGCGGATCTCGCCGATCACGCGGTCGAGTTTTGCGAGTATGGGCGCGGTCGTCTCCTGAGGCGCATCGCCCTCGTCCGGAAAGTCCACCGCCACTTCGACGAGCGCCAGAACACCGGTCAGCTCCGCCCGCCAGGTCGCATACGTTTCCGACAATCCGCCGCCAAGCTGGCGCAGCGCCTGTCCCTTCTGAGCCAGAGTTTCGGCCTCAATAATGTCGGCCACGCCCTCGGCTTCGGTGAGGTCGAGTTTTCCTGCCTCGAAGGCGCGCCTCGTATATTCACCCGGTTCGGCAATGCGTACGTCTTCATGAGACGTGAGTGCGCCCAGCGCATGTTCGATCACCGCCGCGCCGCCATGGAGGTAGAGTTCAAGCGTATCTTCGCCGGTATAGCTGCCAGGCCCGGGCATGAAAATGGCAAGCCCCCGGTCGACAAGACGACCGCGCTCATCGCGCACATCGGTCAAAGTCGCATGTCGCGATGCGGGAATACCACTGTCCAGATGTTGCTCCGCTAGCCACCTGACCTTCGGCCCCGACAGGCGAAGTATCGCTATCGCAGCTGGCGGCGCACCCGAAGCGAGGGCGCAGATTGTATCGCGCTCGCTCATATGGGCGCCTGCATTCCTAGTTCTTCATCGCCTCGAAGAACTCATCATTCGTCTTCGTCTGGCGGAGTTTGTCGATCAGGAAGTCAACCGCGTCATTGGTGCCCATCGGACCCAGGATACGGCGAAGGATGTAAATCTTGGAGAGCTGGTCTGGCGGTGTGATCAGTTCTTCTTTCCGCGTTCCGGACTTCATGATGTCGATGGCCGGGAAGGTCCGCTTGTCGGCAATTTTCCGGTCGAGCACGACTTCCGAGTTACCCGTGCCCTTGAATTCTTCGAAGATCACTTCGTCCATCCGGCTGCCAGTATCGATCAGCGCCGTTGCCACAATCGTGAGTGAGCCCCCATTTTCCACGTTCCGGGCTGCGCCGAAGAACCGTTTCGGGCGCTGCAATGCGTTGGCATCAACACCGCCGGTCAGGACTTTGCCCGAGCTCGGCACGGTTGTGTTATAGGCGCGGCCAAGACGCGTTATCGAGTCCAGCAGGATGACAACGTCGCGCTTGTGCTCGACGAGGCGTTTGGCCTTCTCGATCACCATTTCGGCGACCTGAACGTGGCGGGTGGCTGGCTCATCGAACGTGGAGGCGACAACTTCGCCTTTCACTGTCCGGCGCATGTCGGTCACTTCTTCCGGACGCTCATCGATCAGAAGCACGATCAGGTAGCATTCAGGGTGGTTCTCTTCGATAGCCGCGGCAATGTTCTGCAACAACACTGTCTTACCGGTCCGCGGCGGCGCCACGATCAGTGCGCGCTGGCCCTTGCCGATTGGCGCTACGATATCGATGACGCGGCCGGAGCGATCCTTTTTGGTTGGGTCGCGGCTTTCCATCTTCATCCGCTCTTCGGGATAAAGGGGTGTCAGGTTGTCAAAGTGGACTTTCTGGCGAGCCTTCTCGGGCTCCTCAAAATTGATCTTCGACACGTCAGTCAGGGCAAAATAGCGCTCATTGTCCTGCGGCGCCGTGATCGGGCCCTCTACCGTGTCGCCGGTCCGGATATTGGCCTTTTTCAGCACTTCCGGGCTGACATAGATGTCGTCCGGGCCAGGCAGGTAGTTGGATTCCGGCGATCGCAGGAAGCCAAAACCGTCGGTCAGCACTTCCAGCACGCCCAGGCCTGTAATCTCGACTTCGCTGTCGGCCAGCTCTTTCAGGATCGCGAACAGCATGTCCTGTGTCCGCAGCGCCGAGGCGTTCTCGACCTCAAGCTCTTCAGCATAGAGCAACAGCTCTTCTGGCGACTTTGCTTTGAGTTCGCGCAGGGTGACGCTTGTAACGTTGTCGAGCATGGAGAAAGCCATTCAGGGGAAATCCGGATGTAAGTCGGGTTAAAGACTGGATTGGGGAAACCGGGCGAAAATGGAAAACGCGCTGCACAAGGACTGTGCGCCGGTTGAGGGCATATGGGCCAAGCAGGGCTGTTTCGTCAAGCACCAATGGCTTTAGGGCCTCAGAACGGCTTCGCGACCACCAATATGACGATGACGACCATCAACAGGAATGGCACTTCGTTCAGCATGCGTAGCTGCCTGGCCGACACGCCATCGCCGCCACTGTCCACTTTCTTGCCGAGACGGATGAAATAGCCGTGCATCCCCGACAAAATCAGGACCAGCGCCAGTTTTGCATGCAGCCAGCCTTGCGACAGCAGTGCGGGATTCATCCACAACATGGTCAGGCCAAACACCCAGACCAGGATCAGGCTGGGATTCATGATGATCAGGCGCAATTGCGCCGAGGATTTTTTCATCGCCTCATACAGCGGCTCGCCGGGCGAACTTGAAAGCTGGTGGATCTTGTAGCGCGGATAGACCAGCAGGCTCGCTATCAATGCGACAACAAAGATAATGTGCAGAGCTTTCACCCAGAGATACAGCATCAGATCGAGCCCCTAATCTGCCGCCGCTTTCACGGCCTGCCCGGCTTTCCGTGCCACATCGGCGTGCGGACATCCAGACGCGCCCGTCGGGCACAGACGGCTGCCGGCACACGACCGGATGCTCTCAGTCATATCCAGTGCTGCCAGTGTCTCGCCGACCAGCGTCCGGATAAACCCCGGATGCACCCCGAGGGCCTCAACGCGCATATAGCTCGGTGCATCATGCTGCTCGGCGAGCAATTTGTATTCTTCACCCAGTTCCACAAGGGTTTCGATATGCTCCGACACAAAGGCAATCGGTGCGATCAGGATATTCCGTTTGTCCTTGGCGGCACGCTCCACTTCCAGATCTGTCGACGGGCCGATCCACTTCAGCGGGCCGACACGTGACTGGTAGCAACCGACAACGTCCCAATCCTGCGGTACGCGCGCCGCAATCATTGCCGTCAGAGTCTCGCACTGCCACTGGTACGGGTCGCCGGCCGCAACAATCTTTTCCGGCAGGCCATGCGCCGAGAGCAGCAATCGCACGTCATCCGGCCGCCCGGCCTTGTCGAAGGCCGCCATGATCTGATCGACATGCGCCGCGATGAAACTTTCCTCGAAAGGATAGCAGCAGACCGTCCGGGTCGGCCCGGCATAATGCTTCTTCCATTCTTTCAGGGACGAGCCTGTCGTGGTCGTCGAGAATTGCGGATATAGCGGCAACAAGACGACTTCGTCGGCGCCCCAGGATTTGACGTCCTTGGCGGTGTCTTTCGTGAACGGGTGCCAGTAGCGCATCGCAATGAAGGTGCGCACCTCATCGCTGGGAAGGGCCGCCGCCAGCTGGATTTGCAGCGCTTCAGCCTGTTTCTCGGTCTCTGGCAGCAGGGGCGAACCGCCGCCCGGGCCCATCAGGGCATAGTTCTTTCGCGCGGACGGCGCCCTTGTCTTCGAGATAAACCGCGCCAAAGCCCAGCGGATCGGCAGCGGCGCCTGGATGATGGCCGGGTCGTCAAACAGGTTGCGCAGGAACGGCTGTACGGCGCCGGGCCCGTCGGGCCCGCCGAGATTGAACAGTACAACAGCAATTCTGCGACCCATCGGCGATCAGCCTTCCCGAACGATTTTTAGGACACGCTCGACATTCGCGATCGGTGTTTCCGGCCGAACGCCATGCCCCAGATTGAATATATGGGGTCGCCCGGCATAGGCTTCCACTAGTTCCCGGACCCGTGCATCCAAACGCTCACCGCCTTCGATCAGCAAGAGCGGGTCCAGATGTCCCTGAACCGGCATGCCCTCCGGCAGCGCCGTATTCACGAATAACGGCACCGCTGCAGTATCGAGCCCGACAGCTGTCACCCCGGTCACCCGTGCATATTCTGACAGCATCGCGCCTGCGCCGCGCGGAAATCCGGTAATCGGTACAGTCACGCCCATGTCCCGCAACATCGCCACAAGTTTCGTGGTCGGACGGATGATGACTTCACGGAAAATATTGTCCGGCAGGCCCTCGGCCCAGCTGTCGAACAGCATCAGGGCGTCAGCCCCGGCTTCGACCTGTCTCACGAGGTAATGCGCTGTCGCTTCAATCACATAATCCATAACGGCGGCCAATTCGTCCGACCGGCCATGGGCCCAGCGCCAGGCCAGCGACTTGTCGGTCTTGCCGCGCCCTTCGATGGCATACAGGCTTACCGTCCAGGGCGATCCGGCAAAACCAATCAGGGCCGCCTCCTTTGGCAGTTCGGCCTTGACCCGGGAAACCGTTTCGTAAACCGGTGCTAGCCTGTCAGCTGCCTTGATCGCCGGCACCTTGCCGAGATCTGAGGCTGCCTCGATCTGCTGGACAATTGGGCCGACGCCCTTCTCGAATTCGACGCCCAGGCCCATCGCATCGAGAATCAGCAGGATATCGGCAAACAGGATGGCCCCATCCATGCCATAGCGACGAATGGGCTGAAGCGTCGCTTCTGTTGCCATTGAGGGCGTATAGCAGAACTCGAGAAAGTTCTTGGCCCGTGATCTCAGCTCGAGATATTCCGGCAAGTGACGCCCGGCCTGCCGCATCATCCATATCGGAGGCCTCTTGGCAGGCGCTCCACCAAGCACACTGATTAGTTTTGGTGTGCTTGTTCGCTCCATGACCCTCAAATCCCTCATATCTCAAAAGCCCGTCAGGGCGCTTATTATTACTATTCGGTGATATCAGGGGAGAAAGGCCACTCACAGGATTTGTCCAGCGAAATCCACATGCGAGTCACAGGGTGTCGCACCCCGTTAACACTCGCTTAACCAGCAATCGCGGCGAGGGTTAATAGCAGGTTAACGCCCCTTATGGAGTCACAGGATGAAACATAGCGGGAATCCTCGGGAGTCAGATTCGGTCGCCTGTGAATGGATTGTGACTCCCGGTGTGACGATTCACCTGTCCACAGGTTGTACACAGGCCTTGTGAAAACGGTCGGCCATCGGCAAGAGAGTGTGTCATGCCCAGTCCTCAACGCCCGAGCATCTATTTCAACGTTCACCTCGTGTCAGACAGCACGGGTGAAACCCTGAACGCCGTCCAGCGCGCGGCCTGCGCCCAGTTCGAGAATGTACAGGCCCTTGAGCACAACTACTACCTCGTCCGATCGGAGCGCCAGCTTGAACGCGTGATGCGCGAGATCGAGGCGGCGCCCGGCGTGGTCTGGTACACGATATCCGACGAAGCCTTGCGCGCCCGGCTCGAATCCTTCTGCCGCGAACGCGGCGTAGCCACCCTGCCCGTTCTGGATGCCTCCATCGCCATGCTCGGCCGGCATCTCGGCATTGCGGCAAACCACAAGGTCGCCGGCCAGCACGCGCTGGACCAGGATTATTTCGACCGGATGGAGGCGATCAATTTCACGCTCGCCCATGATGACGGCCAGAATGTTGACGGCTTGATCGGCGCCGACGTAATCCTGCTCGGCGTCAGCCGCACGTCGAAGACGCCAACCTGCGTCTATCTCGCCAACCGCAAAGTCCGCGCCGGCAATATCCCGTTGGTGCCCGGTGTCCAGTTGCCCTCCTTTATCGAGGAGTTCGGCGAAAAAGGCCCCATGGTCGTTGGCCTGAAGATCAGCGCTGAACGCCTGGTGCAGATCCGTCGCCAGCGCCTGATCTCCCTGAACCAGGACGAGCACACCATTTATGCTGATGAAGATGCGGTCCGCGATGAGATCACCCAGGCCAATCGCCTGTTCCAGCGCAACAAGTGGAAAACCATCGATGTCTCGCGCCGCTCTGTCGAAGAGACAGCGGCGGCCATTCTGAACTTCCTCAACGAACGGCGCGCCCAGCTATGAGCCTTGCCATTACCCTCGCGTCGGGCAGCGCCAGCCGCCAGGGCCTGCTCGCCGGCGCGGGCGTCGACGCGGCCAGTATCCGCCCCAATGTCGACGAAGATGCCGCCAAAGCTGCGCTGCGTGCCCAGGGCATGTCGGTGCGTGATCAGGCCATGAAACTGGCTGAGCTCAAGGCCGTCAAAGTCTCCAACCGTACCCCCGGCCTCGTTGTCGGCGGCGACCAGATGCTGTCATTGGAGAACGAGGCGTTCGACAAGCCGGCAGACCTGGCCGCTGCGCGCGATCATTTGCGCAAGCTGTCCGGCAAGACGCACACGCTGGAAACCGCCATTGTCGTCTGCGAAAACGGCGCCCCTGTCTGGCGCCACCTCGCCAGGCCGAAACTAACCATGCGGCCACTTAGCGAAGATTTTATCGAATCTTATATTGGACGCGCTGGCGACGCGCTGCTCTCCACGGTCGGCGCCTACCAGCTGGAGGGTCTCGGCGCGCAGCTGTTCACGAAGATCGAGGGCGATTATTTCTCGATCCTTGGCCTGCCCCTGCTGCCCCTGTTGGACTATTTCCGCACGCGCGGGGCGATTGCATCATGACGGGGCTCTACGGCGTCATTGGCGATCCGATCGCCCATTCGCTATCTCCGCTCATACACAATGAGTGGCTGCGCGAACACGACATCGACGCCACTTACAAGGCCATGCAGGTGCCTGCGGGCGAACTGGAAGAGGCGCTCGCAACCCTGACACGGCAGGGCGCGCGCGGGCTCAACATCACCCTGCCCCACAAGCAGGCCGCGCTCGCGCTGGCAGAGGAAAAAGGGGATCTTGCTCGGCGCATCGGCGCCGCCAACACGCTGGTCCGCGCGGAGTCCGGCGGCTGGCACGCCGAAAATACGGATGCCTCCGGCTTCATCCACACGCTCGACAAGGCCGGTGTGGATGTGGCCGGAAAAAATGTCTTCCTGCTCGGTGCGGGCGGATCAGCCCGGGCACTTGCCGTCGTGCTGACCGATCTCGGCGCAGACCTCACCATATGCAACCGGACGATATCCCGCGCTCAGGAGATCGCCGACAACCTGCAGACGAAGCCGGAGGTCTGCTCGCTTGATGTCGGGCTCGAACGCCTCGCGACCGCCGAACTGGTCGTCAACACGGTGAGTCTGGGGTATTCCGGCCAAGCGCTCGAATTGCCGAAGGGCACAGGCAAGACCTTCTATGACATCAGCTATGGCAAGGCCGCCGCGCCAACGATTGCCCATGCGATCACACAGGACTGGCGCACAATGGATGGCCTTCGCATGCTGGTGGCGCAGGCGGCGTTCGCGTTCGAACTCTGGTTCGGTATTGTGCCGGACATGGAGGCCGCCGAGACTCGGTGCCGCGCCATCGTGGCGGCGACGACATGATCGTCCTTGGGCTGACAGGGTCCATCGGCATGGGAAAATCCGCCAGCGCGGAACTGTTCCGCAAAGAGGGTGTGCCCGTTTATGATGCCGATGCTGCCGTCCACGCACTCTATGCCAAGGACGGCGCTGCCGTTGCGCCCGTTGAAGCCGCTTTTCCGGGCGTCACCGTCGACGGCGCCATCGACCGCATTCGCCTGCGGGAACGCGTGCTCGACGATGCTGAGGCCATGAAACAGCTCGAAGCCATCGTGCATCCGCTCGCCGGTGTGGCCCAGCATGATTTCCGCCACGCTGCCGGCGAAACCGGCGCGCCTTTCGTGGTGATCGACATTCCGCTCCTCTATGAAACCGGCGGCTGGCAGTTCTGCGACTATGTCGTCGTCGTCACGGCCTCGGCGGCGGTCCAGCGCGAACGCGTCCTGTCGCGGCCCGGAATGACTGAGCAGGCTTTTGAATCCATTCTCGCCCGCCAGGTGCCCGACCACGAAAAACGTGCACGTGCCGACTTCATCATCCCGACAGAACATGGTTTCGAGTTTGCGCGCGATCTGGTTCGCGCCATAATCGCGTTGATGTATCGCAAGGACGAAGAAGACCACGCATGACCAAACTCCTCCGCGAAATTGCCTTCGACACCGAGACCACAGGCCTTAAGCCAAATGAGGGCGACCGGATTATCGAAATCGGCGCTGTCGAGATGATCAACCACATCCCGACCGGCAAGACGTTCCGTACACTTATCCACCCGCGCCGGTCTGTTTCTGTTGACACTGTGCGCATCACCGGCATCACGGATGAACACTTGAAGGACGCACCCTTCTTCGAGGAAGAGCACGTCATCGGGGCCTTCCTCGAATTCATCGGCGACGACATCCTCGTCGCGCACAATGCCGGTTTCGACCGCGGCTTCCTCAACATGGAGCTTGCGCTCTGCGGACGCCCCTTGATTGAAGACCACCGCTTCATCGACACCGCCGCCATGGCGCGCAAGAAATATCCTGGAGCTCCAGCGAGCCTCGATGCGCTCTGCAAGCGATTCGAAATCTCGCTTGAAAGCCGCACGCTTCACGGCGCCCTGCTCGATAGCCAGCTCCTGGCCAGCGTCTATCTGGAATTGCTGGGAGGCCGCGCGCGCGCCTTCTCCTTTGACGCGCCAACCGAGGAATCAGAGAGCGGTGAACGGCGCGCCGCACGACAGCGGCCAACGCCGCTCGCACCATCGCTCACGTCGTCAGAGCAGGCAGCTCACGCGACTTTCATCGAGACACTTGGCCCCGATTGTCTCTGGAAACAGGCCTGAGACCCTATTGCTGGGTCGGGGCAGGCGCACCGGCCGCGCGGCGGACCTGGGCCTGGTAGAGTGCGACAAAGTCGACCGGGTCGATCAGCAGGGGCGGGAACCCCCCTTCGCGCGTGATCTCGGCAATGATCCGGCGAGCAAACGGGAAGAGCAGGCGCGGGCATTCGATCAGCAACATGGGCTCGAGCTGGTCCGGGGCGACGTTCTGCATCTGGAACAGGCCAGCATAGTCGAGTTCGGTAATGAACATTACCTTGCCATCGGACAGTGCCTTGGCCGAAAGCTTCAGCGACACTTCGAACAGGCCGTTGCCGTCAGCGTGCGGCTTGGCGCCGACGTCGATGCCAAGGTCGATATTTGGTTGCGCCTGGACAGGGGAATGGCCCGGATTCTCGAACGACAGGTCTTTTACATACTGGCCAAGAACGCGCATAGCTGGCGCGGGTGCTTTCTCGCCATTGGGGTCCTGTGTGGGAGTGGGGTTTCCCGGTGCGCTCGTGTCTGTCATGATGTTTCCTCTACTTGGATCGCACCGCGCGACTAGCATGCGGCCTCCCATGGCGCAACGCATCACTGGCTTCACAAGCCCATCGTGACTATCTAGATAGGACACCGCCGAATGCCTGAAGGAAACTTGTTCTAAATGTTCGACCCAGTGATCGAGGTTCTTGTACTTGCAGCCGTTGCGCTGATCGTGCTGTCGCGCCTTTATTTGGCGCTTGGCCGCGGCGGAAACGACCGGCCCGTGCAGCGCCCGACATCATCCCAGACGCCCCGAGATGTTGCGCCGGCAGACCTTGCCGAGCGCCGTGAGCGCCGGGATCATGTCGAACGCCCCATCTTCACGGGCCCTGCTGCGGGCGGCCTTGAAGACATTTATAACGCTGACAACAGTTTTTCGGCTGCGGGTTTCATGCAGGGCGCGAAAACCGCCTACCAGATGATTGTGGCGGCCTTTGCACGGGGCGACCGCGACACGCTGCGTCCATTGCTCGACGATGATGTCTACGAGGCCTGGGATGACGCCATCACCGCGCGTGACGCCAGCGGTGAAAAGGCGTTTGTATTGCTGCGTATCAAGCGCGCAGAAATTGATAGCGCAGAGCTTGATGGCAGCATGGCGCGGATCATGATCCGCTATGAGGCAGAGCTTGGCGACGGGGAAATTACCCGCACGGCAAGGGAAGTCTGGACGTTCGTGCGCGATGTGACGGCGTCTGATCCCAACTGGATTCTCGACGACGTCGAAGCGGCCAGCTAGCCACAAGCCTGACACAAGCAGCATCTTTAGGATGACAGGGTCGCGCGAAGCGGGCCATAAATTGCGGTATGCTTCGCTCTGTCGCCGCCATTTTCCTGTCGCTCGCGCTGGTCTCGTGCCAAAGCGCGCTCCGCGCGCCCATCGTCTATCCCGATCAGGTCGTCGCGGTGCTGAAGGGCCCCTCTCCCTCTTCGACCGCACCGCAGGCCTATTCTGATCTTCCAGGCTGGTCCTCGGCGCAGCTGGCGGCGAGCCTGCAGGCATTCAAGCGCAGCTGCGGGCGCCTGTCGAAGCGAAGCAAGGACGACTATGTCTCGTCCAGCGCCACTTGGGCCGGCACGGTATCGGATTGGCTACAGGCGTGTGCGGCGCTCCAGCGCACGCATGATGAGCCCGGTGCGCGCGCCGCCTTCGAGACGCTTTTCATTCCGATCGAAGCCCTGTCACCTGATGGCGCGAGCCGGTTCACAGGCTATTTCGAACCGACCTATGAGGCGCGCCGCAGCCCCGTTCCACCTTATACCGAACCTGTCCCGGCCCTGCCCGCTGACCTTGTTCCAAACGGTGCGTCGCCGCTCCAGCGCCAGCGAAACGGCAAAACGCGGCCCTATCCGGCGCGCGAAGAGATTACCCGGGATGGTGTGACCGCCATTGCTTATGCGCACCCGTCGGATGTTTTCTTCTTGCAGATCCAGGGGTCTGGCCGGCTCCGGTTCCCGGATGGCTCCACCACGCGCGCCGTCTATGCGGCCCATAATGGCCAGCCCTTCCGGTCGACGGCCAACTGGCTGATGGAGACGGGCCGCATCTCCCGGGGTCAGGCGGACATGCAAGGCATCCGGGCATGGATGGACAGGGCCGGTCCGGCCGAGGCCCGCCTCGCGATGAACCAGAACCCGCGCTATGTCTTCTTCCGCGCCGAACCGGAAGGCGACCCGACGCTCGGCCCGGCAGGCGCGCAGGGCGTGCCGCTGACGCCGCTCGGCTCGATGGCTGTCGACACTAGCATCCAGCCGCTGGGTGTCCCGATGTTCGTGCAAACCACCGCACCTGGACTCGGCGGCAATTGGTCGGGCCTGCTGATTTCGCAGGACACGGGCGGCGCGATTAAGGGCGCCGTGCGCGGCGATCTCTATTTCGGCACCGGCCCGGATGCCGGCGCGCGCGCCGGAACGATGAACGCGCCGGGGCGGCTCTGGGTGCTCTTGCCGCGCAGCGTGGCTGAGCGCCTGATCCGCGCGATGCAGGTCTCCGACGCGTCCGACCTTGGCGATCCGCCATTCGCGCCTTAGACGGAGCCAATGTCGAAGCGTCGCCTGACCCCTGAAGAAGCAAAAGCCTGGTCGCGCGTCGCCAAGTCGATCAAACGGATCGGGCCGGAGACGTCAGACTTCGAAGCACTTGTTCCGGCCGTCGAGGCGGGTGAACCGGCGAACCTCCCCCGTACCATCCCCGCCACCACGCCCTCGCGGCGCCCGGTTTCGGGCCCTGCCACCCCCTCGCCACCCCCTCAGGCCCCCCCGGCCACACCCGCAAATCGGGGGAAAGAGAAGCGCATAAAACGGGGAAAGTTGGTCGTCTCTGCCACCTTCGACCTTCATGGCCACACCCAGGCAACCGCTGCGCGGATCCTGCCCGGTTTCCTGTCAGACGCGCAGGTAGACGGCGCGCGTTGTGTCTTGGTGATTACAGGAAAGGGCCGGCTGGGCGAAGGCGTCCTGAAGCGCAACTTCCTCACGTGGCTCGAAACGCCTGACGCCAGGAAAATGGTCTCGGGTTACGCCGAATCGCACCAGCGCCATGGCGGCGCAGGTGCGTTCTACGTGTTTCTTCGGAAACTGCAGTTGTAGCTGCAGACGACGTTAGCTGAAGTCGCGGAAGACGTCTGCGGCAGACACGTCTTTCTTGCGCTCTTCCTTTTCCGGCTCGTATCCAGCAGCATCGTCCTGCGTCGGCACCAGGCCCGGGCCTTCTGCATTGAGGCCTTTCTCAGCCTCGATGCGACGGCGTTTGTCTGCCGACTTGGCGATCACTTCATCCAGCTCGATCTGCGTGCAAAGGCCCAGCGTCACCGGGTCAACCGGGCGGATGGCCTGCGAATTCCAGTGCGACTTGTCGCGCACATTGTTGATCGTCGATTTCGTCGTTCCGATCGTCTTGGAGATCTGCGCATCCGACACTTCCGGGTGGTTGCGAATGAACCAGGCGACGGCATCCGGCTTGTCGGCGCGGCGGACGACAGGCGTGTACCGGCTGCCCTTGCGCGGCGGCTGAGGGATATGCGCGATCTTGGACGCCGCAATTTTCAGAACATAATCAGGGTTATCTTCGCCGCGAGCAATTTCCTCGCGCGACAGGACGCCGCCGGCTATCGGGTCAACTCCGCGCATGTTCTCGGCAACGTCTCCGTCAGCAATGCCTTTGACCTCGAGATGGTGCAGGCCGCAAAACGCGGAGATCTGGGTGAAGGTCAGTGTCGTATTGTCCAGCAGCCAGACGGCGGTCGCCTTGGGCATCAGTATCTCGGACATGGGTGTCTCCTTGGAGCGCGTTGGGGGCCTGAAATGCAGCCGCCCGACACTTCGTGCCGGGCGGTCAAGGTTTCAGGCAAGCTTGGAACCTGCTTCGCTTATAGGCCAATCAGTCCGGAATGGAAAGATACTCACTTCACCGCGAGAGGATGATCTTGCCAGAATGCTTGCCGTCGCCCATCCGGGCATGCGCCGCCTCGGCATCTTCAAAGGCATATTTGCTGTCGAGAACCGGTCTAATCCGACCGGATACGACATGAGGCCAGAAGTCTTTTTCCACCGCATCCCGGATCCGTTGTTTCTCGGGCACCGGGCGCGCCCTCAGCGTCGTTGCCGCGAGGGTCAGGCGTTTCATCAGAACGGGCGCGAAATTCACGCTGGTCTGAAAGCCGTTCTGGTAAGCGATATTGACGATCCGCCCGTCAATCTTTGCGGCGCCGATGTTTTTCTGCACGTATTCGCCGCCGACCATGTCGAGAATGACATCGGCGCCACTTTCTGCGCGGACAATGGCTTCGAAATCCTCCTCGCGATAATTGATCGCCCGGTCAGCGCCAAGGTCGGTGGCCAGGGCGCATTTCTCGGCGCTGCCGGCCGTCGTGAAGATTTTCCCGGCGCCTGCGACCCGCGCCATCTGGATCGCCATCACGCCGATACCGCTGGTGCCGCCATGACAAAGGAAATCTTCGCCCGCCTTCAGTCCGACGCGATCAAAAACGTTGGCCCAGACGGTAAACAGGGCTTCCGGGAAACAGGCCGCGTTCACCATGTCCATGCCTGTCGGCACAGGCAGGAGCGACCCCTGATCGACGCTTGCATACTCGGCATAACCGCCGCCAGCCAGCAGGCCACACACGGCATCACCGACTTTCCAGCGGGTGACCCCGTCTCCGAGCGCTTTAACGTATCCTGATATCTCAAGCCCGAGGATCGGCGAGGCGCCGGGAGGAGGTGGATAGGCCCCGGTGCGCTGTATCAGGTCCGCTCGGTTGAGACCTGCCGCCGCCACCTCGACAAGCACTTCGCCCGGCCCAGCAACAGGCGCTTTGACATCGCCCCAGCGCAGGGGAGCGCCCTCGTCTACAATCACGGCTTTCATCATATCAGTCATTCAACTTGTTCCTTCAGGAAAATCGCGTCCGGGGAGTCGCTTCTAGCCTGCCTTTCTGTTTTTATGAAAGACTGCCATCGAATGTAGAGGAGGCTTGGCCGTGTTCGAAGATGAACCGATCCTGACAAATCGCGCCCAATCGCTTGACCAGATGTCGATAGAGGAGCTGCATGAGCGCATTCGCGTCCTGCGTTGCAGAATCGAGGATTGCGAAGTGGAAATCGCCAAGAAAGAGGCCCAGAAATCAGCGGCGGATGCCCTGTTTGGCGGAAAGAATTAAGGCCCCGGAAACGGGTTGTAAGCTAAGTATTCCTTTTGGCGTTCGTGTTCTAAGGTTTTGAAGATGGCAGTAAACGGGTCACCCGAAAACGGTTCCGAAAGCCTCAACAGCTTTACCGGGGGCAAGCTCTTCGACACCGTCTTCGGCAGGGGCATGGCGCTGGTCGAGGAAACGGCGTCTTACCTTGATGGTCCGGGTCGCGAGCATGCGCGTGCGCTGCCGCGTGAAGCGGGCCTGACCTATTCCGCCTGGAGCATGGAACTGACGACGCGCCTGATGCAAGCCGCGAGCTGGCTGGTCATGCAGAAAGCCGTGCGCGATGGCGAGATGCGCCGCGAAGAGGCCTCCGCCCGTAAATACCGCATTCGCCGGGATGATCCTCCGCTCGATGCCGAAGCCCAGCGTGACAGAGGCCTGCCGCTGCGTTTCCTTGAGCTTGTCGCCCGATCAGAAGCCCTGTTCGAACAGATATGTCGTCTCGACCAGGCGCTCTACAGCGCGCCGGTTCCAGGCCAGGCCAAGAATGCCGTATCCGACCAGATCGCGCAGCTTCAAAAGGCGGCAGAGACCGGTGCCTTTGACCCCCTGATGGTCTGGCACCGCGCGAAATAGATCAAATCAGACGTTGCGAGCCCCAGTTGGCGGTGGCGGCAACAGGCTGGCCGAGCCGTTATTTCGAGCGTTCATCAAGCGCAGTCGGCGGGGCCGCCGATAAAGCACGTTCAGCGGCGTCTCGCGGGCGAGCCGATAGAAGACCAACGTCAATACGACCGCGCCCAATGAAATCACGAGGCAGGCAAGGCCCGCATTCCCGATCTGTCCGTTCGCCGCAAACCCGTGCTGCAACACCGTCATCGGGATCACGAATGTCAGGTAGATGATCAGGCAGTGTCGGCCCGCATAGCCGATCATGGACAGCCACCGGGTCCGGCCAAGCTGTATGCCGAGTGCCATGACGGCTGCTGTACCCGCGAAGCCGAGTGCAAGGCTGATCACGGGCAGACCGGAAACGCCCAGGACCACGAAAGCGGCGTTGGCGACCGTCCAGCCCAGCAGCACGCTCCACAAGTCCTTTGTGTGCCCTGAGACGCGCTCTGCAAATTCAAACACATGCGGCGCGGCAACGAAGCCAGCAAAGAAGAATACATACCAGGCGCCTAACATGTTCGCGACGTTCCAGCCTGTATCGATCCAGCCCGTTGCAAAAGCGATCTGGGTGAGAGCGGCGGCAATGAAGACTTTTCGCGCGGGCAGGAATCGGATGCACCGCGTCACGGCGTGAAACACAATCAGCATGTAGACGAGTAAAAGGCTATCGGTCGGCTTCACCAGGGCCCTCAGGACTTCAGCTATGAACGTCGCCGGATCATTTACAAGCAAGCTGGCATCCAGCGCCGCCTTCTGGATCAACAGCCAAACCAGATAGAAATACGCGAAATGCAGTATTTTCCGGTCGAAAAAGTGCTTTGTCGAACCAAACAGAGACAGGTTCAGGAACAAGGCCGCCAGGACGAAAAAGGTTGGAAACAGAAAAGGAGACGACCAAGCAACAATGGGAGTCACCCAGCTATCGTGCTGGACCAAGTCACCATAGCTTGACGTCGTGTACATCGCGACGATCAGAACGATGCAAACGCCCTTTGCCTGATCGATCCAGTTGATGCGGCCCTGTTGCATGTCTCAATTCCCCGGTTTCGGTTGCCCGGGGCGGTGCAAGATTCATGCTGTCTTGGGCGAGATCTCAGAAAGTGGCGTGAACGCGCAGGAAATTGCCGGCCTGTTCCGCGCAGAATCCTTCGCGAACCGGGGCCCGCATGACCATCAGGCGATGCCAGAGCGGTCCCAACAGGAGTTCCACGACCTCATCCAGGTCGAAATCGCGTCGAATAACGCGTTTTCCGGCCAATTCGGCCAAAAGCATGCGCAAAGGCTGGCGGATGTCGCGGCTAATCCATGCGCGCCAGACTTCTCCGGCTTCCTTGTCATCTGCAGCAGCGAGCAGCGCGACGCGCAGAACGGCGTGCCCTTGTCCGGTGCGGGCGGTCGCTTCGAGCGGCACGATCAGGGCGGTAATGCGCTCCTGCGGATCGCGCCCACCATCTGGGCTGTCGGGAATCAGGGCGAGGGCTGCATCGACGCACATCGCACCAATGGACGGCCACCAGCGGTAAATCGTCTGTTTCGAGGCGCTGGCCCGTTTGGCGACGCTGTCGACGCTGAACGCCCGCCAACCGTTTTCGGCCATTTCGACACGCGTTGCTTCGAGGATCGCCGCCTTCGATGCCTCGCTTCGCGTCGGGCCCTTTCGGGAGGCCTTGGAGCTTTCGGTTGCAGTCGTCATGGATGTCTCCTGAAAAGGCGATGGGCGGTCGCAGGCGCCTAGACGCCTTGCTGGCTATTATAGGCATATCGCTAACAGATTGTCCCGATCCGGCTTGCTGATTGCGGATTATGCGGTACTCAGGCGACGAGCAGTCAGGAAAGCGTGGCATGGAATCGATTGATGACTTGATTTCGGGCTACCGGCGGTTTCGCGCCGGCGCCTATGCAGAGCAAGCCAACCTGTATCGCGAACTGGGCGAAGGCCAGGACCCGAACATCATGTTGATTGCCTGCGCCGATAGTCGCGCGGAGCCCTCCGACATATTCAATGCGGCGCCAGGACAGCTGTTTGTGGTCAGAAATGTCGCCAACCTGGTGCCCCCATACCAGCCGGATGGCGGGCTTCACGGTGTGAGCGCCGCACTCGAATATGCGGTCAATGTTCTGCAGGTCGAGAATATCGTCGTTATGGGCCATGGCGGGTGCGGCGGGATTTCCGCGTCATTAGGTGGCCAAGGCAATCCCGCAATCGGCGAATTTGTCACGCCGTGGGTCAGCTTGCTGGAAACAGCCCGGGAGCGCGTTGTCGCGAGCGGATCGATCAATCCCCAGTTCGTTCTGGAACTGGAAGGCATCGAGGTGTCGTTGCAGAACCTCCTCACTTTCCCCTTCGTTTCGCAGGCGGTTGAGGCCGGAAAACTGTCGCTCCACGGCGCGTGGTTTGCGATCGCTCATGGCGAGCTGCACTGGCGCAATGCCAAAACGGGCCGATTTGAAGTGGTTTCGACTACTTAGCCGTGGTCAGAACTGCGGCAAATATTGCCGAAGCCAACATGCCCGCCGCCGCTGCCCGGTTGAACCAGAGGGCAAAGCCCGGATTCTGGAAGCGGTGGTTCATCGCATCGGCCGCCCAAGCGTAGACGGTCAGGCCCAGCATCTCGGTAACCGTCACGGTCGCCATGATGATGCCTGCCTGAAGCGCAACCGGGCGAGAGGCGTCAAAATACCCTGGAAGCAGCAGGCCGAAGAAAATCAGCGCATTGGGGTTCAATAGCTGAAGTCCGACGCCGTGACCGAAAAGGCTGGCTTTGGGTGGCGCCTGTGACGCGCTGGCGCGGCGTTGGGACGGGTCGCCCGTCGCCATCGTCCAAGCGAGCCAACTGATGAACAAAAGCCCGGCAATTTTGAGCACCAGCAACAAGCCGGCGGCGCCAGCGGCAAATGTTGCGATGCCTGTCGCGGCCAGCGAAATCCAGACCAGATTGGCGGCCGATACGCCGACTGCAGGAACAAGGGCGGTGGGGGCACCGTAGCGCAGCGACGTGCTCATCACCATCATGACCGCAGGACCGGGCGTCAGGCCCCCGGCAAAGAACAATGCAAGCAGGGCAATCCAGACGCTGATTTCCATGAGCTAGTCGTGGTCGCGTTTCAGGCCTTCTTGCCGCGTTCAACGGCGAGCGAAATCAGTTCGCGCGCTTTTTCGATGCCATACCATCCTTCGATACGGGTCCATTTGCCCTTCTCGAGATCCTTGTAGTGCTCGAAGAAGTGCGCCGTCTTGTCGATCAGCGTCTGCGGCAGATCGTGATATGTGGCGATCTTGTCGTAATAGCTGGTCAAGGCGCCGTGCGGCACGGCGAGGATCTTTTCGTCAGGTCCCTTGTCATCAGTCATCATCAGGACACCGACGGGGCGCGAGCGGACGACGCTTCCCGGTACCAGCGGACGATTGCCGACGACCATAACGTCGATCGGGTCACCATCGAGGCTCAGCGTGTGCGGCACGAACCCGTAATTACAGGGGTAGCGCATCTCGGTGTAGAGATAGCGGTCGACGAACATCGCGCCGGATGCCTTGTCGATCTCGTACTTGATCGGGTCACCGCCCAGCGGGACTTCGATCAGGACGTTGATATCGTCGGGCGGGTTGTTGCCGGTAGCAATCTTGGAAAGGTCCATGGGACGAGACTCGCTTGATGGGTCTGGGAGAGTTGATCTTGCTGGCGAGGCGGATGGCCTGTCGCGACGTTCAGGTCAAGTCCGTCGCGCGCCAGAGTGGGTTAATGGCGCGTGATGGTTGGGATTCAGGCGATCTGTCGGCGCTCGGCGTCGAAAATTTTCATGTCGGGCAGCGTGGGTGACAATTTGCGAAGGCGCTTCATAAAGTCCCGGCTGGCGGGCACGTCGAAATGTGCAAGCAGGGCGGGCATGTCGGTCCAGTATTCCACGAAGACGAGGCGCGCCGGGTCTTCGCAATCGGCATGGACATTGTGGGCGATACAGCCGGGTTCGGCGCGGGACCGGGCGACGTGCCTCAGGCTGAGGTCAAGGACGGCGTTGTGCGTCTCCGACGTCGTTACGACACTCCCGATAACGATGATCATCTGGAAACCTCCTGGCGGCGCTGGCCAATCAGCAATCAGGATCGCCTGAGCGCATAATTGAAACTGATGGACAGGCGCGGCGTCTCCGACCGGTTTGGCATCACTTCGTGGCGCAACCAGCTTTCCCAGAACATGGCGTGTCCCTGATTTGGGTTGGCGTAGACAAAGCGGCGGGCCGTTTCAGGCGCATCGTCCAACGGCTGGGGCGCAGCCATCATCAAGCCGAGGCGCGGGTCCTCGAACTTCAATTGGCCAGCGCCTTCAGGGATGCTCACGTAATAGGTTCCGGAGATCACGCTGCCGGGGTGGATATGGCCGGAATGACTGCCGCTTTCCCCGAGGATATTGACCCAGAGCCCGTTGAGTTCGAGGGCCTGGTCCTGCATGTCCCAGTGCAGGTCGCGGGCGAACTTCGCCGCTTCGGCATCGAGGAAAGCCAGCAGCTCTGCGACCTCTGGAAACCGCTCGGGCAGGTCGTCGAGCGAGGCATAGGACGTGTAGCCATCATAGCCCTCATGGTCGCACCAGTCATTTCCCGCCTCGTCTTCGTCCTCGAGCACCCAGCACACTTTTTCCAATGATGTGCGCAGGGGCTCATCACCGATTTCGGCGTGGCGGAGAAGGGTGGCGAAGAGGGTCTGCAGGGTCATCGGGAGGGGGTGCCTTGGGGGTGGCAAGGAGGCGACACGTCCGCACCGCCCCCGGGTCTGCCGAAGGTTTTTAGCCCTGGGGCCGAGCCGCTTTCTATTCCGGTTTGACGAATTTCAGCGTCATCCGGTCGCTCTCGCCGATGTCGGCATAGCGCATCGGGTCGAACCCGTCCGGCGTGTTGCCGTCCGAACCGGTCGACTTGCTGTTCGGTGGCAGCGTCCAGACCCCGAATGGGTGGTCTGCGGTGTCGGCCGGGTTGGCGTTGATTTCGCTGGGGCCGGCGAATTCGAATCCGGCGGCGATGGCGCGGGCCTTCACAAAGTCCTCGTGGACATACCCGGTCGCGCCGGTCGGATCCTGCGTGGCGGTGGATGGCAGGCGGTGCTCAACCACGCCAAGCACGCCGCCGGGTTTCAGTGCGGCGAAGGCGTCGGTGAAGAATTTCTCTGTGTAGCCGCCTGACATCCAGTTGTGCACGTTGCGGAATGTCAGCACCGCGTCCGCTGAACCGGGCGCGGCAAGCGGGCCGCTGATGCCGGAAAACACGCTGTATTCGATCGTGCCGAAATGCGGGTCGGCATAATTGGCCTTGAACTCGGCGAGGCGCGATTCCGTGCGTTTCCGGCGTTCTTCATCCGGTGCGGCAGCAGGATCGAAGCCCGCCGCAACCAGCGTGCCGCCACCGGCAGCCAGATAGGGCGCGAGGATATTCGTGTACCAGCCGCCGCCGGGCCAGATCTCGATCACGGTATCGGAGGGCTCAACGCCAAAGAATTCCAGGGTCTCAACCGGATGGCGCCAGGCATCCCGGGCCTTCTCCTCGTCGGACCGCGCGGAGTCATTCATGGCGACTTGCAGCGGGCTGAGTTCGGGAACCGTTTCGACCATTTCAACAGCGGGTGCTTCGGGCTTGGCGGGCGCAGCGGCCTGGCTACAGGCGGTAATCAGGCTGAGCGCAGCCCCGGCGAGCAGGAAATTCTTCATGGCGTTCTCCTCGGTCCACATCTTGAACACCTCCTTACGCTACCCAAATACTACTTGTCACGGTGCTGCATTGCGGGCCGGGACCGGGTGATATGCCAGCGCCGATGACGGGCTGGGAATTCATGTTTCCCGAAAATACCAGAGGGCCTGTTTGCTTCAGGTCTCTCACAGTTGCTTCAAATGAGAGGACTGTTTCCATGAGCAATATCGATCTGACCCCCCTTTACCGCACAATGGTTGGCTTCGACCGAATGGCCACCATGATTGACACCGCGTCCCGGCTCGACGGTACGCAGGGCTATCCGCCCTATAATATCGAGCGTTCCGGCGAGAATGCCTTCGCTATCGAAATCGCGGTGGCCGGTTTTACCGATGCCGACCTCGACATCGAAACCAAGGAAGGCCAGCTCACGGTTGCCGGCAAGAAAGGTGAGAACGAAGATGGCGACGGGCGCGAATACCTGCATCGCGGCATTGCCCAGCGCAGTTTCATTCGTCGGTTCCAGCTCGCTGATCACGTTATTGTGACTGGCGCGCGCCTCGACCATGGCGTGCTGCGCGTCGATCTCGTGCGCGAACTGCCGGAAGAGAAAAAGCCTCGCAAGATCGAAATCGGCTCGCATACCGAGGCATCCGAGCCGCGGCTGATCGGCAAGAAAGCCGCCGGCAACGCTGTCTGAGGCAAAGTCGGCTAACTGATTTTGAGCGGCGCGTCCTGACGGGCGCGCCGCTTTTCATTTGATCAGGAGAGATGCTTGCGTGCGCCCACTGTCGCGAGGAAGTCCTGCAGGGCTGTGTTCTCCGACGACTTGGCGACGGCGGACCTCACGGCGCGAAAGGCGCGGGCCGCGTAGCGCTGTGTCGACTGTTCAAACACGCCGTCGCCAAGCGTTGCCGAAGACCGCTTCTTGTCCCTTGAGGCACTGGCAGCGTTGGCACTCGCCCAAGGCAGGTAGTTGACGCTGAGCTCTTCGGCGAAGAGCGGAGCGAGTGTGCCTTCCAGCGCATTCAGGTCTTCGAACGGTCCGCCGGCATGCGGGTATTCCATATGTTCGCACCAGGCACCACGAAGGGGGCGTTATTCTGGAGCCAGTCCGCCGGTGTCGGATCGAGCAGCATTTGCTGGAACTGGGCGGCAATGGCGAAGTCAGCGACAGACGGCCTGCCCCCGAAGATGAAGAGATGGTCCTGAAGATGATCGTTGAGCCGAAGCGCAAACCGGCGCCACGAGCTATCCAGTGTCTCTCGGTTTTCGGCGTTCGCACCGACCAGCGGCAGGCGCGCCGCCATGCGTTCGGCGATCTGGGTTTGCTGGGCCTTGTAGGCGCGCGGGCGTTTGCCATCATAGAGTTGGGTCAGGACGCGGAGCGCGGCAGCCTCGCGGTCCGGCGACTGGCTCCAGCGTTGCTGGAACATGCACTTGTTCAGCCACTCGTCACCATAGTCTTCGAGCACGAGCGCGATCACGGCGCAGGCCGGATCGTCGGGTACGGCGGACGGCTCTGGATGGTCGGCTTCCAGCGCCGCGAGCATCGCCGTCGAATCCTGGCTGGCCGGCCGGGTCGGTGAAACCAGCAGGGGCACCGTGGCGACCCGCTGGGCATTTGCCTGAAAGGCAGCTTCGTTGGCACGCGACCGCGATATCCAGTCGAACGCCAGCCCCTTGTAGCGCAGGAACGCCCGCACCTTGATCGAATAGGGAGACGTGTCTGCACCGAACAGACGATAATCGTTCATTGCGCTATCCTTGCTGGTCAGGCCTTTCTCTAGGGACTTCACCCCCAACTGCCAAGCAGCGTTTGCCGCTGCGGCCGATAATCGCTATGCGCTGCTGTGACGGCGGGCCCGCCTTGGCGGCAGGACACGAAGGACAGATGAAATGCGGGTAATGCATGTCATGGCGGGCGCGGCCGAAGGCGGCGCGGAAAACATTATGCTTGAGTCGGTGCTCGCGCTTGCCGAGACAGATCTTGAGCAACATGTCGTCACCCGGCCGGACAATGAATTCCGCATCCAGAAGTTTCGTGAAGCCGGGCTAGGCGTCGATGTGGCCGCATTCAACAATAGCTGGCCCTTCCCGACACGGCGCGTGATCGCTGACGCGATCACCCGGTTCAGGCCGGACGTGATCGAATACTGGATGGGCCGGGCTGGGCAGTTTGCCACGAAACAATACCGTGCCCGGTCAATTGGCTGGTATGGCGGCTATTACAAGCTGGCGCGCTTTGCCCATTGCGAATGGCATGTGGGCCTCACCATCGATCTGTTGCGCCATATCCGCGAACAGGGTGTCGGCGACGACCGGTCGGCCATCGTGCACACCTATGCTGATTTTGCCGGGGCAGACGCGGCAAGCCGGAAAGCGCTCGACACACCGGACGACGCACCTGTCGCCCTGGCGCTGGCGCGGCTGCATGAAAAGAAGGGCCTTGATACGCTGCTCGATGCGGCCACCAAGATCGATGGCCTGTATGTCTGGATTGCGGGCGATGGCCCGCTGGAAGCTGAATTGAAGGCGCACTGCAAACGCCTCGGACTCGATGACCGCGTGCGCTTCCTAGGATGGCGCAATGATCGCGGCGCGCTTCTGGCTGCGTGCGATGTGGTCGCCTTCCCGTCACGCTATGAACCGTTCGGTACGGTGACTGTTGATGCCTGGGCGGCGTCCCGGCCCCTGGTGGCGGCGGACGCCGCCGGTCCGGCGGCCTATGTCAAAGACGGCGTCAACGGTTTGCTCATTCCAAAGAATGATGTCGACGCACTGGCCGATGCCCTGCGCAAGGTCGTCACCGACAAGGCGCTTGCGGCACAACTCGTAGCGGGTGGCCGAGCGTCCTATGAGGCGCAATTCACCAAGGCGGCGTTCCAGCGGGATTCACTGGCGCTCTATGAAAAGATCGTCGCGCATGCGGGCCCGTTTGAAGGCTGAGCCGGGTCAGGCCTGGCTTGTGTGAACCGAACTGAAGAAGCCCTCATAGAGGCGCGCGGCCGTATGGTGGCCGATGCCGATGTCGACGAGGATGCCTGCCTTGCGGAGGGAGAGGATGCCGCCATTGGCCAGCGGATGAGGGTCGAGAATGGCGCAGACGACGCGCCGGACACCTGCCTCTTTCAGTTTCAGCGAGCATGAGGCCCCGCCTGCCGAGCGTTCGCGGCAAGGCTCGAGCGTGACATAGGCGGTTCCACCACGCGCGGCGGGGCCGGCCTCGTCCAATGCGATTTCCTCAGCGTGCGGGCGTCCGCCAAGGCCGGTGACGCCGTCGCCGACAATGTGTCCGTCCGCATCGAGGATCACACACCCCACGGACGGATTTTCGGCGGTCAGGCCTTGGTTCAGTTTCGCCAGCGCGAGGGCGCGGCCCATCATGCGGCGGTCGAGGCGTCGGCTCATGGTAGGTCGGGAAGCAATGTGCTGCGGCCGGAATCCAGATATCGGACTGAAATCGGCTTCAAATTGTCGTCCAGTTCGACGAGAAGCGGGTTGCCTGTCGGAATCTCGATCCCGGTTATGGACTCATCCGGCACATTGAACAGGTGTTTGACGAGGGCGCGCAGTGAGTTGCCGTGCGCTGCGATGAGCGTGTCGGTGCCGGCACTCAGTACGGGCGCGATTTCATCGGTCCAGTAGGGCAATACGCGCTCAAGCGTCATCTTGAGGCTTTCGGCGGCTGGCACGTCGATGCCGCGATAGCGCGGATCCTTCGCCGGATTGAGCGGGCTGTCCGGGTCAATCGGCGGCGGCGGGACGTCATACGAGCGCCGCCATACATGAACCTGCTCGTCGCCATGCTTGGCCGCGGTCTCGGCCTTGTCGAGGCCGGTCAGCCCGCCATAGTGGCGCTCATTCAGGCGCCAATGCTTCTCGACAGGCATCCAGACGCGGCCCATTTCCGTGAGTGCCATCCAAAGGGTACGGATCGCACGGGTCTGAACGCTGGTGAAGGCCGCACGGAAGTCCGCATCGACATCCTTGAGCAGGACGCCGGAATGGTGCGCTTCGGCTTCGCCCTTTTCGGTGAGCTCAGCGTCCCACCAACCCGTGAAACGGTTTTCCAGGTTCCAGGCAGACTGTCCGTGGCGGACGAGGGCGAGTTTGGTCATGGTCAGGCTTTCTTCAAACGGGCATCAAAACGGGCACCTGGCGCCCTTTTCACGTTAAAACATCGCGGGTTCAAGCCTTCATGACCCGTATCAGTTCAGCGAAGGCGAGGACAACATGGTAGCCGGTCGAAGCTGGCATGTCCGTGGCGAGAACTTCTCCTTCAGCGCCATAATGGTCGATCCAGCCGCCATCCACAGTCAGGAATTCATCCATGAGCACGTCGAAGCTGCGGCAGGCGGCGGCCGCAAATCGCTCCTCGCCCGTTCGTTCAAACATGGTGATATGGGCTTTGAGCGCTTCGGTCTGAGGCCAGGTACGCCGCGACGTATCGGCCGGTTCGCCGTCGCGCGTCACTTCCTGGCACGCCCGTCCGTCGGCATCGAGCGCCGCGCAGGCGAAGGCGTACAGCGTGCCGGCAGCGTCGGGCACCGGCATGCCGGATGCGTCGGCGTAGGCGTGAAGCAACCAGACCCATTCGAACTGGTGTCCCGGCTCGACAATCTCTGCGTCGCGTCCCTGCGGAATGCCCCAATCGACGGCAAACCGCTCGCCGAGCAGTCCGCCCGGCCCGGCCGTAAAGCGGGCTTCGAACAGGGTGACAATCTCGCCAGCCCGGGCGAGATGCCCGCCTTCCGGATCAACCTTGTGCAGTGAAAGACAGGCTTCGAGCAGGTGCATGTGCGGGTTCTGCTGCCGAATCTGTGGAAACGGCAGCGCTTCGGCATAGCCACCGTTCACCCGGTCGCGCATCTGGCGATCAACCGAATCCAACAGCGCGGCGGCGCTGGCGCGGGTTTCACCCGTGCCGCCAAGCGAATCGTCGGCTTCCCCAAGCGCGAACAGGGTGAAAGCGATATCGTACAGGTCCGGCGTGTCGTCGAGAAAACCGTTGCCATCAGCGTTCAGCAAGCGACCGACCAACCCGTCGGGTCTGCGGGCGAGCTCTGTCAGGATGCCGAGGCCATGCTCGATTCGATCCGTGGAGATGTCCGGACGCCAGCCAAGGCGCAAGGCTTCCGAAAAAAAGTATGTCTGGCGGGCCTGGACCCTGACGCGGGCGTAATCGCGCTCGGCTGGTCCATGGTCGAGATCGAGCACTTCGCGGAAAAGTCCGGCAGAATTCATGCCGCGGTCGGCCCAGAGCGGAAAACAGGCGTCGCTAAGCCAGCTTCGCGCCTCATTCGCCCTGCGCTTCAAGGCCGACTTCGACATCGCGATTGATCCCCAAAAAAGCATTTGAAGCCGAGCATACGGCTCGCCAAACCGTTCGTGCTCCTGCTATCAGCAGAAGCAATGATTGGCCAGCGTCCTTGCGCGGGGCAATGCGACAGAAGGATGAGGCAGATGCGGGACTGGTTTTTCTTCCCCGCCGCGCTGGCACTTGTGGCCATGATGGTTTTCCTGGCAATCCGTCCGGGGATCGGTGCCTTGCCATCCGGTGCCGTTGCCGGGGATGGCGCGAATTATAACAAGATCGCCATAGAGGGCGATTACCTGCACAAGATCTTTGCGGGCGGCAATGCCAAGACGGAACTCGTGGACGGGACGGACAACAAGACCCTGCTCTATATCGAGGCCGAGACGGGCGCGCTGCGGGACGAATCGGAACTTGGCCCGCATTTCCGCCTGGCCGCCGACATCGAGGCGCAGTTTTCCGGCATGACGGTTCGGATCACGGTTCGCGCGCGCCCGGCGGATGATCGCGGCGCCATGCAGATCGCGATGAATTATTCGGCGGGACGGGTCGGCGAGTCCGGCTGGAGGGTTTTTGATCTCAAGCCTGAATTCTCCGACTTCAGTTTCGATTATGATGTGCCACGCATCGAGGGCGACCAGGGCGTCGACTATCTCGGCATTCGTCCGGTCGTACCGAACAAGAGCCGAGCCGTCCTGATCGAGCGCATTACGCTCGACCGGACCGGGCCCTGGAAACCGGAGGATCCTGCCTAGTGTCCCGCCCCTCAAATAACGACTATACTCCGAGTCCTGCGGAAGCCGAATTTGATGGCTTGACGGCTGGGCTTGGAACGATTCAGCTATGCCCATGATCCGCACCGGCTTTCTTTCCTCATCAGACCGTATTGAGCTTGAGGCTTGCGTGCGTCGCCAGCG
>NZ_JBDNGN010000119.1:0-5165 GCF_041689225.1 Hyphomonas sp. | reverse complement strand
GGAACGGCGCAGGTCAATCTGCGCGGTCTCGGCGCGAACCGAACGCTTGTGCTGCTTAATGGGCGGCGGGTTGTTGCAGGCGGTTCCGGCGCAAACAGCTCGGTAGATCTTAACATGATCCCGGTCTCGCTCCTCCAGCGCGTCGAAGTCCTGAAGGATGGGGCGTCAGCTGTGTACGGCGCCGATGCTGTATCTGGTGTCGTGAACCTCATTACCAAGGATGAATTTGAGGGGTTTAGGCTCGATTCAAAATTCGGCATCTCCGATCAGGGGGACGCCGAAGAATATCTCCTCGACATGACATGGGGTGTCGTCAACGACCGCGGCAGCCTGATGTTCAATGCGAGCTACCAAAACAATCTTGACGCGCCGCTTGATGTGCGGGCGCCCTGTGCTTTGGCGGATCTTGATGGAGATGGCGATCTCGAGTGTACATCGGGGAGTTCGAGCACGGCCGGTGGCCGGGCAGTTTTGCCGAATGGCGATCAGATCAATTTCATTGGCGGCGATGCGTATGAGCCCTTCAGCCTTGCTGCGCATGGATTCAATTCCAATCCGTTCTTCAATGCCTCCAATCCCGTCGAGCGCGTAAGCTTTGCGGCCATTGGTAACTATGAAATTACGGATTCGATACGGTTCTTCAGTGAAGCGTTGTTCAACTGGCGTACGTCGAACCAGCCCGGATCACCGGCAACATTGACCAATATTGCATTCGATGCGTCCCATCCGACAAACCCCACTGGCGAAGACATTATTCTTCTGCGCCGCCGTACGGCCGAATTCGGTTCCAGGCAGTTCGAGCAGGATGTTTCGACTTGGCGGCTGGTCGCTGGTATTGAGGGCGATCTGTGGGAAGGCTGGAATTATGACCTGTCTTTGAACTGGGGCAGGAACACGGCCGTCGATGCGCTGCAGAACAATATTAATACGCAGCGCCTGGCCGAAACCCTTGATCCCGCGCTATGCGGGACAAACGGTATTCCCTGCGCGGATATTCTGGGTGAAGGTGACCTGACTCCGGCAGTAGGAGACTATATCCTGATCAACCAGCGCGACACCGGCGGAAACGAGCAGATCAGCCTTACCGGCAATATCTCTGGCGCGCTGTTTGACCTGCCTGCCGGGCCTGTCGGGTTTGCTGCGGGGTTCGAGTATCGTCAGGACAAGGGCTGGCTTGAGCCGGATTCGCTACTTGTCGCGGGTTTTGCGCTCGGCAATGCGCAGGATCCGGTAAGCGGTTCGATCGAAGCGCAGGAACTCTACGCAGAGGTTAATGTGCCATTGCTAAGAGACCTTCCGCTCGCTCAAGCCGTCGATCTTGATCTGGCCGTGCGGTATTCCGACTATGATCTCTTCGGTTCGGATGAAAACTATAAGGTTGGACTGAACTGGAGCTTGGTCCGCGACTTCAAGCTACGCGGTACCTATTCGACAGCCTTCCGGGTCCCAAGTGTCACAGAGCTTTTTTCCGGCGTGAGTGAAGGCCAGATCCCGACAACCGATCCCTGTTCCAACTGGTCGTCGATGGATCCGTCCAGCAACATCTATCAGAACTGCCAGGCTGCCGGTGTACCGGTTGGTTACACCCAGCTGGGGTCAGTCATTCTGACCGACCAAGGGGGCAATCCGAACCTGGAACCTGAGGACGCGACAACGTTCACGATCGGCGCTGTTTATCAGCCCAGTATCGTTCCCGGACTTTCGATCACGGTCGATTACTTCGATATCGAGATCCAGGACGCTATCCGCCAGACGTCGGGCTCTACAAAACTTGCATCCTGCTACACGTCCGTTGGCCTTTCCCATCCGTTCTGTGGACCGACTCACCAATCGCGCAATGCCTTGACTGGAGATATCGATTTCCTGTCTGCGCAAAGCTCCAACACGGGTGATGAAGTCATGCAGGGGATCGACATCAGCGCGACCTATGATTTTGCAACGGGTAACATAGAACACTCGGTGAAAGTTCAGGCCACTCACCTTATGAAATACGAGGTAACAGCTTTCGATGGTGACGCGCCCTTCGTCTATGACGGCGGCGTTGGTTGTTGTGATGGCGGCTATCCGTCATGGCGCGCGACAGGATCCTGGTCGGCCAGCTCCGGTCCCTGGAATGGAACCTACAGTGCACAGCTTATTGGTTCGGCAACGGATTACTTTGGCACTCCCGGTTCAATTGGAACCGACATTGATGCTGTCCTCTATCACAATATCCAAGGTGGTTATCAGCTTACAGAAAACCTGAAATTGAGTGCGGGTGTTGACAACCTGTTCGACAAGAAAGCCCCTTATGTCAGTTCTTGGTCGGACGGCAATACCGATACCCTGACCTATTCGTTGCTCGGACGATACTACTACGCCCGCGCAACCTGGGTTCTGGACTAAACGCTGAGGCGGTTGCCGGCTTGAGTGTGAATGTACCCCTGCCTCAAGCCGGCAATTCGCCAAATCTAATGTAATCCTCAAAACATCGGAGTTTGAGATGTTGCTTGCGCGAATGAAGGCAGCTGCTGCGCTGATCGGATCTATGGTGCTGCTTTCACCTGTCGCTCATGCACATGGTATTTCGGAGGAAGCGCGACGCAGAATGCTGGAAGGGGGAGATCTTCAGTATCTGATCCTGGGCGCCGAGCACATGATCACGGGTTATGATCATTTGCTCTTCTTGTTTGGGGTCATGTTCTTCCTGACGAGTTTTTCGTCAATTCTTCGCTTCGTCACAGCTTTCACGATCGGCCATACGATCACGCTGATTACTGCTACATATCTGGGCATCACGGCTAATTACTTCTTTATCGATGCGATCATTGCCCTGACGGTGATCTACAAGGGATTTGAAAACCTGGATGGTTTTCCGAAAGTGTTCGGCACAAAGTCACCCAATCTGTTGCTGATGGTTGTGTTGTTCGGCCTGATCCATGGATTCGGGCTCTCGACGCGGCTACAGCAGCTGCCAATTCGGGAGGATTCCGGCCTGCTGATGCACATTCTGTCATTCAATGTGGGCGTGGAGTTCGGTCAGATCGCTGCGCTCGTTGTGATGTGGCTCGCTCTGAACCTGCTCAGACGGACAAGGCATTTCGGATCTGCAAGCGTCTTCATCAATGCGGGCCTGATATTCGCTGGCTTCGTCCTGTTCCTGATGCAGACTCACGGCCTGTTCCATACCACAATGCGTGAAGAATATCCGATCAGCCGAGATGATCACATTCACGCTCACCTTGAAATGGGATCAACGGGACAGCAGCAGGCCCCCGCGGCGTCTGCTACGTCCAGCTCAGCATCTGCAGTGCCTGCGACGACTGCCCAGACCAGCGACGAGGCGCATGGGTACTCGCATGCGGCTGACGGGTCGCACGTTATGCCAGGAGAAGCGAAGCCAGCCATGACGGTTGCCGCGACACCAAACTCCCCTGAATACATTCAGCTGGCGAACAATGTCGAGATCATCGAAAGTGTTCAGGAGGCCATGAACAGCGGCAGCGCCACCTTCTCGCATGAAGGATATTTCGGTCCACTCCTGTTCGGTGAAGAGCTACGCGCCTATACGCTTCGCCTTGAGCCGGGCATGTTCCTTTCGGAGCATCCACACCCGACCGAGAGCATCGTCTATACGATAAGCGGCCGTTATGTGCTGTGCAGCGAAGGCAAGCGGAAGGTGATGGAAGCCGGGTCGATCTTCCACTTCGGCTCGAACATGCCAACTGGCTGGGAAGCGCCGTTTGCGGAAGGTGCCGAGATTCTGATCTTCAAGAAGAGGCGCGATGGCGAAAATTACGAGTCGTTTGTCACTGGCATCGGCGAGATGGCTGCAAAGCTGGATGTGCAGATGAAGGATGGCGAGCCGTTCTACTATCATCAATTGCCCGCTGACCACCCGGCCATCCAGTTCGCCCGGGCTAAGAATCCGGACTTCAATGCCGTGCTGGAGGCCTCTGGGGCAGCCGAATAATCCACACCAAGAACAGATTAAAAAGGAGAATGCCTATGAATAGGACGTTCCTTGCCGCGTCACTGCTGGCTCTGAGTTTGGGCGGATGTGCCGCAAACACTTCCTCCGTAGCCCATGCCTCAGAGCAAGCTGCGCAAACCGGTGTGCAATGGAGCCTCGTCGATACGATTGATGTCGAGGCGATCAATTCCGATCTCGAAATCGGGAAACCGACTGTCGATATCGGTCTATATTATCCATCGAATCTTCACCCGGACGCAGTCGAAATACTACCGCTTGGCGGACTAGTGGAAGAGTTCCAGAACGCCAAAAAGGTCTTTGAGCCGACCGGTGTCCAGCTCAATCTTCTTTGGGTCAAAACAGGGACGGTCGATCCTTCGCATCTGGCGATCTCTGCTTCGAAATGGGAGACCGAGCTGCCTTCTGGTGGCTATGGTAACATGTATGTCCAGAGCGCCATCCATCCGACAGAAATGTCGGATGGAGCTGTGGAGTCTTTCGAAACCATTATCGAACCGGCACTCCAAAACAGTCGTACCGTCTATCTGGTCGCGATGCAGAATGTTTACATGCCGTACTATGAGGATCTCGACGGCGGACGTAACTGGGCCCCAAAAATGGTGAACACCTCTGGGCTTTCGTTCCCATCTTACTCCTACGCCGATACCATACCTAACCGGATACGTGGCGTGATCACGCTTACAAAGCACGACTCAACCAACAAGTTGACGATTGCGCATGAGCTGGGTCACAAGCTGATGAATGTGAGCCATGAGTACCGGGATGTGAGTCCGCAGCACGAGATCCGTTCGGATGAGGGATTGATGCTCTATGGGTCTGGGACAGAGATACCGTCCGGGCAGGATGGGCGCTGGCACCAGGAACGCCTGCTTCTCTCGCCATATATCTATCGTACCGATGCGACCGGCGAACGAAACTGGAATGCCGATTATCAGGCTGGCGGCGTTTACTATGATCCCATATACGCGAATGCAGCGATCCAGTTCGATTAGGTGTATTGGCTAGGAACATCCAGCAATCAGGATCGATCATAGGTGAAGGCGCATGGCCATGAGCTATGACTGAATCTGGTGTTTGAGCGGTTTGAAGGTTGGCGGCGTATCTGGTTGTTTTGTTGTTGTGAGACAGCAACCCAACCCAAGGAGATACACCACCATGGAAACGAGTAACATTGTTGATTTTGCGCGTCGAG
>NZ_JBDNGN010000118.1:0-25455 GCF_041689225.1 Hyphomonas sp. | reverse complement strand
TCAGGAAATTGACGGCTTACCGAGTCTTCCAAATATGTTTCAGCTTCAACCCGTGAGCAATGACGAGCCTGCGCTCGAAGGCGCGCCAATGATCGGCGCGGCGCAGAAGCTGCTCGCATACCTCTTTGAGCATGAAACAATTGGGTTGACCCAGGCCAAGGCCTTCCAGCGCAAGTTCGTGCATAGGGCCGCTCGGGAGTTCGCCTGGCCTGGTTGGGGAGAAGAGAAGCTCTTCTCCGTGAACAAGGTGCTCAACGAATATGACTTTCCGCCGCTTGAAGCAGTGCACCTCGTCCTTCTGAAGTTGAAACTGATCCGGCATTACAAACTTACGTGCCGGCTGACGAATGCGGGCAGGGCGGTCGTCGGCAAGCCCGGCGACCTCTACAATCTCGTCGCGCCTTTCTACCTGTTTCAAATCGACCACGCGGCTTCCTCCAGGATTCCGGAGCCGCTGCTCGGGAACTGGAGCGTTTTCCTTGGTGTGTTGAGTGTCGAAGCTGCCCAGGGCCTGACCTGTGGCGCCTTGCGGGAAATACTCTATGGCCCACCGGATCCCGCTGAACTCTACGACAGGGTTCCGGGCATGATCCGGAGCCAGGTTCTTAATCCCCTCTGCTGGCTTGGGCTCCTGGCAGAGTTCAAGACCGAGGAACATCAGCATCCCGCCGATCGGCAGTATGTGATGACCGGGCTCTGGGCGCAGGTGTTCAGCTTTCCATTCGATCATGGGCCTGGGTCGCTGACCCGGCAATGATTGCGAAGTGGGCGCTCTACGACAGATCCTGGACTTGTCGCTAAATAGTGTTTTTGCTCGACAGGTTCACCGGAATCTTGTCAACGTCAATGAGGTCACTTGTGCTCATCATTCACTTTGCCTACGGAGCGATCTTGCCGGTTTTGATGACGGTACAGGTATCCACATAATTTTTAATGTATTGAAAAATAAAAGAATATTTGGATCTTTCATCATCGAGTGGGAGTAACCGCGATGAGTATGCCGCAGGCACAGGATTTCCTGGATGAGAGCAAGGCGCTGCACGCGCTGCTTGCGCCGCTGGACGATGGGGCTTTCGGACAGGCGACCACGTTCAAGGCGTGGACGTTTGATGACGTGCTGCGCCACCTCCATTACTGGAACTGGATGGCGTGGCTGCAGCTCAACGACGAGTCGGTCCTGGTCGCCCAGATGGACGCGATTGCACGCGCGGGCGGCATGCGACCGGTTGAGGCGGCGCATGTCGACGATGCAGGCGGGCAGGCGCTGCTGGCGCTGTGGATCGCTCAAGCCGAAGCTACTGCGAAGGCTTACGATTCGGCGGATCCCAAGGCGCGCCTGAAATGGGTCGGTCCGGACATGAGTGCGCGTTCGTCAATCACGGCGCGGCTGATGGAGACCTGGGCGCACGGGCAGGAAATCTATGACCAGCTTGGCGTCGTGCGTCAAAATGCGGACCGCATCCGCAATATCGTCGTGCTCGGGATCAATACGTTTGGCTGGACGTTCAAGAACCGCAAGCTCGACATACCAGAGACCATGCCGAACGTCGTGTTGACGGCGCCCTCCGGCGAGGTGTGGACCTATGGCGAAGCGGGCGGGCCCGACCGCATTGAAGGACCCGCGGAAGAATTCTGCCAGGTCGTGACCCAGACGCGGAATGTGGCCGATACGAGCCTCGTCGTTACGGGCCCGATTGCCACGCAGTGGATGGGTTTTGCACAATGTTTTGCGGGCAAGCCTGAGACGCCCCCTGCGCCCGGCATTCGCAAGACATTGGAAATATAATCTCGCGCGAAACAAGACGTGAATTATCCCCCGGTGCGTGAAGAATTCGCATAATAGACGCAAGTGTTGGCGCGATCCTGAGGATTGCTGTTTAAGTCATCGTCATGGATGCAGAGCGTACAAGCAAGAAACCGGTATGGCCGCGACGTGTTGCGCCTTTCAGGGAGCAGACGCAGACCGTTGCCGTGACGGCGCGGGACGGTGCACGTATTGATCAGCTGACGGGCCTGCGGTTCTTTGCAGCCCTGCTCGTGTTCATGAGCCATTTCAAATGGGACAATTCCTGGAACATCGTCGGCGAGATGGCGCAACAGGGATCGATCGGCGTCAGCTTCTTTTTCGTCCTGTCGGGATTCCTGATCAGCTATTCGTATGGCTGGCGGCTGCGAAGCGCCGACATATCAAGGGCAAAGTATTTTGCACTGCGCTTCGCCCGGCTGTGGCCTTTGCACTTCCTCACCGGATTGCCGTTTGCGGCATTCCTTATCTGGAAAGGCTGGCTGAGCCTGCCGAACTATGGCGTGAACCTCCTGTTCCTGCAGAGCTGGGTGCCATCGACGGACTGGCACTATGCCTATAACGGCCCGTCCTGGTCGCTGTCGAACGAGATGTTCTTCTATACGGCCTTTATCGGATTGGTGATGCTCGGTTCACGCCAGAAGCTGTGGCTCTATGGCGGGCTGGTCGCGCTGGTCGCGTCGGCGATGGTGCTCGTCTACACCTATATCCCGACCCTGAACGTTGGCGGCAACCTGCCACTGGCGGAATGGATGTTCTACATCTTTCCGCTGTTCCGGCTCGACGAATTCCTGCTGGGCATGATCATTTTCGATCTCTGGCGTACGGGGAAGTTCCGGGCGTCGGCGCTGTCATATGTGACAATCCCGCTATTGCTGGCGGCGATGTATTTCGGCGCCCGGTTCGTGGCGGAACCGCTATTGTACCATCTCTATTACACGCCGTTTGTCGCCCTGCTTCTCGTGTCGTTTCTTGACGGGTCGTCGCTTCCGATCCGATTCTTCTCGTCACGTATCGCCGTGCTGCTGGGTGAGGCGTCGTTCGCCTTCTACCTGATCCACAAGCCGCTGGTCGATATTGGCGAACGGGCCCGCCACAAATTCGGGCTGTTTCCTTCCGACCTGGTCTTTGTGATCGTGATGCTGGCGATTTGCATCGCCGTGGGACTGGCGACCCATTTGCTGATCGAGGAGCCGGTCGGACGCTTCCTGCGCCAGCGTATCAACCGCATGAAATTCCTGAACCGGGCCAGATGCCCCTGAGGGAGCGGTGGACAAATCGCCCTCTGCCTGCCAGCACAGCGGGTAAAGCAACACAGTCAGGGACAAAAGACATGTCGATCCTCCTTCTCGAAAAGCGCGGCCCCATAGCGATCATGACGCTGAACCGGCCGGACATGATGAATGCGCTGGGACAGGCGGGCGACGGGCCAGCCGTGGCGGCAGTTTGCGCCGAAGTCGTGGCGGACAAATCGATCCGGTGCGCGGTGCTGACCGGGGCAGGTCGCGCGTTCTCCGCGGGCGGAGACGTCAAGGCGATGAAAGAGCGTTCGGGCGCGTTCGGTGGCAAGCCGTATGACGTGCGCGGCGGGTACCGCGACAATATCCATGTCATCGTGCGGTCGCTGTACAATATGGAAGTGCCGCTGATTTCGGCGATCAATGGCCCGGCCATCGGCCTTGGCTGTGACGTTGCCTGCATGGCGGACATCAGGCTGGCGGCTGACCACGCCAAACTGGGCGTGACCTTCCTGAAGCTCGGCCTGATCCCCGGGGATGGCGGCGCTTGGCTGTTGCCACGCCTGATCGGCGCGTCACGGGCAGCGCAACTGTTGTTCACCGGCGACGTGATCGATGCGGCAACCGCGAAGGAATGGGGCCTTGTGTCCGAGATCTATCCGGCGGATGAACTGATGGGCGAAGCGATGAATCTGGCCGAACGCATTGCGGGCCAGCCGCCACAGGCGCTGCGCCTCGCCAAGACGCTGATGCGTCAGGCCAATACCGCGTCCTATGACACGATCATGGAAATGTCGGCAGCTGCGCAGGCCCTGATGCACGAGACCGAGGACCATATCGAGGGCGTCAATGCGATCCTCGAAAAGCGCAAGCCTGAGTTCAAGGGACGCTAGATCTCGCCGCGCACATCCTTGATGACGCCGGAAAAGTCGAGGCCGCCAAAGCCTTTTTCGTCCAGCTTGGCATAGATCGCCTCGGCCATTTCGCCGAGGCGAATGTCGGCGCCTGACGCCTTGGCCGCTTCGGCGGCGAGGTGAAGGTCCTTTAGCATCATCGCAACAGCAAAGCCGGGCTGGTAGTCGCGGTTGGCAGGCGACGTGGGAACAGGCCCGGGGGCCGGGCAATAAGAGGTCATCGACCAGCACTGGCCGGAGGCGGTCGACGCGATGTCGAAGAATGTCTGCGCGTCGAGGCCGAGTTTGTCGGCGAGGTTGAAGGCCTCAGCTGTTCCGATCATCGAGATGCCCAGCAACATATTGTTGGCAATCTTGGCGGCCTGACCGTTTCCGCTGCCACCGGCATGGAAGACGTTCTTGCCCATCTTTTCGAGCAGCGGCCTGGCGCGGGCAAAACCATCATCTGGCCCGCCGCACATGAAGGTAAGTGTGCCAGCCTCGGCGCCTGCCGTACCGCCGGACACGGGCGCGTCGACCATGGTGAAGCCAGCGGCCTCCGCTTGGCGTGCTGCTTCACGCGCGTCTTCGACGGCGATCGTGGAGCAGTCGAGGAAGAGCGTGCCCTTGGGTGCATGCGCCGCGACACCATCGGCGCTGAAATAGACGCTGAGGACGTGCTTGCCAGCGGGCAGCATGGAGACAACAACTTCGGCATCGCTGACCGCTTCGGCGACGCTGGCAGCGCCTTTGGCGCCGGATGCTTCCGCTTTGGCAACGGCCTCCTTGTTGAGGTCGAAGGCCCGGACCTGATGGCCCGCCTTGGCGAGGTTGGCGCACATGCCGGCACCCATATTGCCGAGTCCGATGAAAGCGATGTCTGTCATGATGCTTTCCTAGCGGTCCTTGAAGTCTGGCGGGCGCTTTTCAGTGAAGGCTGCCATGCCTTCCTTCTGGTCTGCTGTGCCGAACAGGCCCTGGAACAGGCGGCGTTCGAAGCGGACGCCTTCGGTCGTTGGCAGTTCGAGGGCACGACCCACCATTTCCTTGGCAGCCATGAGGGAGGGCAGGGAATAGGACGCGATTTCTTTCGCTACCTTCATTGCCTCGTCCATCAATGTGTCATGCGGGACGACGCGGGAGACGAGGCCGATGCGATCCGCTTCAGTGCCATCGATCATGCGGCCGGTGAGGACCATGTCCATGGCCTTGGCCTTGCCGACGGCCTTGGTAAGGCGGATGGAGCCGCCCATGCCGGGCGTGACGCCGAGCTTGATCTCGGGTTGGCCGAACTTGGCCTTGTCGGACGCGATGATCAGGTCGCACATCAGGGCGAGTTCGCAACCGCCGCCGAGGGCGAAGCCGTTGACCGCCGCGATGACCGGCTTGCGGCTGGCAGCGAACCGGTCCCAGCCGGCGAAATAGTCTTCCATATACATGTCGGAGAAGCCCTGCGGCTGCATCTCCTTGATGTCGGCGCCAGCGGCGAAGGCGCGGCCTTCACCGGTGAGGACGGTGACAGCGATGTCCGGGTTTCGATCTATTTCGGCGAACAGGGCAGCGATCTCGGCCATGGTTTCGGCATTGAGCGCGTTGAGGCTTTCAGGCCGGTTCAGCGTGACGAGCGCGACGCGATTGCCATGCTCGAAAGTGATCGTATTGTAATTTGCCATGTCGCTTAACCCATTGTTGGAATGATGAAGGCCTGATCGCCAATGTCGTCGCCTTCGGGCCAGCGCTGGGTGACCGTTTTGATCTTCGTCCAGAATCGCACGCCTTCGGGGCCGTGCTGGTTGGTATCGCCAAACGCCGAGCGCTTCCAGCCGCCGAACGTGTGATAGGAGACCGGCACCGGGATCGGCACATTGACGCCGACCATGCCGACATTGACCTGAGCGGCGAACTCGCGCGCGGCGCGGCCATTGCTCGTGAAGATGGCGCAGCCATTGCCATATTGGTGGTCGGAGGCGAGCCCGGCGGCTTCTTCCAGCGTCTCGGCGCGTACGACCTGAAGGACGGGGCCGAATATCTCTTCCTTGTAGGACTGCATGTGCGGTTTCACATTGTCGAACAGAGACGGGCCAACGAAGAAGCCGTTCTCGTGACCCTGCAGCGTATGGCCGCGTCCGTCCATCAAAAGGTCGGCGCCTTCGTCGACACCCATCTGGATGTAGGATTCGATCTTGGCCTTGTGGGCGGCGGAGACGACGGGGCCGTAATGGGCGTCTGTGTCCGTGGAGATTCCAACTGTGAGACCGCGTGCGGATTCCAGCATTCGCTCGACGAACTCGTCGCCAGTTTTCTTGCCGACCGTGACCGCGACGGGGAGGGCCATGCAGCGTTCTCCAGCCGAACCATAGGCCGCGCCGACGATATCCTTGACGGCCTGTTCCATGTTGCAGTCGGGCATGATGATGCCGTGGTTCTTGGCGCCGCCCATGGCCTGAACACGTTTACCGTGGCTTGTGCCGAGGCTGTAGACGTATTGGGCGATGTCGGACGAGCCAACGAAGCTGACGGCCTTGATGTCTGGATGCGTGAGGATGGCATCGACCGACACCTTGTCGCCATGGACGCAGTTGAGGACGCCCGCCGGTGCGCCGGCTTCCATGAAAAGCTCGGCCAGGCGTAGTGGGACCGACGGATCCTTCTCGCTCGGCTTGAGGATGAATGTGTTGCCACAGGCGATGGCGACAGCCGACATCCAGCAGGGGATCATGGCGGGGAAGTTGAACGGCGTGATACCGGCAACCACGCCCAGCGGCTGGCGCATGGAATAGACGTCGATGCCGGGGCCGGCGCCTTCGGTATATTCGCCCTTCTGCAGGTGCGGGATGCCGCAGGCGAATTCGACGACATCAATGCCGCGCTGGACGTCGCCCTTGGAGTCGGCGACGACCTTGCCATGCTCGCAGGAGAGGAGTTCCGCGAGATCGTCGATGTTCGCTTCAAGGAGGCGCTTGAACTCGAACATGACGCGGGCGCGGCGTTGGGGGTTCATCATTGACCAGGCCGGGAAGGCGGCCTTGGCGCTGGCGACGGCGGCGCCCAGTTCGGCTTCGGTAGCCAGCTGGACCCGTGCCTGAACTTCGCCAGTATTCGGATTGTAGATGTCGCCGAAGCGGCCGGACTTGCCGGTTGCCTGTTTGCCGTCGATGAAATGATGCACGTCACGCATGGGCGCTGATCCCTTTGTTTGTCATTTCGGCCCAGTCTAAGACCAGTGTTTCTTCTGGTAAATGAAGATAAATGCAGCTTATACCTGTGTTTTTGCAGGTAACGTAGAATGAACTGGGACGACCTGAAGCTATTCCTCGTGGTGAGCCGCCAACAGAAACTCGATCTTGCGGGCGCCGTGCTGCATCAGGACCCGACCACGCTCAGCCGGCGTCTGCGGCGGCTCGAGTCCGATGTCGGCCAGACGCTGTTCGAGCGTACGCGGCGCGGGCATGTCCTGACGCCGGAAGGCGAAGCGCTGGCTGAACGGGCCGAAGCCATCGAAGCGATCACGCTGGGCATTGGTGACACCGGAGACGGCGAGCGATCGCTGGTGGGTAAGGTGCGGATGGGCGTCACAGAAGGGTTCGGCACAGCCTTCGTCGCGCCGGCACTGTCGGAATTCGTCAATGAGTGGCCGGGGATCGAAATCGACCTTATCTCGCTATCGGGCCTTGTGAGTGTGCCGAAGCGCGAGGCTGATATGTCGGTGCTGCTGACGCGCCCGAAGGCCGGACGGATGAAGGTGCGCAAGCTGACCGACTATTCGCTGCAGCTCTATGCCAGCAAGGACTACCTCGCGGCGCGGGGACCGATTGCAACCGTTGACGCGCTGAGTGACCATAAGCTGATTGGCTATGTCGACGACCTCATCTATTCGCCGCAGCTGCGGTATTTCGATGATGTGCTGCCGGGGCTACATCCCGGATTGTCCAGCCCGAGCATCATCGCGCAGATGGAGATGACCCGGGCAGGATCTGGGCTGTGCATCCTCCCGAAGTTCATCGCGAACCGTCACACCGATCTCGTTCCGATCCTGCAGGTCGAGATCGATGTGAAGCGGTCATTCTGGCTAGCGATCCATGAGGATGTCGCCGGACTGGCGCGTATCAAAGTGCTTTCAGACTACCTCGCAAGGCTCGTCAAAATGCGGCAAGCCGAATTTTAGAGCACCTCTGCAGCAACGTCAGGTCAGGCAACAACCGAAGCGTCGTACATGGCCTTGATCTCCGCCTCGGAAATTCCGAGAGATGCGAGGACCTCTTTCGTGTGTTCGCCCATTTTTGGCGAAGGCCCCTTTGGGCCATCGTCGGCGCCGGGGAACCTGACGGGTGAGGCCGGGGCAGGGTAGGTCGACCCGTCGCCCTTGGCGCTCGGTGTCTGCACGATGGCGCCCGAGGCAAACGCCTGCGGATCCTGTGCCACGTCGGCCAGTGTCTGGACCGGCGCCCAGGCGATGGAATTGGCGTCGAGGCGTGCGGAAATTTCCTCGCGCGTGTATTTGGCAAAGCCTTCGTCGATGAGCGCGACGACGTCTTCCATATGCTGGCGACGCCCTTTTGCGGTGACGTAGCGCGGATCTTCGGCGAGGTCCTCGCGGTCAATCACCTTGCACATGGGCACCCAATCAACATCGCCCTGACGGGCCACGATACAGATCCAGTGATCGTCGCTTGTCTTGTAGAAGTTTGAAATGGGGACAATCTGTTCGGTCCGTCCCTTGGTCGATGCGATACGTCCGAAGAAGAGCTGGATGGCGAAATCGGAGCCCATCGCATAGAGGCCGGTGCGAAACAGTGAGGCTTCGACGAGACGTCCCTTGCCGGTGCGCTGGGCTTCGACAAGGGCGGCACAGATGCCGGCGGCTGCCGACATGGATGTCGTATGGTCACCAAACGCGGTGCGAAGCGCGAAAGGATCCTGGCCTTTGGGAATGGTCAGCCGGGCGACGCCTGTGCGGCTCCAGAAACTGGCAATGTCGAATCCCGGACGGTCGGCATCCGGGCCTTCGAGGCCATAGCCGGTCAGCGAGCAGTAGACGAGTTTCGGGTTGAGGCTACGCAGGCTTTCATGGTCCATGCCGGACCGGGTGAGGCCGCCGGGGCGGACATTCGTGAGGAAGACGTCGGCGTCGGCTGCAAGCTTGCGGACGATTTCCTGTCCTCCCGGTGTGGTTGTGTCGACGACGATGGATTTCTTGCCGCGATTGTCGAAGTCAAAGACCGGATTGTCCTGGTAGTCGGTGCCGATGGTGCGGAAGAAGTTGCGGATCGGATCGCCGCCCGGTGGCTCGATCTTGATCACTTCAGCGCCCCAGTCGGAGAGGATGCACCCGGCACCCGGCGCTGCCATATAGGTGGCATATTCAACGACTTTCAGACCTTCGAGCATTCCTGGACCTCTGACCTTGTTCTCAATATTCTTGAACGAGGTTTGGACGCTGGACGCTCAAAAGGGAAGGGGAGACGCCCTCTCAGGACCGCATTGACCTCGCGACAAGCCTCCGGATTCCTCCCGGTTCGCCACGTTCAGAAGGTGAAGTCAGGCAATTTGTCGATTGCCTCTTTGAGGGCGTTGCCCCAGTCCGATGAGATCGCGTGAAAGTAGGGATCGTCGGACGGTATCCGGCGCTGGATGCCGGTCTCGAACGTGTCGATCCTGTAGGCGTGCAGGTCGAGCGGCATGCCGACCGCCAGATTGGCCTTCAGGGTCGAGTCGAATGAGACGAAGAGCAGCTTGATCGCGTCCTCAAAGCTCATGGCCGAGTCGAACGCGCGCAAGATGATGGGGCGACCGTACTTGGTTTCCCCGGCCTGGAAAAAGGGCGTCTCGTTGCTCGCTTCGATGAAATTGCCTTCGGGATAGACTAGGAAGAGTCGTGGCTCCATGCCCCGGATCTGGCCCCCGACGATCATCGTCGCGCCAAACGTGCTTTCGGCGGTCTGGCCTTCTCCGGCCTGAGTGTGGATCACTTCCTTCAACGCATCCCCGACAAGGCGAGCGACCTGGAACATGGTCGGAGCCGCCAGCAGGGTTTGCTTGCGGTCGGCTGGAATGACCGAGCGTTCATTGAGCAGGCTGACTACCGCCTGGGTCGTGGCGAGGTTCCCGGCGGTCATGATGGTAATGACCCGGTCACCTTCGACCGACCAGTTGAACATCTTCCGGAAAGTCGAAATGTTGTCGACGCCGGCATTTGTCCGGGTATCCGACATGAAGAGAAGGCCCTGATCGAGGCGAAGCGCGACGCAGTAGGTCATGCGAATCTTGTCCTGGTTTACGGCGATTTGATCGAGCGTTACTGCTGGACCTGCAAGGACACAAGCAGGGATTCAGCGGCGCCGCCAAAGACGATTCCGGAAATCGGCGCGGCTTCGTCATAGTCCAGCCCCGTGGCGACGCGGACATAGCGCTCATCGGGCGAAATGACGTTCGACACGTCAAAGCCGATCCAGCCGACATCGGCCACATAGGCCTCGGCCCAGGCATGGCTTGCCTCCTGCTGAATGCGGTCGTCCAACATGAGATACCCGCTTACATAGCGCGCAGGAATATCGAGCAGCCGCGCGGCGCTGACAAAGGTGTGGGCATGATCCTGGCAGACGCCATGGCCAACCTTGAGCGCTTCCTCGGCGGTCGTTCCCGAATCCGTGCGGTCGGTTTCATAAGCGATGGCTTCGCGAATGGTGGTCGACAGGTCGTGCAGCCGCCGAATCGTGTCGGGATTGTCGGGCATGTCGGCGGCCAATTTGCGGATGAGCTTTCCGGGTTTGGTCAGCGCTGTATGGCGCTTGTAGTACCAGAGCGGGGCGAAACCTGAATGCGGCCCGACAACGCCGTTTGTCGGCAACGTGTCGACATTGCCTGAGCACGTAATGGATATTTCGCGCTGGCCGGCAGCAAGGCCGATCAGTTGCACCCGGTTTCCGTGCTGGTCGTCGAAGGCGCATTCTTCGCGACCGCCTTCGATCTCGATCGTCCAATTCTGGATCGATTGCGTGGCACAGGATTTCGGCGTCAACCGGATCTGCTGTAGTCCGTAAGGCACGGGCTGGTCGTAGGAATAGTGCGTCTTGTGGCTGATGTGGAGTCGCATGGCTTATTCGTAAAACCTGTAATCTGTTTCGATCTGGGAGGCGAGCGCGGCATTGTCCCGCAAGAATTCGCGAATGAATTCGTGCAGCCCGGATTCGATGATGTCGTCGATAGACCGGCCGGTGAGGCCTGCCTCCAGCGCGGATGCAAGATCATGACAGGGGCGGCGGTCGCCATAGTCATTCTCGAGGTTTGCCAAGCAGGCAATCAGTTCATCATAGCAGAACGCCAGGGAGCGGGGCATGCGGGCGTCGAGGATGAGGAATTCCGCGATTGCCTTCGGATTTGCGTTGCCGGGGTTGAGCCAGTGGAACGAACGGTCGGCGGATGCTGACCGAAGGATCATTTCCCATTGGACATTGTCGAGTGACGAGCCGACCGGAGCCCCGGTGGGAAGGAGAACATAGTATTTGACGTCGAGGATGCGGGCTGTGTTGTCAGCCCGTTCGATCAGAGCACCGATCCGGGAGAAACTGAAAATATCGTTTCGCAGCATGGTGCCTTGCAGCGCGCCGCGTACGAGGGCGCTATGCTGCCGGATGCTGGACAGCACCTCCGGAAGGTCGCCTTGGGTCACTGGTCGCTTCAGCATGTCCTGCAACAGCATCCAGCCGTCATTGACGGCCTCCCATACTTCCCGCGTCAGTGCCGTGCGCGTAGCGCGGGCATTGTCGCGCGCCATCTGCATGACCGAGTAGACGCTCATTGGATTGGTCTTGTCACGCAGCAGATAATCGACCGCATTGTTCGGCGTGACGGTTTCGTGCCTGGTGAGATAGGCATCGCGGCACCCGACGGTGGTCAGGACTGACGCCCATTCGTCTTCGCCCGAAGCCGCGCGCGTCAGTGCCATTCGAAAGCCCGCCTCCACGAGGCGTGCTGTGTTTTCGCTGCGCTCGAGAAATCTCGATAGCCAGAATAGTCCGCCTGCGGTCTTACCTAGCATCGGGTCATTCCTCCAGCACCCAAGTGTCCTTGGTCCCGCCGCCCTGGCTGGAATTGACCACGAGTGAACCGGCCTTCATCGCGACGCGTGTCAGGCCGCCCGGCGTGATGTCGATACTGTCAGGAGAGACGAGTACGTATGGCCGAAGGTCGACGTGGCGCGGCGCAAGACCGGCGCGAGTGAGGATGGGGACTGTCGAAAGTGCAAGTGTCGGTTGGGCGATATAATTGGACGGGTTGGCCTCCAGCTTGGCACGGAAGGCGGCCAATTCGCGCTTGCTCGCGGCGGGGCCGACCAGCATGCCATAACCGCCGGAGCCGTGCACTTCCTTGACGACGAGTTCGTCTAGATGCTCGAGCACGTATTTCAGCGTGTCAGGCTCGGAACAGCGATGCGTCGGGACGTTTTTAAGTATCGCCGCCTGGCCGGTGTAAAATTCTACGATTTCCGGCATGTAGGAGTAAATTGCCTTGTCGTCGGCAATGCCTGTGCCTGGCGCGTTGGCGAGGGTGATGCCGCCTGAGCGGTAGACGTCCATGATGCCGGGGACGCCGAGCAGGGAGTCGCGATTGAAATTCAGCGGATCAATATAGTCGTCATCGATGCGGCGGTAGAGCACGTCGACTGGCTGGTAGCCTTGCGTTGTGCGCATCGCAACGCGGCCATCGACAACGCGCAAATCGTGACCCTCGACCAGTTCCGCACCCATCTGGTCTGCCAGGAAGGCATGTTCGAAATAGGCCGAATTGTGCAGCCCCGGTGTGAGTACCGCGACAGTGGGGCGACCCGTACACCGGGTCGGTGCGCACTTGCTGAGCGAGCGGCGAAGCAGTGTCGGATAGTTGCCGACTGGCTGGACCTTGATGCGCGAGAAGAGTTCCGGGAACATCTTCAGCATGGTTTCGCGGTTTTCGAGCATGTACGAGACGCCGGACGGCGTTCGGGCATTGTCTTCGAGTACGAAAAATTCATCTGCCCCGGTGCGCACGAGATCGGTTCCGACAATGTGGGTGTAGACCCCTCCAGGCGGCGTGACACCGATCATCTGCGGCAGAAAGGCAGCGTTTTGCGAGATCAGGTGTTCCGGAATGCGTCCAGCCTTGAGGATTTCCTGACGGTGATAGATGTCGTGGAGAAAGGCGTTGATCGCCTTCACGCGCTGTTCGATGCCGCGGGCCAGAAGGCGCCATTCCTTGCCATCTATGATGCGGGGGACAAGGTCGAACGGGATGAGGCGCTCGTCGGCTTCCTTGCCGCCATAGACATTGAATGTGATGCCCGTTCGCCGGAAAAATTTCTCAGCTTCGCGGGACTTCTTGTGGAGGTTGTTGGTTTTGACTGTATCCAGCCACGCGCAATATTCAGCATATGGTTGGCGTGCAGATTCGTCCGCACGACGCATTTCGTCGAAGAAAATCGGTTTTTCGCCCATGATTACAGAACGCATCACTTCATGAACCCTTGCAAGGGGCCGCATGCTGTTGCCGACGACATCGCAATCGGTGAATATGTTTTCAGCAAACGCCGGACTGCGCGCCTGTAAAGCGACCAATTCGGTTGGTCCGACGCGGAAAACGGCGATCGGCTTGCCAACCCTGCGATAGGTCGAAACCAATATGGTCCTGTTTTGGGGTGCCCCAACTGTGCCGACGGTCGGCTATTTGAAAGCACATCCCGACTTCAATCCAACCATCTTGAAGACCAGAGCCGCCGGGCAAAATCCCGTAAACGATGCCTGCAACATGTTGAGGCCCGCGAAAGCGACGAGCAGCAACCACCATGGCGACACCCAATAGCCAAGGACAAGTCCGGCGAGGACGACGATACCGGCGAAGGCGAAAACAGCGCGATCAATATTCATAAGAGCTATCCTTCTTGTTTACGGGAATTGTGTTTAAGCGGCCGACAGGGCGGCCTCGATCCAGCGGTTGAGACCAGGGCCGGTTTGTGCGCCGGACTGATGTGCAACCTGGTGGCCGTCATGGTAGGCGATCAGCGTCGGCACGCCGCGGATCCCGAGGCTTGCGGCGGCGGGTTGGTTTTCATCCGAGTTCAGTGTGAACAGGCGAATGCGGTCGGCGAACTTGCCAGCAGCCTCATCATAGGCCGGTGCCATCATCCGGCAGGGACCACACCAGGGCGCCCAGACATCGAGTATGAAGGCTCCCGTGTCGCGCGCCTGCAGCCGGGCGAGCCTGGCGCCATCAATTTCCACAGGGTGCGGGGTCGAGAGCGACGCCGCGCATCTCCCGCATTTCGCCGCAGACAACGGCCGTCTATGTGGCGTTCGGTTCGGCGTGCCGCACTGGTGGCAGACGAGGGTGGTGGACGGGTCAATGGATTTCGTCATCGGTGTCTAACTTTCAGTGCTTGATCTTGTGGGTCTTCAGCAGGCCCAACGCGACATTTTCATAGAATGTCTCGGCGTGGCCCGTGCGGACCTTGCGCAGGAAGTATTTCTCGAACGCGACCTTGGCCGTGTGCACCCATCCGCCTGACACCGACCAGTTGACGTTGCGAGGCGGAATTTGCGGCTGGGCAATGAAGGCCACGCCGCCATCGCCGAAATCAGCGATGCAGATGGCGTTCCAAGTCGCTTCGTGGGTCGCCTCCCTGCCCTTGCGCAAGGCACCGATATTTTCTGCGACGGCATTGCCCATGGACTCGATCATAAAACCGGTCTTCGGGACACCGACCGGCACGGGCGTCTTTCCAACAGGCGGTATAGCGATGCAGACGCCTATTCCGAAAATTTCCGGGTATTTCGGATTGCGCTGGTGCTGGTCGGTGATGATGAAGCCCTTGGGGTTCACGAGGCCTTCAATGTCACGCACGGCCGCGACGCCGCGAAAGGCCGGAAGCATCATCGAGAATTTCATCGGCAAGTCGTGCTCGGTCTTCACCGTACCGTCTTCATTAAGTTCTTCGACCAGCATACGGGTCGCTTCGACCTTCTTGACCCGCGCATTGGTGATCCACTTGATGTGGCGGTCGCGCATCTCGCTTTCGAGCAGGCCCTTGGTGTCGCCGACACCGTCGAGCCCGAGGTGGCCGATATAGGGTTCGGACGTTACAAATGTCATCGGCACCCGGTCGCGAATCTTGCGCTTGCGCAGTTCGGTTTCGATGATCATGGCCGTTTCGTAGGCCGGTCCGAAGCACGAAGCCCCCTGGACTGCGCCCACGATGGCGGGGCCGGGATCTTCGCAAAGCGCCTCGAACGCGGCACGACCGGACTGTGCGTGGTCGATATGGCAGACCGACTGGGTGAATCCGGATTCGGGGCCCAAGCCTTCAATATCGTCAAAAGCGAGTTCAGGGCCAGTGGCGATGACGAGATAGTCGTAGGGAACCGAGGTTCCATCCGACATCAGCACGGATTTGGCATCCGGATCGACTTTCTTCGCCGCACCGACAATGAGTTGTACGTGCCGCTTCTTCATCGGCTTTGCCAAGTCGACCAGAATGTCTTCGCGCTCCCGCCAGCCGACGAGGACCCAAGGATTGGACGGGACAAACTGGTAGAAGCTGTTCTCGTTGATAACGATGACTTCGTCCTGCTTGGGAACTTCCTTGCGGATATTGTAGGCGGCGATGACGCCGCCCAGACCCGCGCCGAGTACAACCACTCTTGCCATTGACCTCTCCTTTTTCGTGTCGCAAAGGTCTCGTAATTTAGAAGATCATAAAATACGCAATAATACGGATAGGGGCCAAATAACGATGACACTATCCTTCCCAATGTTGCGCAGCTTGCGCGAAATCGTGTCAGGAAAAGGGGCAAACATGAGTGACGCAAAAGATCTCGCGCCAAACGCCATATTCGACGAACTGAAGGCGGGACGTGTCCTGTTGGTGGACGTGCGTGAGCCGGCCGAATTTGCGAACCAGCGCATCCATGGTGCCGTGCTGATGCCACTGTCGACATTCGAGCCAAAGGCGCTGCCGACAGATGGCGCGCGCCGGGTCGTGTTCCAGTGCGGGTCGGGCAAGCGTTCGCGGAAAGCGCTTGATACATTCGTGGCTGCGACTGGCGTGGACGCTGCGCACATGGCGGGTGGTATCGCTGCATGGAAGCAGCAGGGTCTTCCGTGCGCCCATATCGACCCGGCAACCGGACGGGTGGTCGATCATGGTCATTACTAGCATGATGCCCCTTCTGCGCATGGCGGTCGCGAGCATCGCATTTTCTGTTCAGGCCTCGGCTCAGGTGATGACCGTGGAGGAGTCCGTGATCGTGGATTACCGGCCTGTCGTCGCCCGGGTGGAAGCCGGGGATACGGCGACCGCCCGTTCGCGCCTTCAAGGCGTTGTCAGTAAGCTGCTGGTCGACGAGGGGAGTGTGGTGAAGACCGGGGACCTGGTGGCGCTTGTTATCGACGCCACGCTGGACCCTCAGTTAGCGGCGCTCGATTCGCGGACCGCTGGCATGAAGGCCCAGGTCAAGCAGAATGAAGAGGATATCGCCCGCGCGGTCGCTTTGGCGGCACAGGGTTTCTATCCCAGGGCCCGTCTCGAAAGTGAGCAAACGGCGCTCGACGTGATGCGGCGCAGTCTTGCCTCGGCTGAAGCCGAGCGACGGGCGCTCGCGGCCCGGAAAGCCGAGGGTCGTATCCTTGCGCCTGTAGATGCGAAAGTCACCTCGGTGAAAGTGGTGGCGGGGTCCGTCGTATCGCCGGGCGAAGTCATTGCCAGTTTCGCAACACTTGAAGGCATTGTCCGACTCTCACTGCCTGAGCGCCATGCTGCCGAAATGGCGGAAGGCGAGACCTTTACGCTTCGCCTGCCGACACGCGGGGGAGAGGTTCGTACCGCGACGATCATAAAGGTTTACCCGGAACTTCGTGATGGCGCCATGATTGCCGATGCGACGGTCCAGGGTGGGCTGGAGGCTTTGGTCGGTGAGCGTGTGGATGTGCTCGCGCCAGTCGGTGAACGCCGCGCCATGTTGGTCCCGGTTGATTTCGTATCGACACGCTACGGGGTGGATTTTATCCGCGTGAAAGTCGGTGAGCGTTTTGTTGATGCACCCGTGGCCCTCTCGGCGCCGCTGCCCAATGATGCCGGCCAGTATGAAGTCCTGTCCGGACTGAAAAGTGGCGACCAGATCGAAAAACCGGAGTAGGCGCCCATGAGACCCGACCTTTCTGGCTCGATTACGCGGGCAACAATCTGCTCCCCGCTAACGCCGCTTTTCCTGCTGACTGCGCTGGCCGTTGGCCTGATCGCGCTGATGACAATTCCACGCGAGGAAGAGCCCCAGATTTCGGTGCCTATGGTCGACATGATGATTGCCGCGCCGGGACTGCGCGCCGCCGATGTGGTCGAACAGGTGACCGAGCCGCTGGAGGAAATCATCAAGGCGATTCCTGACGTCGAGCACGTCTATTCGCAAAGCCGGGATGATGGGGCGCTGGTGACGGCGCGGTTCAATGTCGGCACCGATGCCGACGATGCCATCCTGCGTGTGCACGAGAAGATTCGAGCGAACCTGGACAGGATTCCCACCGGCGTCCCGATGCCACTCGTCGTCGGGCGCGGAATCAATGATGTGCCGATCGTTACCCTCACGCTGTCGCCGGAACCGTGGACCGGAGATGTGTGGAACGACACATCCTTGCGGATGCTGGCAGAAGAGCTGCAGAAGGAATTGATCAAGGTCGATGATGTTGGACTGACGAGCGTCGTTGGCGGACGGGCGCTGGAAATGCGGGTTGAGCCCGATATCCACGCGCTGGCAGCTTACGGCGTGCTCCTGCAGACCCTGGTCGAGACCGTCAGCCAGGCGTCTAACGTCAATCCCGTCGGTATCGCTCGCCGGGACGGGGAATCGCTGCTCGTGCAAGCCGGGGACCGGATCAATGCATTGAGTGAACTGGAACGGCTGGAATTGCGCGGCGCTGATGGACGCACGGTCTACCTGTCGGATGTCGCGACCATCCGGGTGACCGGTGCTGAAACGGAATCGCGCGTGTGGACGCTTGACCGGAATGAGGGGAGCGACGGGTTTCGCGCCGCGCCTGCTGTGACCGTGGCGCTAGCCAAACGGCCCGGCGCGAATGCGGTGAAGGTGGCCGAGGCGATCCTCGCACGGGCGGAGCATCTAGAAGGCGATCTCATCCCGGAAGGCGTGCGCCTCGAGGTGACTCGCAATTATGGCGAGACGGCCAACCACAAGGCCAACGAGCTGCTCTACCATCTTGGACTGGCGACTGTGTCGATCGTGATCCTTATCGCGTTCGCGATTGGCTGGCGCGAGGCGCTGGTGACCCTGATTGTCATTCCTACGACGATATTGCTGACGCTCTTCGCGTCGTTGATGATGGGCTACACGATCAATCGGGTCAGCCTGTTTGCGCTGATTTTCTCGATTGGCATCCTGGTCGACGATGCCATCGTGATGATCGAGAACATAGCCCGCCACTGGGCGATGAATGACGGGCGCACAAAGGTCGAGGCTGCGATCAACGCGGTGTCGGAAGTCGGTAACCCGACCGTGATTGCTACGCTGACGGTTATCGCCGCACTGCTGCCGATGATGTTCGTGTCGGGCCTGATGGGGCCATACATGGCACCGATACCGGCGAATGCGTCCGCGGCCATGCTGTTTTCGTTCTTTGTCGCCGTGGGCATCGCCCCCTGGTTGCTGATGCGCATTGCAGGCGGCGTGAAGGTTACGGCACATGCCGGCGGGCATGGCGGCGCGGACACCCGGCTTGGCCGATTTTACCGGCGCGTGGCCGGCCCGATCGTCGCATCGCGGCGCAATTCCTGGATTTTCCTCATAACCGTGGGGGTGGCGACCCTCCTGTCCGTTAGCCTGTTCGCGACCAAGGCGGTTTCCGTGAAACTGCTGCCGTTCGACAACAAGTCAGAAATCCAGGTCGTTCTGGACCTGCCGGAGGGGGCGTCGGTCGAAGATACCGAGCGGGCGCTGTTCGCGATGGCGGACCTCATCCGCGATGTGCCAGAGGTCGAGACGTTGCAGGCCTATGCGGGCACCGCCGCGCCGTTCAATTTCAACGGGCTTGTGCGGCACTACTTCTTGCGCAACGCGCCTGAACTCGGTGACCTGCAGGTCAACCTGTCGGAAAAATCTGAACGCAAACGCGCCAGCCACGCAATTGCGCTCGACATGCGCGCACGGCTGAGCGTCCTGGAACTGCCGCCGGGCGGAAGTGCCAAGGTCGTTGAAGTACCACCCGGACCGCCGGTGATCGCGACATTGATGGCGGAAATTTACGGTCCGACGCCTGAGACCCGCCGCCAGACGGCTGGCGTGGTCCGGAAACTGTTCGAAGAGACAGACTTTATCGTCGACGTCGATGATTCCATCGGCGACCCCCAGCCCCGTCTGACAATCGCGATTAACGAACCGCAGGCGGCGCACTATGGCGTGGTGCAGCAGGACATTCTCGATACGGTTGCGCTGGCCTTTGCGGGGCAGACCGTGGGCGTCAGCCCCCGTGGAGAGGGGCGCAACCCGCTTGATATAAGGATCCGTCTGCCAAAATCAGAGCGTATCTGGTCACAGGAAACCGCGTCCATCCCCGTGCCGCGCCGACTGGCCGGCACCGGAGCATTGCCGGTGGAACTCGGCGCACTCGTCAATGTGTCGGAAGAGCAAGGCTCGCCGGTAGTGTTTCGGCGGGACGGCCATTTCACGGACATGGTGATGGGCGAACTCGCCGGGCGGTACGAAGCGCCGATCTATGGCATGTTCGAAATTCAGGACCGGGTCGAAGCCTTTGACTGGACAGGTGCCGGTCTCGTGAAACCCGCCATCCGCATGTACGGACAGCCGGAGGATGAGACGCGCCCGACGCTGCTATGGGACGGCGAATGGGAAATTACCTATGTCACGTTCCGCGACATGGGTCTGGCTTTTGGCGTGGCCTTGGTCGGAATCTATATCCTGGTCGTCGCGCAATTTGGCACCTTCCGTGTGCCGCTAATCATCCTGACGCCGGTGCCACTAACCCTGATCGGCATCATGATCGGTCATTGGATATTCGGCGCTGCCTTCACTGCGACGTCGATGATCGGCTTTATCGCGCTGGCGGGCATCATTGTGCGCAATTCGATCCTGCTGATCGACTTTGTCCGGCGCAGGACGGATGCTGACACGCCGCTGAAGGATGTCCTGCTCGATGCCGGCGCAATCCGGTTCAAGCCGATCCTGTTGACGGCGCTCGCCGCAATGATCGGCGCATCCGTCATCCTGTCGGACCCGATCTTCCAAGGGCTAGCGATTTCACTGCTGTTCGGCCTGGCATCATCTACGGCGCTGACGGTGCTTGTCATACCCGCTATTTATGTCGCACTGCGCGGACCTGATTGGACACCACCGATGCCAAATCGCTCTAACACAACCGATGTAGCTCCCCTGACGCAAGCCGTGACGTGATGGCAAAGTCGAAGTCCATCAGTCCTGAAGCCTTCCTGCTCGTGTCAGAGCGCGTTGCCGAAGCTGCGGTTGTGTTGAAGGCGATGGCCAGCGATACGCGCCTGATGATTCTTTGCGCGCTGAATGAGAACGAGATGTCGGTTACGCGGTTGGCGGAACTGACCAATCAATCCTCATCGGCCGTGTCCCAGCATCTTTCCAAACTGCGCGCCGCTGGACTGGTCGAGTCGCGCCGCGACGCCCAGACAATTTATTACCGGTGCAGCGGCGGCATCGGCAACGCCGTAGTCAAAACGCTTTGCAATTTTTACAGGTAAATGCCGGGATTTGATCGTGAACGTGCACACCAAGCATGCGTGGATAGGCCCGGCAGGACCAGAACAGGTCCGTCAAAAAGGCCGGCCGCGGTCCGGATATGACCAGGTTCCGGACTGGCGTTGGCTGCTTACGATTTGTGAGTAAAAAATTATTCTCGCCAGACAAAGGTGACCACGCGGTTTGAAAGTGATGTTCAAGAAGAGCAGAAATGGGGCGTACGAATCGTCTTCTGTCACGCCCCGCCCCGCCTTGATTGATTGCCTGAATATCTGAGTTCTCGTTGAAGCTGACAGAGAGTCAAGCGCTGTCGCTTCAACAATCCACTGATCAGAGTTTCCCCAGACCCTTAAAGATGCGCGAACTGAATCTGACGCACGGGGCAAAGTTCAGCCGGATCTATGCGCAGCAAGTCGAGGCGCTCGACAAGCACCGCCGCAAAGGCCGGCAAACCGTCGTTGTCGAGCATGTGCACGTGAACGACGGCGGGCAGGCGGTTGTGGGCAGTGTGTTGGCGGGGAGGGGGGGGGTAGTCAAAAAGTGGGGAACAACCCAATGCGCCAGTCCCGCTAGACTTGGTCGATGACCGTGACGGGCGAGCTATCTATAAGAGTGATATGGATCTTAAGCGGCGCCCTGCGCAGAGGGTGATTATGCGCAGGGCTGCAGCTTAATGGCTTATTCGTGCCATTGGCCGGTTCCGGTGGATGTGCGGCCTTTCGAATAAATCGTAACGGTACCGGTGCGTCCGGCTAGAGGACCTGTCTTGCCGATCAGGCCGCCGACACAGCTCATGGTGGTCATTTCGGCATCCATGAAGTTGCAACCAGTGTATACGGTAGAATTTCCGTCTTCACTTGCGCCATCGCATACGCCGTGGACCATGAATATGGAATCGCGTGGTGGTTGGCTTGTCGACACACATTTGAACGCGCTTTCTCCCTTGGTTCCGTCAGCATAGGTCGTCGTCGTGGTTCCTGTCCAGTGCGCGCCAGAGACGCTTCCTTGCGGAGTTGTGGCGCCGACGGTCGTCGGCGTTTCAGACGTAGATGAGAAAGTGAAGGCTTGCGCGAAGGCGCCTGCGCAAAACAGGCCAGAGGTCAACCCGAAAGCCACCAATCGACCAGCGTTACCTGGTATTTTATGCATTGTTTTCTCCACAGTGATTTTGTCCATCATTGTACGGACGGAGCAATTCGGCCCGATAGCCCAATGGATTGTGGTGGCAACGCTTTATCGCTATGGCTGCCAGATCGATGGCGCTAAACCCAGTGTCTGCGACTTCGTCAGGTCCCACCCTGTTTTGCCTTTTACTTATACTCCGGATTGAGAATATTTGAAAGCGCACTGACGAATTGTCCGGAAAAGCCAGCGCATGCGTTTCGACTACTGCATGCGAGTATTTCGCTGTTTCAAGATATTGTCGCTGCACCGCCAAGGCCTTTTCATCAATCGATAACTGCGACTATCATGCGGGATGGCGCGGTCTCCGAAACAGATGGCTCCAAGGCTACGTGATTTGCCCATACTGGGACCCATCCCGACCGGTTCGAATGCTGCATGTCGCAGGCGGACTTGGTTGGATTTCCATTCCCTTAAACAGGATGCCGCCGTTGTAGACGTGGGTGAGAAAGCGCGTTGCTGGCCGGGGGCAAGGCGGGAAGGTAGGAGATTGCGTTGGCGCTAAACGGCCCCAGGTCACCGGCACCTTGCGCGCGGGCCGCGCCCGGGCAGACGCGCCGTCTGCCCCCTCACTGCTGCTGGGAAAGCCTCCCCACGCCTGTAAACGCCAAACGCGCAGGCTGGTGCCGTGGACACGAATCCCTCCAGACACGTGCATCATGGCCTTGTATATACGAGACTTCCGGGAAGCAGACCGCGCGGCGCTGATCGCGCTGTGGGAGGCGTGCGCGCTGACCCGGCCATGGAATGATCCCAATGCCGATGTGGACCGGTCGATCGCGTCCCGCGATGCGACAATCCTCGTCGGCACAGTGGAAGACACCGTCGTCGCCAGCGTCATGTTTGGCCATGACGGTCATCGCGGCTGGATCTATTACCTGGCTGTCACACCGGATCGCCATACCCGTGGCCATGGACGCGAATTGATGGCTGAAGCCGAGCTCTGGCTGACGGCCCGCGGCGCGCCAAAGGTCCAACTCATGGTGCGCGGGGAGAACGAGACCGCGACTGCCTTCTACAATGCCCTCGGCTACGAGCGCCAGGATGTCACCGTGCTCGGCAAATGGCTCACGCCATCGCCCGAGGCCGAATGAGGGTTCGAGAGGCCAGGCGCGCCTGACCTCTCTGGCCGCAAGGCCAGTGGGAAGCGTGCAACGCGGCCCCCAGTCGGCGAGCCCCCGCAGCGCGGGGAGACCCGAACGGGTGGCCGCGTGACCGGAGACGAGCCGGGCACGGTCGAATGCCTTCGCGGATTTTGTCGGCTCCAGCCGCCTGGACAGACCCGCGCAGCGGGGTGATATTTCCAGACATTGCGAGTGCTCACCGGGGCCTGGAACCCGTCAGTTTCATCCAGTGGCCTGCATTCCTGCCGAAACAAATATTGCGCCCGCACGAGATTCTTTTGCCGCATGACGCCGGTTGATCGTTGAGTCTGCTGGCATCGCGTTCAGCAAGGAGGAACCGCTGGCGCCGATGAATGAGGGCAGGTGAGATAGGGCCCGCACGTGTGGATCGATACGGGTGAACCGAGGTTCCCGCCTACTGGGAGGCGAAGACGCATGGCAGAGGGCAAGCCGAGAGCAAAGCGGGCACCATCGGAAACAGCTAATTACAACCTGACGCATAATAGCGTTCAAGTCTCTTTGTGGTCGTCTATTCCAACGCAAAGAAGCCAGGATGGAATGGGCTGCCGCTTATGGGGCGTCCGGTGTTAGGGCGCCAGCTTATCAAAGCCTTGGGGCAAACCCGGTAATGCGTTCAAGTATTGCATCGAAAGCGACCTGGTCCCGGTAGTAAAGCGCCCGCGTTCCGGCATAGGCAGCTGCATAATTCTTTCGCGTTTCGGCATCGCTGAGGAGGAAGGATTCATTCCTGGTGAGGTCTGCTTCATCATCTTGCCGAAAGCGTTTGGCCTTGTGTTCCAGATACGCCTTTGTTCCGATGAATTCCTGGACCGAATTGTCGCCAAGAAGGCAATAGACATCGTAATAGTGCCGCATGAAATTCACCGGCATGTCACCGTTTTCCTGATGCAGGCGGTATTTGGTCGAAATCGTCTGGAGCTTTTCGACAAATGTATAGCCCGGCTCGTAACAGGGCACGTCGATCGCGCGGTTGTCGACGAGGCCTCCGATCCCGCTCGCTGCGGCAAGGTCATAGGCCCAGGATGAGATCGCGCAAGGCCGGTTCGGCGCCACCTTATCGAAGCCGGCTTCGAGCAATACGCCTTCTTTCAATCCGTCCGGCAGCGGATGGATTGGCTCATATAGGAGGCGGATGCCCGCGCCCCGATGTTGCGGCAAGTCGTCAAACCCGGTGTCACGCTCGACGGCGGCAAAGCCTGGAATCCTGATCCGCGTGGCCAAGTCGTCGAAAAAGGCAAGGCGCGCCGCGGCATGGGCCGGCTTTCTATGGTTCGGTCCATATTTGAGGTCGGTCTCCGGGTGGATGAGGATGTCGATGTCTTCCGAGAACCGGTCAATCAGTCCGTAGCCTTTGGACAGGGACGTGCCGCCCTTCAGTTCGAACGTGAAGCCGAGTTGCTGCAGGCCCCATAGGCCATGCATGATCCAGTAGTCTTTTTCGACAAGACCGGGATCGACCTGTTCCTGTCTCGCGGCGACCGCGATCAGGTCCGGAAAATCTGGAAGTTCATGCAGCAGCATCAGTCCGACGCTGCCATGTCGTCTGCAAGCACCGGTTCAAGAAGACGCGCAGCGCGCGCTGACCCGAAATCCTTTACGGCGCGTGCAAGCCGGGTCCGGTCCATGCTGCGGGCGCGCGACAGCGCTTTCGGCAAGACGGCCGCCTTGTCCTCCGCCAATCGGCTCAGATTGTGCAGGAGATCGACCAGAAGAAACTCCATGTCCAGACTGGACGGCACAGATGCCCGCATCCGGAAGTCATAGGGACGTCCGTCCAGCTTGAAGTGTCCGTGGCGTTTGCGGTTGTAAACCACAGGTTCGTTGTAAAGCTGCGTCGTGCCGAGGCCGAGGCTGTTATACGCGTTCGGTGAGACCATGAGAAACCTGTCATCTCCCAGGAATGTCTCCACCAGCTTTTCCGGACTGGCTGGTGCTGAGCCGAAACGGGTCTTGCGCGGTGCCATGTAGAGTCCCGGACCGACCTTTTCCAGTCTGCCTTCGTCCAGCAACAGGCGGAGATGCCGGTCGATGGCATTGGACCAGCGCGCAAGATCCTTGCGCCGGTACACCTGTCCCGGACGGAGCCGCTTTTTCAGTTCTGCCATCGCCGTCATGTTTGCCTCCGTCTGTGCCCATATAGGTGACCGCCCTCCTTAAATGCAAGTAATATAATTAACAATTCATGCATATCTCGTGTGAGTATGGCCTTGTCTATAGAGAGCATATTGCTAAGAGCCTGCTCCAAAAAGAGGTGTGTGATTTCAGCGACTTATGATTCTGTTGGTTTGCGAACTAACAGGAGATCACGATGCCTTGGACTGAGCCGCAGACAGGCGCAGCCAAACCACACGGCCACAATATGAGCGCGATTGCTCCCGCTATGCAAGCGACCTGACGGATGCGGAATGGGCTTTGATCGCGCCTCACTTGCCT